>JAGWSB010000010.1 GCA_028876375.1 Chloroflexota bacterium | reverse complement strand
ACGCGGCGGTCGTCGCGCCGCTGCCGCCGAAGATCGCGGTCGACTCGTCGCCGCCGCCGAGGCCGCTGCCGCCGCGGCCGACCGCGGTGAGCAGGAACGCGAAGAGGAAGGCGCCGGTCGCTATCGCGGAGAGCGCGCGGACGGGGCGCAGCCAGCTCCAACGCTGGGCGACGACCGGCACGAGCGAGTGCGACGGGCTTGGCGTGGGGAGCGCCGCGATGAGCGCCGCGGTCGCGCGGAGCTCGCCGAGCCGCTGCCGGCAGCGCGCGCAGGAGGCGAGGTGGGCGTCGACCGGCGCCCTCTCGGCCGGCGCGAGCTCGCCGTCGAGATACGCGGACAGGTCGCTATCGACGTGCACGTCCCTCACCTTTGTCCTGACGCCCCCGGGGGCCGCGCGGTTCCCGTCATCCGCCCGCCCCCTGCCAGCCGCGGCGTACGAGGCCGTTCCGGACGGCGAGGCGTGCGCGATGTATGCGCGACTTCACCGTGCCGACCTCCACCGCCATGATCCGCGCGATCTCCTCGTACGCGAAGCCCTCCACGTCGCGCAAGAGGAGTGCGGCCCGCTGCTCCGCGGGGATGGTCTCGAGGGCTTGCTCGACGACCGCGATCGCCTCGCTCTGGCTTGCCAGCTCCGCGAGGCCGGGGCCGGACGCCGCCGGCTCGGCCCATTCGACCTCGTCGTCCTCCGACGGCTCGAGGGGCAGCTCGCCGCGCCGCCTCCGCGCGCGGATGACGTCGATCGCTCGGTTGGTCGCGATGCGGAAGATCCAGGCGCGGAACGATCCGCCCTGGAACGCGCCGAGCGAGCGCCATACCGACACGAAGGCGTCCTGTACGACGTCCTCCGCGTCCGCGGAGTTCCCGACGATCCTCAGGACGTGTCCGTACAGGGCGCGCTCGCTCTGACGCGCGAGCTGCTCGAAGGCGCGCGGGTCGCCGTCCCGCGCTCGGCGCAGGAGGTCGCCGGCCTCGGCGTCGGGCTGATGCACTATCGGCTTGGTGTCCGCCACAGCGCGCATGATGCCCGCCCGGCGCTGGTCCGACCTGGCCGACCTCGCCGCCTCGACCGCCCAGCTCGTGGGCGACGCGATCGACGTCGAGCGCATCGAGATCGTGAAGCGCAAGAAGGGGCGCGCGAACTTCGCGACGGCGGCCGACCACGCCGCTCAGGACGCGATCATCCGGCTGCTGCGCAAGCACGACCGCGGCGTCCCGGTCCTCGCCGAGGAGGGCGCGGCGGCGAAGACACGGCGCGGCGAGCGGTTCTGGGTGGTCGACCCCATCGACGGGACGCTCAACTTCAGCCGGGGCGTGCCCTTCTACTGCGTCTCCATCGCCTACGTGGAGGATGGCCGCGCCCGCGCCGGCGCGATCCACGCCCCACGCACCGGAGAGACGTTCGTCGCGTGCGAGGGCGGCGGCGCGCGCCTCAACGGCGCGCCGATCCACGTGTCCCGCGTGCGCGAGGTCGCGCGCGCCTTCGTCCTGTGCAGCCTCGCGTTCAAGGCGGCTTCGCGGCCGACGTCGCGCTTCGTGATGCTCAACGCGCACTGCGCGCGCATGCGGATGCTCGGATCGGCCGCGCTCGAGATCGCCTACGTCGCCGCGGGCCGCTTCGACCTCTTCGTGCACGGCGCGCTCGGCCCCTGGGACGTCGCCGCGGGCGGTCTGATCGCGCGGGAGGCGGGCGCGGCGCTGACCTCGCTGACGACCGGAGCGGAGGCGACGTGGGACGAGCCTCAGGTCATCATCGGCCCGCCCGCGCTGGTGCGTGACGCGCTGCGTACGATGCCGACGTTGGTGCGCCCCCGGAAGGCGAAATGACGCGGCCCGTCGTCGCGCTGCTGACCGATTTCGGCGCGCGCGACCACTACGTCGCCTCGATGAAGGGCGTCCTCACGGGGGCGCTCCCGGACGCGCAGCTCATCGACATCTCGCACGAGATCGCCCCCGGCGACGTGACGGAGGCCGGGTGGGTGCTGAACGCGGCGTGGCGCGACCTGCCCGAGGGAACGGTGGTCGTGTGCGTCGTCGATCCCGGCGTCGGGTCGGACCGCAGAGGCATCGCCATCCAGGCGCACGGGCGCCGCGCGGTCGGCCCCGACAACGGGACGCTCGAGCTCGTCGCGCGCGGATCGACCGACGGCGAGGCCGTCGAGCTCACGGTGCGCGCCCTCTGGCGCCATCCCGTGAGCCCGACGTTCCACGGGCGCGACATCTTCTCACCCATCGCCGCTCGTCTCGCGAGCGGCGCCGCGCTGCGCGAGGTCGGCGACGCGATCGACTCGATCGTCCCCTACCCCATCCACCCGCCGCAGCGGCGTCCGGACGGATCCGCCGCGGGGCACATCGTCCACGTCGACCGCTTCGGCAACGTCGTCACCGACATCGGCAAGGATCTCGTGCCGCGCGGCGCGATCACCGTCGGCGTCGGGAGCGTCGTCGTCGGGCGGCTGGTCTCTTTCTACGCCGAAGCGGAGAACGACGAGGTCGTCGCGGTCATCAACAGCTCGGGCCACCTCGAGCTGGCGATGCGCGGCGCGCGCGCGATCGACCGGCTGAACGTGAAGCGCGGTGCGGTCGTCGAGGTGCGGGCCGCGCGCTGAGCCTGCGACAATGAATGTCGCGCCGGAGTGTCGAAATCGGTAGACGATACGGACTCAAAATCCGTTGGGCGCAAGCCCGTGAGGGTTCGAGTCCCTCCTCCGGCACCGTCAGCGCGGCAGGATCAGGCGCGCCGTCGTCCCCTTGTCCTCGCCCTCGCTCTCGAGCTCGACGCGGCCGCCGTGGCCCTCCGCCACCAGACGTGAGAGGTACAGGCCGACGCCGATGCCCGCGAACCCGTGCGCGCGCCGGCCGCGCGCGAAGGGCTCGCGCCCGATCTGCGCCAGCTCGTCCTCGGCCAGCCCGATCCCGCCGTCGGCGACGGTCAGCACCGCCTCCTGCGGCCGCTCCTCGAGCCGCACGTGCACCGTCCCGCCGTGGGGCGAGTACTTGATCGCGTTCCCGATGAGGTTGCCGACGACCTGCTCGATCCGCTGCTGGTCGGCGGTCACGGTCAGGGTCGCGGGCGCGTCGAGCTCGAGGCGATGCCGGCCCTCCTCGGCGACGGCCTCCGACCAGCGCTGCACCGCCTCGCGGACGACGCCGGCGAGATCCATCGGCGCGGGCGTGAGCTCGAACCGGCCGCGGCGGATGCGCGACACCTCCAGTACGTCCGTGACGAGCCGGTCCATACGGTCCACCTGACGCTCGATCGTGGCGAGGTTCCGCTCGAGCGAGTCGAGGTCGAGCTCGCGCTCGCCGCGGCGCGCACGCGCCAGCCGCAGGCGGATGAGCTGGGCCATGCTCTTGAGCGGCGTGAGCGGTGTCTTCAGCTCGTGCGCGACGATCGAGAGGAACTCTTCCTTCTCCTGTTCGACGCGCCGGATCGCCTCCGCGAGATCGGACGCCGGCTCGGGGACGCCTGAGGTCGGGTCCACCCCCGGAGCATGACACCGGGCGCTATACGGCACTAGCCGAGCGAGCCTCTAGACGCTCTCCACGACGACTTCGACGACGTCGCCCACCTCGCGCTCGATCGCCGCGGCGAGATCGTCCGACGCCTGCGCGCGGAACGACGTGCGTACGCGCTGCGGCATCCCCTGCGCGCGCGGGAGCTCGAGCGCGACGGGCGACGCGCCGGGGTGCTTGTCGAGGACGCCCTGGATGCGCTGGAAGAGGGCGATGGAGCGCTCGTAATCGAGCGCCGCGCGGAAGCGCACGAGGATCGGCGGAGCGGCCGACGCGGGCGTCGGGAGGGGAGGCGGAGGCGCCACGACGTGCCCGTTCCCATTTGCCGTGCCGCCGCTGCCGTTGCCGTTGCCGTTGCCGTTCGCGCGATACCCGCCGCCGTTCCCGGACCACTTCTGCTTCCGCGCAAGGAACGCGCGGCGCTCCTCGGTCTTCGCGCGTATCTCGGCGATGCCGGCCTCGTCGAAGCGGGCCGCGTGCTCGCAGAGCAGCTGCGCCGCGTCGTCCCGCTGCTCGACGCGCGCGAGGACGAGAAGGATCTCGTCGGAAGCCCACACGCCGCTCGTCGCCTCGTACGTGCGCGGGAAGACGGTCACCTCGGCGGACCCGGTGAGGTCCTCGACCTGGGCGAAGAGCATGAGCTGCTTGTTCTTCGTGACGTGCTTCCGCGCGCTCGTCACGACGCACGCGACGGTGACGAGGTCGTCCCCCGCCTCGCGCAGCTCGGCGAGGTAGGTGACGACGAGATCGGCCGGGAGGCGCTGGCTGTACTCCTGGAGCGGGTGCTGCGAGAGGTAGATGCCGAGGAGCTCCTTCTCCCACCCCAGGAGCTCGCGGCGCGGCGCCTCCGGCCCGTCGACGCGTCCGGCGTCGGGGACGGCGGCGAACATGTCGAAGAGACCGACCTGCCCGCTGGCGCGGTCCTTCTGCTCCCGCTGCGCCGTGGAGAGCACGGCATCGAGCTTGTCCAGCTGCGCGAGACGCGGGCCGAAGGCGTCGCACGCGCCGCACTTCACGAGCGACTCGAGGACGCGCTTGTTGACGCGCTGCAGGTCGACGCGCTGGCACAGGTCGTCGAGCGACCGGAACGCCCCGCCGGCGCGGCGCGCCTCGATGATCGTCTCGACCGCGCCCTGGCCGACGTTCTTCACCGCGCCGAGCCCGAAGCGGATCGTGTTCCCGTCGACCACGAACCCGAGCTCGCTCGCGCTGATGTCCGGCGGAAGGACCTCGATGCCGAGGCGCCGGCATTCCGCGACGGCGATGGCGACGCGCTCCGGCGATCCCATCTCGGTCGAGAGGACGGCGGTCATGTACTCCGCGGTGTAGTTCGCCTTGAGGTAGGCGGTGTGGTAAGCGATCATCCCGTAGATCGCCGCGTGCGCGCGGTTGAAGCCGTACCGCGCGAAGGGCTCGAAGTTCGCCCACACCTTCTCGATGACGTCCATCGGCACGCCCTGCTTGTGCGCGCCGGACATGAACTTCGTCTTCTGCGCGTCGAGCTTCTCGCGGATCTTCTTGCGGATCGTGTAGCAGAGGACGTCCGCCTCGGCGAGCGAGAACCCGGCGAGCGCCTGGGTCACCGCCATGACGTCCTCCTGATAGACCATGACGCCGTACGTCCCCTTGAGCACGGGCTCGAGCGCCGGGTGGTCGTACGTGATGGGCTCCTGTCCGCGCTTGCGGCGGATGTACGTGGGGATCCACTCCATCGGCCCCGGTCGGAAGAGCGCGACCATGGCCATGACGTCCTCGACGCGGTCGGGCTTCAGATCCTTGATGTGCCGCCGCATCCCCGCCGACTCGAGCTGGAACATGCCGGTCGTCTCGCCCGACGCGAGCAGCTCGAACGTCTTGCGGTCGTCGAGCGGGATCTCCTCGCGCGTGATCGTGACGCCGCGCTTCTCGCGGATGAGCTCGAGCGCGCGGTCGAGGATGGTGAGGTTCGCGAGCCCGAGGAAGTCGAACTTGAGGACGCCGAGCTTCTCGAGCGCCTTGTCCTCGAGCTGGGTCTGGATGGCGTCGGCCTTGCCCTTCGACCGCTCGAGCGGGACCAGCTCGGTGAGCGGGTCGCGCGTGATGACCACGCCCGCGGCATGCGTCCCCGTCGAGCGTACGAGGCCCTCGACCTTCTCGGCGAGGTCGAGGAGGCGGACGACGTGCGGCTCCTCCTCGAGCTGCTTGAGCTCGCCGACCATCTCGCGCGCTTCGTCGAGCGTCGAGCCGAAGGGGATCGTCTTCGCGACGCGGTCGGCCTCGCCGTACGGCATCCCCAGGACGCGCGCGACGTCGCGCACGGCCGCGCGCGCGAGCATCGTGTTGAACGTTCCGATCTGCGCGACCCGGTCCGCGCCGTACTTCTGCGTGACGTAGGCGATGACCTCGTCGCGGCGGTCGTCCTCGAAGTCGACGTCGATGTCCGGCTGCGTGAAGCGCTCGAGGTTGAGGAAGCGGTCGAAGATGAGGCCGTAGCGGATGGGGTCGATGTCGGTGAGCTCGATGGCGTAGGTCACGAGCGATCCGCCCGCGGATCCGCGGACGGCGGTGAGGATCCCTTGCTCCTTCGCGAAGCGGATGAAGTCCTGGACGATGAGGATGTATCCCGAGTACCCGGTCTCCTGGACGATGTGGAGCTCGTGCTCGAGGCGTGCGCGCAGCTCCGGCGTGATCGAGCCGTACTTGCGCGCGACCCCGGCTTCCGCCATGGCGCGCAGCTGCTCGTCCGCGGTCCGCCCCTCGGGCAGCGGGAAGTGCGGCAGGCGGATCTGGCCGAGGGGGAGGTCGATGTCGACCATCTCCGCGATCCGCAGGGTGTTGTCGATGGCCTCGCCGTCCTGTGGGAACAGCTCGGCCATCTGATCGCCGCTCTTCATCCACAGCTCGGGGTGGTCGATCATCTTCAGACGGTCCTGGGTGTCGATCGTCTTGCCGCTTTGGATGCAGACCATGACGTCCTGGGCCTCGGCGTCGTCGGCGTTGACGTAGTGGAGGTCGTTCGTCACGACCAGCGGGATGCCGGTGCGCTTCGCGACCTCGCGGATGCCCCGCGACGCCTGCGCCTGCTCCGGGATGCCGTGGTCCATGAGCTCGAGGAAGTAGTTGCCCTCGCCGAACAGCTCGCGGTGCTCCTCCGCGACCGCCACCGCGGCGTCGAGGCCCTCCTCCTGGATGGCGCGCGAGACCTCTCCCTGAAGGCACGCGGACAGCGCGATGAGGTGGCCGGCGTGCTGGCGGATGAGCTCCTTGTCGATGCGCGGGCGGTAGTAGTAGCCCTCCAGGTGCGCGGCGGTGATGAGCTTTACGAGCGCCTGGTAGCCGTCGAAGTCCTTCGCCAGCAGGACGAGGTGGAACGGTCGCCCGTGGCCCTCGATGCGCGCGTCGCGGTCGAAGCGGCTCCCGCGCGCGACGTAGGTCTCGACGCCGACGATCGGCTTGATGCCCGCCTGCTTGGCGGCGACGTAGAGGTCGATCGCGCCGTACAGCGCGCCGTGATCGGTGAGGGCGAGCGCGGGCATCGCGAGCTCTTTCGCCCGCGCGACGAGGTCGT
The DNA here is from genome assembly GCA_028876375.1 of Chloroflexota bacterium. Taxonomy (GTDB): domain Bacteria; phylum Chloroflexota; class Limnocylindria; order P2-11E; family P2-11E; genus JACPOT01. The sequence goes on along the minus strand of JAGWSB010000010.1, from coordinate 35,495 downwards.
CGATCCGGGAGAGGCCGTCGAGCAGGCTGAACTCGCTGTGGGTGTGCAGGTGGACGAACGGGCGGATGGCGGCCTCCTTCCTCTCGCGCCGCAGAGGAAGCACCGCGGCTGGCGCCAGTTTAGCGAACGGAGATGTTGATCACGACGGGCCGATGATCCGATGCCGTCGTCGCCACCGTGTGCGCTTCCGACCCGACCACGCCGATGCCCCACACGTAGTCGATGCGGTCGGTGGGCTTGTCCGACGGGATCGTCGGCTGGTCCGCGCCATCGTCCTTCGCGAGGTCGCGGAAGCCCGCGTCGGCGAGCAGCTGCAGCTCGGCGGCGCCCGGCCGCGCGTTGAGGTCGCCCGCGACGATCGCGGGACGCGCGCCGCCCCACGCGGCGAGGATCGAGCCCACCTGGCGCTGCCGCACGTCCGTCGCGGGGTCGAATTCGTCGAGGTGCGTGCCGATGAGCCGCACTCCGCCGACCGTCAGGAGGATCGCGCCGCGCGGCTGGTGCTTGAGCTGCGGCTCGCGCGCGAAGTGGATGACCTTCACGTCCGTCATCGGCAGGCGCGACAGGATGGCGTCGCCGTAGAGGTCGCCGATCTGCGGGCCGAACACGTACGGCATCCCGAGCCGCTCGGATAGGACGGTGAGCACGTCGTGCTGGTCGTCGATCATCCAGCCGCGGACGACCTCCTCGAGGACGACGACGTCGGGGTCCTCGGCCGCGATGACGTCGCCGAGGCGCTGGACGGACGGGAGGTCCCCGACGTCGAACCCCTGGTGGAGGTTGTAGGTCATCAAGCGGAACGTCGAGCGCGCTTCCGAACGCGACGCGGTCGGCGGCGTGAGCAGAGCGACGACCGGGACGACGATGCCGAGCAGGCCGACGAGCGCGATGCCGGCGACGCCGAAGCGCGGCATCGGCAGCGGCACGGCGGCGACAAGGCCGACGGCGACGATCGCGACCGCGACGAACGGCGCGACGCCCGGCGCGTAGTACGCGTAGTAGACGAACGCGACCGCGACGAAGGCGACCCACCCGATCGCCAGGGCGACGACGCCGAGGGCGGGGCCGCGCGCCGGACGCGCCGCGGTGTCGGCGAGGATCGACGCGCCGGCGAAGGTGCCGACGCTGAGGATCATCGCGCCCAGCGTCGCGGCAACGGGCAGGTGCGACCAGACGAGCAGCGATCCGGCGAAGACGAACAGGAGCGCGCTGAGACGCGCGGGCGGACGGCGCCGCGCGAGGATGACCGCGCCCGTCGTCATGCCGAGCCCGAGCGCGGCCGCGGCGACGTACCAGGTCCCCGACGCCTGCGGCCCGCGGTCGAGGCCACCCGCGCCGGCGGCCTCGCCCGGGTTCGCGCCGATGAGCTCCGACAAAAGGAGCAGCGCGGGGATGGCGGCGAGCGCGATCGCGCCGCGCACCCCGGGCGAGGTCCACTCGCGCTCACCCGATGCCCATGCGAGGCCCGCCGCGAGGAACACGAGCGCGGCGACCGCGGCGAGCAGGAGCCCGACCGCGGTCGTCTGCTCGACGACGAGCTCGGTGCGGAAGGCGGCGCGCAGCGCCAGGTCCGCGACGACAGCGAGCGGGAGACCGAGCACGAACGGCGACGCCCCCGCCCCACCGCGCGCGCTCTGGACGAGAGCGACCCACCACGTCCCTCCGATGACGGCGACCGCGGCCAGGACGATGGCCGCGCGGTCCCAGTGGGACGCCGTGGCGAGGAGCGTGCCGCCGGCGAGGAGCGTCCCCGAGAGGGCGACGGACCCGCGCGGACCGACGCGCCATGCGACGACGACGGCGAGGATCGACGCGGCGAAGACTCCGAGCGCGATGGCGCCGACCGTCTCGTTCGGCACCGCGCCGAACATCGACTGATAGAGGGTGGAGGTGAACATCCGGATCGCCGTGAGGAGGAACAGGAGACCGATCGCGGCGAACGTGCTCCCGCCGAGGAGAGCGCCGCTCACCTCGGCGCGGCCTTCCGCCATGTGGGATCGGCGCGTCCCCGCCTCATTCGCTGGGTAGGATACGGATCACCCCATGGCCATCAGCACGCTCGACGTTCGCGGCAGTCGAGTGACGGACGCCGACCGCGTCCTCACGAAGGATGCGCTCGCGTTCGTCGAGCGTCTGCACCGCGAGTTCGGCGCGCGTCGCGACACGCTCCTGGCGGCGCGCGAGCAGCGTTGGAACGCGCTCAAGGCCGGCGGAACGCTCGACTTCCTGCCCGAGACGGCGAAGATCCGCTCCGCTGAGTGGTCCGTCGCCCCCGTCCCGCAGGACCTCGAGGTCCGCAAGGTCGAGATCACCGGCCCGACGGACCGGAAGATGGTCATCAACGCGCTCAACTCCGGCGCGTCGGTCTACATGGCCGACTTCGAGGACGCGAACACGCCGACGTGGGAGAACATGGTCTCCGGCCAGGCGAACCTCGTCGACGCGATCGAGCGGACGATCTCCTTCGCGAACCCGGACGGCAAGAAGTACACGCTCGACCGGGAGACCGCGACGCTCGTCGTGCGGCCGCGCGGCTGGCATCTCCCCGAGAAGCATCTCGTCGTCGACGGGAAGCCCATCGCGGGCGCGTTCATGGACTTCGGCCTGTACTTCTTCCACAACGCGCGGCGGCTGCTCGATCGCGGGACCGCGCCCTACTTCTATCTCGCGAAGACCGAGAGCCACCTCGAGGCGCGCCTGTGGAACGACGTCTTCAACTTCGCGCAGGACGCGCTCGGGATCCCGCGCGGCACGATCAAGGCGACGGTCCTCATCGAGGTCGTGACGGCGGCGTTCGAGATGGAGGAGATCCTCTACGAGCTCCGCGACCACTCGGGCGGGCTCAACGCCGGACGGTGGGACTACATCTTCAGCGTCATCAAGAAGTTCCATCAGCGCTCCGACTACCTGCTCCCCGACCGCATCCAGGTGACGATGACCGTCCCGTTCATGCGCGCGTACACCGAGCTCCTCGTGAAGACGTGCCACAAGCGCGGCGCGCTCGCGCTCGGCGGCATGGCGGCGTACATCCCGTCCCGCCGCGATCCGGTCGTCAACGAGCAGGCGCTGGCGAAGGTGCGCGAGGACAAGGTGCGCGAGGCGACGGACGGCTTCGACGGGACGTGGGTCGCGCACCCCGACCTCGTCGGGACGGCGATGACCGAGTTCGACCGCGTCCTCGGGACGAAGCGCAACCAGCTCGACAAGCAGCGGCCGGACGTCCACGTCGGCGCGGCGCAGCTCCTCGACATCCGCGTCCCGGGCGGCACGATCACCGACCAGGGCGTCCGCAACAACGTGAGCGTCGGCATCCAGTACATCGCGTCGTGGCTCCGCGGCACCGGCGCCGCGGCCATCAACAACCTCATGGAAGACGCCGCGACGTCGGAGATCGCCCGCTCGCAGGTCTGGCAGTGGGTGCACAACGGCGCGAGCATCGCGGGCGGGCCGCGGATCACGCCGGACCTCGTGCGCAAGGTCGAGGCGGAGGAGCTGGAGAAGATCCGCGCCGCGGTGGGCGACGCCTTCTACCGCGATGGCCGGTACGACCAGGCCGCGAAGCTCTTCGAGCGCGTCGCGCTCTCCAAGGACTTCGTCGAGTTCCTTACCCTTCCCGCTTACGAGCTCATCGACTGACCCCGTCGCGTACCTGCGCCGATGCGACCGCACGCTGCGGCGGATCGTGGACGCCGTCGGCCCGCTCGACGTCACGCACTGGACGCGCGGCCGTCCGCGCGACGCCTTCGGCTCGCTGCTCCGGACGATCGTCGGGCAGCAGCTCTCCGTGGTCGCCGCCCGCGCGATCTTCGCGCGGCTCGTCGCGGCGAACGGCGGCCGCTCACCGGACCCCGAGGAGCTGCTGCGGATGAGCGAGACGAAGCTGCGCGCGTGCGGCCTCTCGCGGACGAAGGTCGTCTACATGCGCGACCTGGCGCGGCACTTCCTCGCCGGCGGCCTCGACGTCCGCCGCCTGCGGCGGCTCGAGGACGACGCCGTCCGCGAGGCGATCACGGCGGTGAAGGGGCTCGGGCCGTGGAGCGCGGACATGTTCCTCATGTTCCACCTGCGTCGTCCCGACGTGCTGCCCGTCGGCGACCTCGGGCTGCGCCGTGCCGTCGAGCGCGCGTACGGCGTCGCCGCGCTCAAGCCCGATCGTCTCGTCGCGATCGCCGAGCCGTGGCGGCCCTACCGCACGCTCGCGTCGCTCTACCTGTGGGAGTCGCTGGGGATCCCGCCGACGATCCCGTAGCGGAACAACAACGCGCTTGACGGCGGTCGACGCGGACGTCGAGCGCGCCCTCCGCGACCTCGGCGCGAACGGCCAGCCCTTCGCGCGCCGATGGGCGCGCTAGCCCAGCTTCTCCGTGAGGACCCGGCGGACGACCTGAGGATCGGCCTTGCCCTTCGTGCGCCCCATGACGCCGCCGAACAGCGCTTCCAGCGCGCGCTTGTTGCCGCCGCGGTAGTCGGCGACGGCCTTCGCCTGCGCGGAGATGACGTCGTCGACGACGGAGGCGATCGCCGCTTCGTCGGAGACCTGGCGCAGACCCTTCTCGGTCACGATGGCGGCGGGGCCCTTGCGGCTGGCCCACATCTCCGCGAACACGTCCTTCGCGATCGTCGCGCTGATCTCTCGCTTGACGATCAGCCCGACGAGCTCCGCCAGCTGCGCGGCGGTGAAAGGGATCTCGGCCGCGCGCACGGACCGCTCGCGCAGGAAGCGCAGCGTCTCGCCGGTGATCCAGTTCGCCGTCGTCTTCGCGTCGGCCCCCGCGGCGACCGCGCCTTCGAACAGGGCCGCGAGCAGCGGATCCGACACGAGGATGCGCGCGTCGTAGTCGGAAAGGCCGTACTGCGCGACGAAGCGAGCGCGGCGCTCGCTCGGCATTTCCGGCAGCGACGAGCGGATGTGCTCGACGGTCTCCCGCGACGGCGCGAGCGCCACGAGGTCGGGCTCCGGGAAGTAGCGGTAGTCCTCCGCCTCCTCCTTGCGCCGCTGGAGGAAAGTGCGGCCGGTCTCGGGGCTCCAGCCGACCGTGATCTTCGCCTTACGCGTGCGGATCTCGCCGCCCGCCTGCCAGTCCTCCCACAAGCGCCCCGACTCGAACGTGACGGCCTGCTCCAGCGCACGCAGGCTGTTGAGGTTCTTGATCTCGCTCTGAGGCGGCCAGCGCACCTGACCGTCCTCACGGAAGCGGATGGAGACGTTCGTGTCGAAGCGAGCGGCGCCCTCTTCCAGCCGGAACTCCGAGACGCCGGCGTGGATGAGGATCTCGCGCAGCGCATCCGCGTAGGCGAGGGCCTCGCTCACCGAGCTCATGTCGGGCGCGCTCACGATCTCGAGGAGCGGCACTCCGGAGCGGTTGAAGTCGACGAGCGAGTACCCATCGCCGTGGAGGAGCTTGCCGGTGTCCTCCTCGAGGTGCGCGCGGATGATGCCGATGCGCTTCGGGCTTCCGTCGTCGCCGGTGATCTCGAGCCAGCCCTTCACGTTGAGCGGCAGGTCGTACTGCGAGATCTGATAGCCCTTCGGGAGGTCGGGGTACATGTAGTTCTTGCGGTCGAACTTCGTGTGCTCGGGCACCTCGCAGTGGAGCGCGAGGCCCGCCGTCATGGAGAGCTCGATCGCGCGGCGGTTCGGCACCGGCAGGGCGCCGGGAAGCCCGAGGCAGACGGGGCATACGAGCGTGTTCGGCGGCATGCCGAACCAGCGCGCCGAGCAGGGACAGAACATCTTCGACAGCGTCCCCAGCTCGACGTGCGTCTCGATCCCGATGACGATCTCGTACGGCCGCTCGGTCGCGACGGTCACGGCGTCCTCGAAGCGCTCGGCGCGGGCGTGCGCAGCGAGCTCGGGATCTCGTCGCTGACGTTCACGATCACGCGGTCCGTCGTCACCGACACAAGATATCGAGCCAGCGAGCGCGGAGCGCCGAGCGGCTCGCCACGGGGGCCGAAGAGCCATCCCTGGGCGTCGGGGCAGGCCTGGAAGAACGGGCGCCGGTCGACCGGAACGCTCGTGTTGCCGATGCCGCCCGAGAACGCGGCGACGGGGCACTCGCGCGCGCCGTCCGCGGGCGACCAGCGCGCGCGCACCGCGACGACGTCGCCGGCGGAAGGCTGGACGAGCCAGAAGGAATGCGCGTCGTCCACGAGCGGCGCGCCGATCAGCTTCGGGTATGCCGCGACGGCGGGGACGTCGCCGCGCGGCAGCACGACGCGGCCGCCCGGAACGACGGCCGGCGGCGCCACCATCGTCGGCATGAGCGCGGGGACCGAGACCACCGCGATGACGAGGAGCGCGACCACGAGCAGCACCCCGATGACGATGTACTGCTTCCAGACCGGGGTCGGGTCGAGGGAGACGGGCGCGGCCCAGTGTTCGGGCGGTTGATCGTGGAAGTGCGTCCCCACTAGAGGTCGGGAGAGCGCGCTTCGGCGAGCGCGCGCACCAGCCTCGAGTGCGCGCGCTTCACCGCCGGGTCGGTCTCGGCCCGGAGGCGCTCCGCCGCGCGCTCGCAGTCGCCGCGGTGGCTGCGGATCAGCGGCAGGAGCACGGTGACGGCCAGCTCCTTGTCGACGCGCCGCGGATGCGCGAGGAGCCGGATGGCCCAGTCGCGCCGCACGATCGGAGCGGGGGCCACGGCGTCAACGATCGCGGCGGCGCGGTCGTGCTCCGCTTTCCGCACCCAACCCTCCTTGCCCGTCTTCCGCAGGACGTCGGAGGCGCCGAGCACATCCCCTCCGCGCAGCTTCCGCTCGAAAGCGTCTTCCCAGCTCTCGTCTATCGCGTGTTCCTGTTCACGAAGCGCTCGATGCGATCGCACGCTTCATGGATCCTCTCCATCGACGTCGCGTAGCAGGCGCGGATGTGGCCCTTGCCACGCTCGCCGAAAGCGGATCCCGGGACGACGACGACCTTCTCTTCTTTGAAGAGACGGGCGGCGAACTCCTCGTCGTCCAGCCCGGTCGAGCTCACGCTCGGGAAGCAGTAGAAGGCGCCGCGCGGCTCGAAGCAGTGGAGGCCCATCGCGTTGAAGCGCGACCACATGACGCGGCGACGGGCGTCGTACTCGGCGACCATCCGCCCCACCTCCGGCTCGCCGCTGCGGAGCGCCTCGAGCGCGGCGTACTGCCCCGACGTCGGCACGCACATGACCGTGTACTGGTGGATCTTCATCATCTGCTCGATGACCGCCGCCGGCGCGCACGCGTACCCCACGCGCCAGCCGGTCATGGCGTAGGACTTCGAGAAGCCCGCGAGGTAGACGCTGCGCTCCTTCATGCCCGGCTCCGCGGCGATCGAACGGTGCTCCGTGCCGTACACGAGCCGGTCGTAGATCTCGTCCGAATACACGAGCAGGTCGTGCTCGCGCGCGATGCCGGCGATGCCTTCGACGTCGCGCGCCTCCAGCACCGCACCCGTGGGGTTGTTCGGGAATCCGAGGAGGATGGCGCGCGTGCGCGGCGTGACCGCGCGTTCGACGTCCTCCGGCAGGAGGCGGAAGTCGCTGGCCTCGTCCGTCGCGACCGGCACGGGGACGCCGCCGGCGAGCACGATGCCGGGGACGTACGCGACGTACGAGGGATCGGCGACGATGACCTCGTCGCCGTCGTTGAGCGTCGCGCGCAGAGCGAGGTCGACGGCCTCGGAGACGCCGACGGTGACGAGGATCTCCGTCGCCGGGTCGTACCGCAGGCCGCGCAGGCGAGCGGTGTGCTCCGCGATCGCTTCACGGAGCGGCTTGATGCCGTAGTTCGACGTGTAGTGCGTGTGCCCCTCGTCGATCGAGCGGATCGCCGCCTGGCGGAAGCGCTCCGGCGTCACGAAGTCCGGCTCGCCCACGCCAAGCGAGATGGAGCCCTCGACGCCGGAGACCATGTCGAAGAAGCGCCGGATGCCGCTCGCCGGGATCTTCGTGACCCGCTCGTTGGTGAGCGCGCGCTTGACGATCGTCATGAACGCACCTCCTGGGGGCGGCTGTCGCGCGCCGTTGGACGCAGCGTGTGATGCATCGTCGCGCGCTCGTAGGCGGCCGCGACACGGAACATCGTCGCTTCCTTGTAGTACGGAGCGATGACCTGCAGCCCGACGGGCAGCCCCTCGCTCAGGCCGCAGGGGATCGAGATGCCGGGCAGACCCGCGATGTTCACGGGGAGCGTGAACACGTCGTTGAGGTACATCTGGAGCGGATCGTTCACCTTGGCGCCGATGCCGAAGGCGACGGTCGGCGAGGTCGGCGTCACGAGCGCGTCGACCTTTCCGAAGACGCGCTCGAACTCCTCTTTGATGACAGTGCGGACCTTCTGCGCCTTCACGTAGTAGGCGTCGTAGTAGCCCGTCGAGAGCGCGTACGTCCCGAGGATCATGCGGCGCTTCACCTCGGCGCCGAAACCCGCGCCGCGTGTCCGCTTGTACGTCTCCACGAGGTCGGGCCCCTCGACGCGCAAACCGAACCGCACGCCGTCGTAGCGCGCGAGGTTCGCCGATGCCTCGGCCGGCTGGATGATGTAGTAGACGCCCAGGGCGCTGTCCGTCGAGGGCAGCGAGACCTCCTCGATCGCCGCTCCCTGTGACTCGAGCTCCCGGATCGCCGCGCGCACCGCGCGCTCGACGCCCGGCTCGATGCCGGCGATGAAGTACTCCTTGGGAACGCCGAGGCGCATCCCCTTCACGCCGCGGTCGAGGTCGCGACGAAGATCCTCGACCGGAAGCGGCATCGTCGTCGCGTCGGACGGGTCTTGGCCGAAGAGCGCCTGGCAGACGATCGCGCAGTCCTCGACCGTGCGCGTGAACGGACCGACCTGGTCGAGCGAGGAGGCGAACGCGACGACGCCGTAGCGCGAGACGCGACCGTATGTCGGCTTCATCCCGACGATCCCGGTGAGAGCGCCGGGCTGGCGGATCGAGCCGCCGGTGTCCGTCCCGAGCGCGAACGTCACTTCGCCCGCCGCAACGGAGACCGCGGACCCGCCGGACGATCCTCCGGGGACGCGCGACGGATCCCACGGGTTGTGCACGGGACCGAAGGCCGAGTTCTCGTTCGACGAGCCCATCGCGAACTCGTCGAGGTTCGTCTTGCCGACCATCACCGCGCCCTCGCCGTCGAGCCTCTCGACGACCGTCGCCGAGTACGGCGGGACGTACCCGTCGAGGATCCGCGACGCCGCCGTGGTCTCGACGTCCTTCGTCCCGATGATGTCCTTGCAGGCCCACGGGACGCCGCACAGGAGCGGCGCGTCCCCGGTGGAGATGCGTTCATCCGCCGCGCGCGCCTGCACGAGCGCATGGTCCTCGGCGACGACGAGCCAGGCGTTGTAGGCATCGGCCTTGGCGCGCGCGATCGCCGCGCGCGCGAGCTCGGAGGCGCTCGTTCGGCGGGATCGCAGCGCCGCGGCGATCTCGCGAATGGTGCCGGCCTCAGCCACCCGACGGCCGCTCCTCGATGACCGTCTGAACGCGGAACAGGTCGCCGTCGCGCGCGGGGGCGTTGCGCATGGCCTCCTCGACGGTCAGGCCCTCGCGGGCCTCGTCCTCGCGCAGAACGTTCTCGAGCGGGAGGACCGATGCCGTCGGCGAGATGTGCTCGGTGTCGACCTCGCGGAGCTTCCCGACGGCGTCGAGGACGACGGAGAGCTGCGCCGCGAAGCGGTCGACCTCCTCGTCGGTCAACGCGATGCGCGCGAGGTCGGCGACATAGCGGACGACGCCAGGATCGATCTCACTCACGTCGCGAGTGTATTTCTCACGACCCGGAACACGGGAGTGCCCGGAGCGACGCTGTCGCATTCCGCGAGCGTCGCGTTCGCGTCAAGGCCGAGGTGTGGTCGCCCTCCGGGCGCGGAGCGCAGGAATGCTTGGATGATCGGCGCGCGTTCGCCGACGGGTATCTCCTGGAGGCTCACCTTCCGCCGGCGGCCGCTGACGATGAATGCCTCGCCTCCGGCAGCACGCACGTTCTTGACCCATTCGCCCTCACCGAGCATCGAAACGAGATGCTCCCGGCCTTCGTACTTCGCCACGACGAGCGCGAGCCGGTGCGGCCGGCCCGACCTCCTCCCCACCACCTCGAGCTGCACCTGCCGACGCGGTGGCAGGCCGAGCGATGCCCATGCCGCCCAGAAGCGCGAGAGGCCCCTCCCGAGCGTCGTCGCCTTTCGCTCCCGATAGAACCACGAGACCGGGAGGATGCCGAATGTCCGATGCCCCACCGCAGATCCCTCCGGTCCTCACACTAGCGCGGCGCGCACTCGCGCTGTCGTATCGCCGAGCCGAGCCGGATCTAGCGGCGCTTCTCGTCAGCCGCGATCTCGGCGAGGCGCGCTTTCACGATCCGCTCGAGCAGCTCCGCCGGAAGCGGCTTCTCCGGCGTGAACTGGATCGATCCGCGGCCGACGCCGAACCCGCGGCGCTTCGCCTCCGCGAGGTGTGCCGCGCCGATCATGTGGATCGCGCAGTGGCGGCTGGCGGCGCTGAAGTAGATGAGCCTCTTGCCGTACTGCTTGAAGGTGGGGATGCCGTAGCTGATGCTCTCGACGGCCCGCGGCGCCGCGGTGCGGATCGCGCGGCGGACGCTGCGGAGCAGCGGGCGGAACGCCGGGTCCGCGTTCGAGATGTACTCCGCGACGGTCGTCGCGACGGCGGGACGCGTACGGACCGGTGACATGGCGCCGAGGATAAGCGCGGCTGCATCGCGCGCGGAGCGCCGCTAGAGTGCGGCGCGGTGGGCACCGACACGAGGAGCGCTGACCCCAAGGCCATCGTCCGGCGCTGCTTCGAGGACGTCATGGTGCGCGGCGACCTCAGCGCCGCCGACGAGATCCTCGAGCATGACGTCGTGTTCCACACGGCGATCGGGACGACGCTGAACGGCCGGCGTGAGTTCCAGCACTTCGCGCAGCAGACGCGCGAGGCGTTCCCGGACCTCCACTTCGACATCGAGGAGGAGATCCGCGAGGGCGAGGTCGTCTGCACGCGCTACACGATGAGCGGCACCTTCCTCAGCACGCTGATGGGGCTCCTTCCGAACGGAGAGGCGTTCAGCGTCCGTGGCCTCGACACCTTCCGCGTTCGGAACGGCAAGATCGTCGAGATCTACGCCTCGTACGACACGCTCGGCCAGATGCAGCAGCTCGGGGTCGTTCCGAAGATCTAGCGCTCCCCTCCGGTCCGCTTTCCGGCCAGCGACGGTGCCGAACGGCAATGCGTTCGGGGGGTTCAAGAAGGGTCCGGCGAGCGGCTAGCCCTTCGGTCCGGCTCCGAAGTGCGTCACCGGGATGTATCCCATCTTGCCGCTCTGGTAGTCGGCGATCGCCTCGAGGATCTCCTCACGCGTGTTCATGACGAACGGTCCGTACTGCACGACGGGCTCGCCGATGGGTCGCCCGCCGAGGAGCAGCACGTCGAACGTCGGCGTCCGGCTGTCCTGCCGGTCGCTCCCCTCGACCCGCAGAGCGCTCCCGGGGCCGAGCACCGCGAGCTGACCGGAGCGGAGCGCGGTCCGCTCGACGCCGACGCTCCCGAAGCCGCCGAGCGCGTAGACGAGGGCGTTGAAGTCGGGCCGCCACGGCACGTCGAGACGCGATCCGGGCAGGAGCGTCGCGTGCGCGTACGTGATCGGCGTGAACGTCGCGCCCGGGCCGGTGTGCCCGTCGAGCTCGCCCGCGATCACGCGGACGAGCGCGCCGCCATCATGCGATCGCACGAGCGAGACCGTGCTCGCGCGGATGTCCTGATACCGCGGCGCCGCCCACTTCCGCGCAGCGGGAAGGTTCACCCAGAGCTGGATGCCGTGGAAGAGGCCGCCGCTGCGGACGAGCTTCTCCGGCGGCATCTCCGAGTGCACGATGCCCGCGCCCGCGGTCATCCACTGCGTGTCGCCGTTCGCGATGACCCCTCCGCCGCCGTTGGAGTCGCGGTGCACGAACTCGCCGTCGATCATGTACGTGACGGTCTCGAACCCGCGGTGCGGGTGGTCGGGCGCGCCCTTCGCCTCGCCGGGCGCGTACTGCACCTCCCCCATCTGGTCGAGGAGGACGAAGGGATCGGCGACGGCACGCGAGAGGCCCGGGAACGGTCGCCGCACCGGGAAGCCCTCTCCCTCGTAGGTCTGGATCGCGTCGACGACGCGCTGAACCTTGCGATACGCGACGAGGGCGCCCTCGGCGACTTGGACGGCGGGCAGCGAGAGCGGCTTTTCGACGGTGATGGCGGGCATGGATGTGTTCCTCTGTTCCTGCGCGGAAGTTGCGTGCGCAACCATCGTAACAAACAGCGCCAGAGGGGCATTCCGCGCGCATAGCATCCGGCGATGATCCCCACCGACGTTCGACCGGACGTGCTCTTTCCGCCGCTCGGTCCGGACTACGAGCGCGCGAGCACGCTGCTGAGCCTCGGGCTCGAGTCGGGCTGGCGACATCGGCTCGTCGAGAGGGCGGCGCCGCGCGCGATCGAGAGATACCTCGACGTCGCGACGGGCACGGGACTCGTGGCCCGGGAGCTGCGCCGCAGCGGCTGCCGCGTGGTCGGCCTCGACCTCGTCGCGGGCATGGTCGGCGCTGCCGACCGTTCGGACGGGATCGCGTTCGTGCTCGGTCGCGCCGAGCGCCTCCCCTTCCCCGACGCGACGTTCGACGGCCTGACGGTCACATATCTCCTGCGCTACGTCGACGACCCCGTGGCGACGCTGCGTGAGCTCGCGCGCGTCGTCCGGCCGGGGGGCCGCATCGCCATGCTCGAGTTCGATCGTCCGCGCGCGCTGCCGCTGCGGCTCGGTTGGTGGACGTACACGCGCTTCGGCCTCCCCCTCGTCGGCTCGCTCGTGTCGGCGCAGTGGCGCGACGTCGGCGCGTTCCTCGGTCGCTCCATCGACCGCTTCTGCGATCGCTACCGGATGGAGGACGTCTGGCGCAGCGCGGGCATCACCGACGTTCGGAGCGAGACACTGTCGCTCGGCGCGGCTGCGGTGACGTGGGGTCGCGTCCGCGCCGCGACCGGCGGCGCGGACGTTCCCACCGTGGCGGACCCCGTTCGTCCCGCGTTCTACGCGCTCGCTCCCGGAGCCTGGCGCGACTACCTCACGCTCCTCCACCTGCCATACCTGCTGTGGCACCTCAGCTACGTCGTCCTCGGCGCCGCGGTGGCCACGGCGCTGCGACCGGACCGCCTCCTCTCGACGCTGCTCGCCTTCTTTCTCGCGCTCGGCATCGGCGCGCACGCGCTCGACGAGCTCAACGGACGGCCGCTGCGCACGCGGATCCCCGATGCCGTGCTGCGCGCGCTCGCCGTCGCCGGCATCGGCGGCGCGGTCGCTCTCGGCGTCGTCGGCCTAGGCGTCCTCGGGCCCGGCCTCCTCCTCTTCATGGCCGCCGGTGTCGCCCTGGCCATCGGCTATCCGCTCGAGCTGGCGGGCGGGCGCCTGCACAGCGACGCCTGGTTCGCCATCGCGTGGGGTGCACTGCCCGTCCTCACCGGCGCGTACGCAAGCGGAGGCTCGCTCACGCCCGCGGCGCTCGTCGCGGCGCTCTACGCGCTCGCCTTGAGCTACGCGCAGCGCACGCTGAGCACGTGGGAGCGCACGCTGAGCACGTGGGTGCGCACGCTGCGCCGCCGCACGGCTGCCGTGTCGGGCGAGATGCGCATGACGAACGGCGACCGCGTCATGCTGGATCGCGACCGGCTCATCGCCACGCCCGAGGGGGCGCTGCGCTGGCTCGTCGCCGTCTCCATCCTGGTGGCCTCGGTCGCGGTCGCGCTCAGACTGTCGGCGTGATCGACGCCGCGCGGCGGCCGCGCATGGATCCCGATCGGCTGAGGCGAGCGCGGTCGTACCGGAAGTTCAGCCTCGCGCTCGAGCTCGTGACGGCCGCGGTCGGGATCGTCGTCATGCTCGGGCTCTACTGGGCGGGGACGGGCGTCGCCGTCCGCGACGCGTTCGCGCATCTCTTGCAAGGTGGCGCGCGGCCGTGCGATCTCGTGAGCTGCCCGGGCGGCACTCCGGTGCGCGCGGGCGTCACGTACCTCGTCATCGTCGTCTTCACGCTCATCGGCTCGCTCGTGGCGCTGCCGGAGGCATACCTCGGTTGGAGGCGCGGACGACGCGAGGGCCTCGTCGTTCAGAGCTGGCGGGGCGAGCTCGCGGACCGCGCCAAGGCGCTCGTCATCACGGTGGTCCTGGTCGGCGTCCCCGTGACGGCGTGGTACCTGATCCTCGTGCGGCCCGAGTGGGCGGCCTGGACGATCGTCGGATCGCTCGTCCTCAGCGCGGCGGGAACGCTCGCCGGACCGACGCTGGCGGGGCTCTTCTTCCGCTTCGAGCCGCTCGCCGATGCCGAGGTCGCACAACGCGTGCGCGCCGTCGCGGAGCGCGCGGGCGTTCGCGTCTCGGGCGTCTACCGCTGGGGGATGGCCGCGAAGACGACGGCCGCGAACGCCGCCGTCCTCGGCGTCGGACCGACGAAGCGCATCGTCCTCGGCGACACGCTCCTCGAGCGCTTCCCGATGGAAGAGGTCGAGTCGGTCGTCGCGCACGAGGTCGGCCACGACGTGAGCGGCGATCCTCCTCGCTACGTCGTCGCGCTCGGGATCGCCGGCGCGGCGGCGCTCGTCGTCATCCGCGTCGCGCTCGACCGCGTCATCTGCGGCGCCGCGGGCTGCGCCGCCGGCGCCGTCGGACCGGTGGGAGGCGTCGCGGATCCCGCCTCGTATCCCCTGGTCGCGGCAGCCCTCGCGCTGCTCTCCTTCGTCGGCCGCCCCGCCCTGATGGCGTTCACACGTTGGCGCGAGAGCGCGGCCGACGTCTTCGGCGCGCGTCACACGTCGCCCGACTCGATGGGCCGGGCGCTCGTGCGCCTCGCCGACCAGAACCTCTCCGATCCCGAGCCCCCGCGGTGGGAGGAGATCTGGTTCTACAGCCACCCGCGAATAGCGGACCGCGTCCGGAAGCTCGGCCTGCGATGGGAGGACGTCGGCTAGCAGGGCGATCTGCAACGGGGCGGGCGTATCCACGCTGTCGCCTGATCTACCCTTTCGGCTTCGAACGCGGGGAGGGAATAGACGATGGATCGCCGGTCAATGGCGTCTCAGCGCGGGCTGTCGCGGCGCGAGCTCCTTCGCATCGCGGGGCTGGGAACGGTGGGCGCGTTCGTCGCCGCCTGCGCGCCCGCGGCCGCTCCGAGCCCCTCGTCGGCGCCGACCGCCTCAGCCGCCGCGCCGAGCGGGTCGGCGGCGGCGGCGGCCTTCGCGCCGGACCTCGCCAAAGCCAAGGCCGAGGGCAAGGTCGTCGGATACGGCGTCCTCATCGACTCTCAGTGGAAGGCGCTGAAGGACGTCCTCGACAAGCGAGCCGGGATCGCGCTCGAGAACTACCGGGCGCCGACCGCGCAGGCGATGAGCCGCTTCGAGACGGAGAAGAGCGCGGGGAAGGACCTGTGCGACTTCTTCATCGTCGAGTCCGTCTACATGCCCGCGCTCGCGAAGCAGGGCTACCTCGTGAAGCTGCCGAAGGCGATCATCGAGCGGGTGCCGGAGAAGTGGCGCGACCCCGACGGGTACTACGCGGTCTTCACCCTGTTCCCGCAGACGGTCATCTACAACAAGAAGCTCGTGGCTCCCGCGGATGCGCCGAAGACCCTCGAGGACCTGCTGCTGCCCAAGTGGAAGGGCAAGATCGCGATGGTCGACCCGACCCTCAACGAGACGTTCCTCCGCTGGTTCTACGTGATCCGGCAGCAGATGGGCGAGGACAAGGCGAAGGCGTTCTTCTCCGGTCTGAAGGCACAGGGCGCGACGAACTTCTCGTCGGGCCTCACCGTGTCGACCAACGTCAACCAGGGCCAGTTCCCCATCGGCATCGGCTTCATGACGCACGTGCTCTCGGTCGGCGGCCCGAACGGGAACATGGACTACATGCGCATGGATCCCATGGTCGCGGGGAACGGCGCGTTCGCGCTGGCCTCCAAGCCCCCGCACCCCGAGGCGACGAAGGTCGCGGAGGACCTCTTCTTCTCGAAGGAGTACCTCCAGCTCTCGGGCGATCTGGGCTACCCGATCACCGTGCCGGGGGTGAAGAGCGCGATCCCGGGAGCGGACGCGATCGACTACGAGCTGCTGCCCGACCTGCCCAAGGACAAGTTCGACGAGATGACGAAGTACCTCACCGCGCTGCTCAAATGACGGCGGGATGACGCACGCGTTCTCGGGGAAGTACGCGATCGCCGGGATGGCGTTCCTGGCGGGACGCTTTCCCGGCAAGACCGCGCGGACGCTGGAGGTCGAGGCCGTACGGCTCGCGATCGAGGACGCCGGCCTGCGACGCGAGGACGTCGATGCCGCGATCAATACTCGGATCGAGTCGGGATCCGGCGAGTCGCGCGGCTGGACCGATTCTTACGCCCGCATCCTCGGCCTCCCGGCCAAGACGTACTTCACCGTCCAGCGCGGCGGGATCATGACGCACCTGGCGATCCTCGCGGCGACGCAGCTCCTCGAGCTCGGGATCGCGACATACGTCGCCGTCGGCTACGGCGCGACGGACTGGTCGGACACCCGCGGAGCGGGCGAGAGGCGCCAGCGGCATCGCGAGCGCGACGGCCTGTGGGGCCGGCCGCACGGGGACCTCGCCGCGGCCTCGCACCACTCGTTCTTCGCGTCGCGCCACATGCACGAGTTCGGCACGACGTCGGACCAGCTCGGGATGGTGGCCGTCTCGCACCGCCGCTGGGCGTGCCTCAACCCGCGAGCGCAGATGTACGGGCGGCCGCTCACCCTCGACGACTACCGTGCCTCGCCGTTCTTCGTCGAGCCGTACCGCAAGCTCGACCTCTGTCTCCAGAGCGACAGCGGTGCCGCCTTCGTCATCACGACGATGGAGCGCGCCCGCAGCCTGCGCCGCCCACCTATCGGCGTCCTGGGTCTCGGGCTCGGCGAGGCCATGCGCGAGCTGTGGTGGGAGAAGAGGAACTACACGAACCTCGCCGTGGCGACGGCGAAGGAGTCCGCGTTCGGCCAGGCCGGGCTCACCCTCGCGGACGTCGACGTCGCGGAGCTGTACGACTGCTTCACCACCGAGGTCGTCCTCCAGGTCGAGGACTACGGGTGGTGCGCGAAAGGTGAGGGCGGACCGTTCGTCGCGTCGGGGGCCATCGCGCCCGGCGGGTCCATCCCGGTCAACACCGGCGGCGGCCTCCTCTCGGGCTACTACATGGCCGACTGGACGCCGTTCGTCGAGGCGGTCACGCAGCTCCGCGGCGACGGCGGCGAGCGACAGGCGAAGGACGCGGAGGTCGCGATCGTCAGCGGCCACGGCGGCGAGATCTTGCGGCCGGGCATGTGCTCGACCCACGGCACGCTGCTCCTCGGACGGGACGCTTAGCCATGTCCTGGAACAAGCCGCTTCCGAACGTCGATGCGGACAACCAGCCGTTCTGGGAGGGACTGCGGCGCCACGAGTTCCTCGTGTTCCGCTGCAAGCGCTGCGGCCGCTCGTACTGGCCGGTCGCGTACTGCCGCGCCTGCCCGCCCGAGCCCTTCTACGGGAACATGGAGTGGGTCCCGGCGAGCGGCCGCGGAAGGATCTTCGCGTTCAACGTGCACCGCTTCGCCTTCCACCCCGGCTTCGCCGACGAGCTGCCGTACGTGTATGCGCTCATCGAGCTCGCGGAAGGGCCGATGTACGGCACGAACGTCGTCGGCTGCGAACCCGCCGAGGTGCGGATCGGCATGCCGGTCGAGGTCGTCTACCGCGACGTGACGCCCGACGGCGACGCCGCGCCGTTCACGCTCGCCGACGTCCGACCCGTCGCCGGCTGATCCTCGCGCGCCGCGAGGAGGACGCGCGCGTCGACCGCGACGACACCGTCGGCCCGGGCGATGACGGGATTGAGGTCCACGGACGCGATACGTGGGACCGCGATCATGAGCGCCCCCAGCCGGCACAGAGCGTCTGCTAGGGCACCGCGGTCGACGGCCGGCCGGCCGCGTGCGCCGCGGAGGAGCGCGCTCCCGGCGATCTCGTCGAGCATCTCCCGAGCGTCGACGTCGTCGACCGGCGCGACGCGCAGCGCGACGTCGCGCAGCGTCTCGACGAAGACGCCGCCGAGGCCGAAGAGGACGACGGGGCCGAACTGCTCATCGCGGTGGGCGCCGATGACGAGCTCGAGGCCGGGCGTGGCCATCGGCTGGACGGCGACGCCCGTGAACGGCGCGCCCGCGCCGCGCGCCACGTCGCGCAGCCGGTCGAAGCCCTCGCGGACCGCGTCGTCGTCGCCCAGGCCCAGGAGCACTCCGCCGCTGTCGCTCTTGTGGACGATCTCCGGCGACACGACCTTGAGCGCCACGGGATGGCCGTACCCGCGCGCGAGGCGGACGGCATCGTCGGCGCTCACCGCGAGCGCGGTCGGGAGCACGGGGAGGCCGGCGCCCCGGAGCAGGTCCTTCGACGCGATCTCGTCGAGTGCGCCGCTCCGGTCCGGGACGACGACCTCGCGCGCGATCCCCACCGAGGCGACCCCGGCCGGCTCGGCGCCGCGCCGTAGGTGCCGGCTGTACCGGGCGAGCGCCCCCAGCGACGCCAGACCGCGCCCGTAGCCCTGGACGAAGAGAACGCGGTCGTCCGCGAGCACACGGCGCCACTCGTCGCTGAAGCGGTCGCAGGTGCGCGACAGGACGACGAAGAGGCGATCCGGATGCGCTTCGCGCGCGGCGATCATCTCGTCGACGCGCGCGCGGATCGGCCCGAGCGGCCCGTCCGCGGGGATGGTGAAGCGCGAGACGACCACGTCGATCGCGTCCTCACTCGCGAGGGCGTCGAGCGCGCGCGGATACAGGCGCTCCATGTCCGCGCCGCCCCAGGTGAGGCCGGTGTCCAGCGGATTCTCGATTCGCGCCCCCGGAGCGACGAAGCCGTCGAGCGCCGACGCGACGGCCGGCGAGAGATCGGGCAGCTCGAGGCCCGCCGCGGCGGCGGCATCGCAGGCGAGACCCTTGCCGCCACCCGAGATCTCGACGATCGCGGCACGCTCGAGACGCCGTCGGCGTAGCACGGGCGAAGCGCCGGAGAGGAGGGCGCCGACCTCGACGAGCTCGTCGAGGTCGCGCACACGCAGGATGCCTTTCTGGCGGAAGAGCGCCGAGTAGACCGCATCGCTGCCGGCGAGCGCGCCGGTGTGCGTGAGCGCCGCGCGCGCGGCCTTCTCGGAGGAGCCGATCTTCAGCACGACGATCGGCTTGCCCGCGGTGCGCGCACGATCCGCGACCTCGACGAAGAGGCGCGGATCGCGCACCGTCTCGAGGATCGCGAGCACGACCTCGGTCGCCGGATCGTCGACGTAGAAGTCGAGGACGTCGGCCCCGGTGACGCCGGCCTCGTTACCCGTCGACGCCAGGTGGCTGAAGGCGATCCCCCGCGCGTTCCCGTACGAGATGACCTCGTTGAGGAGGCCGCCGCTGTTCGAGAGGACGGCGACGCTCCCGCGGCGCGCGCTTCCGAGGCCGTGTCCGGTGAAGCCCGCGGAGCGCGTCACGAGCGAGGCCACGCCGAAGCAGTTCGGGCCGACGACGAGCACGCCGCGGTCGCGGGCGACGCGGGAGAGCTCGCGCTGGAGCTGCGCGCCTCGCTCGCCGGACTCGGCGAAGCCGGCCGACACGACGACGGCGGCGCGCGCGCCGCGCTCGGCGCACGCGGCGAGGGTCGCCGGCACGCGGTCGCGCCCGACGACGATGACGGCGAGGTCGATGCGCTCCGGGATGTCCGCTACGTCGGGATAGCAGCGGACGCCCTGCACCTCGAGGCGCTTGGGGTTGACGGGATACCAGCGTCCGTCGTAGCCGATCGCGCGGAGCGCGTTCCCCGGGCCCGCGCCGTAGCCCTGCTCGCTCGCGCCGACGACCGCGATCGACCGCGCCGAGAACAGCGGCGCGAGACGATGCGCCGGGATCGGCCCGCTCACCGGCCGGTGAAGCGCGGCGGCCGCTTCTCGCGGAAGGCGCGGATCCCTTCCGCGCGGTCGTCGGTCGTTCGCAGCAGCGCCGCGAGCGTCGCCTCGAGGTGCAGCCCCTCGGAGAGCGCGAGGTGCTCTCCCTCGAGCACGGCGCGCTTGGCGTAGCGCAGGGCGATGGGCGCGTGGGTGGCGATCCGTCGCGCGAGCTCGCGCACCGTCGGAGCCAGCTCCGCGAGGGGGACGAGGCGCGTGACGAGACCCCACGACAGCGCCGTCGAGGCGTCGACGCGCTCACCCGAAAGGATGATGTCGAGCGCTCGGGCCGGCGCGACGAGCCGCGGCAGCCTCTGCGTTCCCCCGCTCGCGGGGATCATGCCCAGCCCGACCTCGGGAAGGGCGAAGGTCGCGTCGTCGCCGGCGACGCGGATGTCGCACGTGAGCGCGATCTCGAGGCCGCGCCCGACGACGGCGCCGTGCAGAGCGGCGATCGTCACCTGCGGCAGCGACGCGAGGCGGGTCTGGAAATCTCCGCGCAGCTTGGCCTCCACGCTCTCCGCGGGACCGGCGGGGCCGGCGCTCTCCTTGAGGTCCTGCCCCGCGCAGAAGGCGGGGCCGTCCCCGGCGAGGACGACGACGCGGACGGACCCCTCGCCCTCGCACCAGGCGAGGACGCGGTCGAGCTCCTCGCGCATCTCGCGCGTGAGCGCGTTGCGCGCCTCGGGCCGCGCGAGCGTGACGGTCAGGACGGCGTCGTCCCGCGTCCAGCGGACGTGCGGTGAGATCGGCGTCGGTGCGGCGGGGTCGGGCATCGGCCTAGGCGCGCTCCTTCTCGGGCGGCGGCGTGCCGAGTCCCGGGCGGTACTCCTTCTTCATGAAGCGTCCGATGCCTTCCTCGATCCAGCCGCCCTTCTGCCGGTAGGTGAGCTGGTCCGACTTGGAGGAGAGCCAGTACCACGCGTCCTCGTAGGTCACCTCGGGCGTGACGGCCTTGAAGACCTCCTTGCACGCGCGCATCGCCTCGGGATCCTTCTTCATGAGCGTCGCCGCGATGTCCATCACCTTCGCGTGGAGCTCGGCTTTCGGCACGGCCATGGTGACGAGCCCGATCTCCGCGGCGCGCGCCCCGGTGAAGGGCTCGCCGGTGAGGATGTAGTAGAGCGCCTGGCGCGGCTGCACGATCTCCTGCACGACCTTCGTCACGAGGCCGCCGGGAATGTGCCCGAAGTTGATCTCGGAGAGCCCGAACGTCGCCTCGCTCGCGGCGACCGCGATGTCGACGGACGCCACGACCGTGAACGCGCCGCCGAAGCACCACCCGTTGATCTCGGCGATCGTCGGACGCGGGAAGTAGCGCAGCTTCTGGTGGCGCCACGCGTGCGACATACGGCGCGCCTCTTCACGCCCGCGCGGGTCGTCCTTCTTCTCGTAGAAGTACTCCTTGAGGTCCTGTCCCGCGCAGAACGCCTCGCCCTGGCCGGTGATCACGAGGACCTTGGTCTCGTCGTCGAACTCGAGCTCGGTGAGCGCGTCGTACATGTCGCGGTGCAGCTGCGGGTTCATCGCGTTCCGCTTGTCGGGGCGGTTGAAGCGGATCGTCGTGACGCCGCCCGCCTTGTCGATGAGGATCGTCTCGTAGCTCTTCACGTGTGCTTCCTCTCCTATCCCGCTCGCGCCGGCGCCGTCGCCGTTCCGATGAGCTCCGTGATCTCCCGCGCGCTCCCGATGCCCGCCGCGCGCCAGCAGGCCGTTCTCAGCCGCTCGGCCGCGTCGTCGCTCAGGAGGCCGACGACATTGTCACGGAACTTCTTGTCGATCTCGTCGTCCTCGATCCGCGGCAGGCGATCCTGGGCACCCTCGTGCGCCTGTCCGGAGTGCACAGTGACCCGGACGGGGCACC
This sequence comes from Chloroflexota bacterium, assembly GCA_028876375.1. Classification (GTDB taxonomy): domain Bacteria; phylum Chloroflexota; class Limnocylindria; order P2-11E; family P2-11E; genus JACPOT01. Next base: position 13,660 of record JAGWSB010000010.1, on the reverse strand, counting down.
AGCCCTCCCAGTAGTTCCCCGCGGGCGGCAGCTCGTCGGCGCGCAGCGCGCGCACGGTCACGGCGCGCGTGAGCCGGACGAGGTCGGGGCGACGGTATGTCGCCGGCTGCTGCCACGCCCGTCGCGGCCGGACGTCGTGGGCGGCGACCGCGACGTTGTAGGGAGTGCTCGTCCAGGCGTCCATCTCGTCGCGGACCTCCGAGACCGCTTGCACCGCGTTCGGACGCGTCGTCGCGACCTCGACACGCTCGATCGCGTCGGCGACGAGCCCGCTCTCGGCCATGAGCCGTCGTACGGTGTCGAGGACCGGCGTCGTGTAGAGGATCACGGGGTAACGCTTGAACCACGTCTGGCCGATCGTCCACGTCGCGCCCAGGTCGCGGGTGACGAAGTCCTCGTCGTAGCCGAGCGCGCCGGCGAACCGCCAGAAGCCGTACTCGCCCTCGAGGACGGAGCGGTCGCCGGTGAAGCCCTTGCGCGCGAGGAGCGCCGCCTGGATCCCGTTCTGCGCGATGAGGCCGAGGTGGTCGTACTTGGTCATGGGCGCGTGCTCCGAGCTCATGACCTTCTTCAGCGTGGGGAGCGTGGCGCTGTACCCGGCGATCCCGAACGCCTCGTGCATCTGCGCGGGCGTGAGGCGGAGGATCCGCCCCGCCGCGGCCACAGCGGCGAAGACCGCATGCGCCGTCCCGCGGACGGCGGGGGTCACCTTCGCGCCGGACTGCCCGACCCGCCGCAGCGCACCGCCGACCCGTCCGCCGGCCTCGAGCCCCGCGAGGAGCCCGGCAAGGAGCTCGCTTCCGGGCGCGTCGACGGCGTCCGCCACGGCGAGGGCGACGGGCACCGCGACGGCGCAGACGTGGCCCTCCGGCCCGACGGGCTCGTAGTCGAGCGCGTTGCAGAGCACGGTGGTCGCGAACGCGGCCGGCATGAGGCTCGCGCGGCCGCCGCCAACGAGGCGGGCGGTGAGCGGGCCGCGCTCGTCGCGCGCCATCTCGAGCGCGATGCGTCCGGCCGGCGTCACCACCCCGGCGACGGCGCAGCCGACGCAGTCGACGAGGATCCGCAGCGCTTCGTGACGGACCGCCTCGGGCGTCGCCTCGGCGTCGACGCCGAGCGCGAACTCCGCCAGGGCCCGCGTCGCGCTCATGCCGCCACCGTATCGACGCGCGAGACGCGCCGGACGGCGAACACGACGGCAAGGGACACGGCGATGAGCAGGAGGCCGAGCGCGGCGACGAGACCGAACCGCCCGTTCGTCCAGTAATCGAAGAACAGCACGGTGACGACCTCGGACCCCGATGACCACAGCAGGATGCTCATGCTGAATTCGCGCATGAACACCACGGCGAGGAGCGTCCACCCCGCGACGAAGCCGGGGAGGATGAGCGGCATGACGACACGGCGGATGGTCTGGCCCAGCGACGCGCCCGCGACGCGGGCCTGCTCCTCGAGCTCGGGATGGATCTGCAGAAGCGACGTCGACGCGCTACGCAGACCGTACGGCATGAACTTCGTCACGTACCCGATCAGGAGGATGAAGATCGTCCCGTAGACCCCGATGGGGAACGACACGTACCCCCACAGGATGCCCACGGCGAGCACCACGCTGGGGACCGCGAACGGCAGGAATATGGCGTACTCGACGAGGCCGCGACCCCGCAGCCGCGTGCGCAGCGAGGCGAGGGCGACCCCGAAGGCGAGCAGCATCGCCGCCGTCGCGCCGAGCGCGGCGAGGATCAGCGTGTTGCGGATGGCGCGCTGCGCGACCGGATCGCCCAGGATCGTCGCGTAGTTCCCCAGCCCGAAGGTGCGCACGTCGAAGGACGTCGCCTCGCTGAGCGTCGGCGCGAGCGACACGAGGACGAGCGTGGCGACCGGCAGTAGCGCGGTGACGAAGAAGACGACGAGGAATACGCCGGTCGCCGGCCAGCGCCAGCGGCCGAGGTCGAGCCGTCGCGGCCGGAACGCCTTGCCGCGGATCGTCGCGTAGCGCTCCGGAGCCACGATCGAGCGCTGGTAGACGAGCGTCAGCCCGAGCGCCACGAGCAGCGGGAGGACGCCGTACGTCGCCGCGCGCCCGAAGTCCGGGGGGGTGCGGACGGAGGTCTCGACGAATATCTGCGTGCTGAACACGCGGACGTTGGCGGGGATGCCGACGAAGGCGGGCACGTCGAACGACTCGAGCCCGAGGATCACGAGAATGGTCGCCGTCGACAGCAGCGCGGGCCACGCCAGAGGAAGGTTGACGCGCCAGAAGACCGTGAGAGGGCGCGCGCCCGACGTGCCGGCCGCCTCCTCGAGCGACGGATCCGTGGAGTGGAGCGACGCCGCGAGGAACGCGAAGGCGAGCGCATAGGAGTGCCCGACGGAGACGAACAGCATCCCGAGGAAGGAGTACACGTTGAAGAGGGTGGCGTCGGGGCCGAGGACCGATCTCGCGAGCTCGTTGAGCAGCCCGGTGTTCGGGTTCGCGAGCAGGATCCAGGCGATCGACGTGAGCGTCCCCGGCAGCGCGTAGGTCGCGAACACGAGCCAGCCCATGTGGCGCGCGAGGGGCGCGTTCGTGCGGACGGCGATCCACGCGACGACGAGGCCGACGACGACGGCCGCGACCGCGGTCCCGACGGCATAGACGAGCGTCGTCCCGAAGAGCGCGTAGGTGGCGCCGTCGCCGTAGACGGAGACGTAGTTCTGGAGCGTCGCCGGGCCCGGATCGCTGATGCTTCCGCTGAACAAGCTCCCCCGCAGGAGCGTCGCCGCGGGGTAGATGCAGAGCGCGGCCGAGAGCGCGACGGCGGCCGCGAGGAAGACGCCGGTCGGCGTGAGACGCCGCGACCAGGCACGCGGCCGCTCCGTCCCCGCCCCCATGCACGGGGCAGTCTAGGTCGCGGTGCCCTCTAGGCGCGGTCCTTCCGCGCGTCGGCGACCGCGTCGACGAGGCGCGCGAGGCGCGCGTCTCGGTCGCGCACGAAGCGCTCGATGCCCGCGAGGAGGTGCTCCGGCGCGAGGTGCGCCTCCGCGATCACCTCGTCGACCGTGCCGCCGGTGCGCCAGCGGTCGTCCTGATCCGAGGTGAGCGAGTACTCCGCGACGAGGGGACTCGCTGTCCAGTCGCCCATCACGCGCCGCGCGCGGTTCGAGATGACCATGGCGTCGAGGCGGTCGCCGAGCGTCGCGACGGAGTCGCGGTACGCCCGATCCTGGAGCGCGAACAGCTGCGGGCTGACGGCGGCGACGACCTTCACGTTGAGGCCGCGCGCGTCGAGCTCCGAGAGGACCTTCACCAGGTTGGCCGTGGTCGACGTGCCCTGGACGAAGACCGTGCCGCCCCGAGGCTGCCCCGGCCGGTACGGCCGCAGGACGTACGCGCCCCTCGCGGCGGCGAAGTGCGACGGCATGCCGAGCGCGGCGCGGTCGGGGATGGCGATGGCCGGACGCGTGAGGTGGAGCGCGACGATGGGCGCCTTCTCGCGGAGCGCCGCGCCGAGCACGACGGGGACCTCGTTGTACTCCCAGGGGTGGACGTCGATGACGGCGCCGTCGGGGAAGAGCTGCGTGACACCCGTCTCGAAGACGCCGAAGTGCGTCCGCGAATCGTCCGCCGTCTCCGGGCCCGAGTGGCCGGCGACCCAGATCACCTTCCCCACCTTCAGCTCGCAGTCCTGCGCGAGCTGGCTGAAGAGCCGCATCTCGCCGTACTTGAGATAGGAGAACGCGCCGTAGGTCGAGCACGCGCCCCAGAAGCCGTCGAAGTCGCGGAACGGATCCTCCGCGAGGTTGACCGACGCGATGGCGCAGGCGATGCCGGCGTTCGTGAACTCGGTGATCTGCTGGGGCAGGAGCGTTCCGGTGGGGTTCGTGTCGCGCTGGTACCAGCCCCAGCCCTCTACGCCGCCGAAGCCCTTCGCGAAGCCGGCGATGTTCGTCGACTCCGCCAGGTCGGCCGACATGGCGATGACGAGCGGCCGCCCGTACTCCTTCCGCGCGAACGAGTTCACCCACGCGCCCCACGCCGCGAGCGCGGCACGGTTCGGCTTCGACTCTCCGGGCTTGGCCCACATCTCCGCGGGGTACCGCTCGAAGTCGGTGACGCGCTCGTCGCGGTGGATCGCGCCGCTCGCGCCGCCGAGGCGGAACGTCGGGATCTCCTCCGGCACGCTCTCCGCGCGCGCGCGGAGCATGTCGCAGACGGCCGCGACCGCCGCGGGCCGCCGCCGCAGCGTCGACGCCGCGATCTCGAGGTTGCGGCGCGCCTGCTCGCGGAGCTCGCGCGGATCCTTGGGCGCGGGCGCGTCCACGCCCGCGTACTCGACGCCGTACTTGGCCATGAAGTCCTTGCGCAGCTGCCAGAAGGGCGGGCTGTTCAGCGGGTGCGGCGTACCGTGCGACCCGAAGTCGTACTTGAGGTAGCCGCGGCCCTTGCGCGTGCGGAACCACGCCATCGTCGGCACCTTGTCGGGGTTCTCGCCGCGCGCCGCCTCGAGGACGACGCGGGTCACGTCGGGCCACTCGCTGCCGTGCTCCGTCCCCAGGACGCGCCAGCCGTACGAGGCGAACCAGTCGCGCGGCGTCCCGTGCACGACGCTCGAGGTCGGGTTCTCGTCGATCCCGAAGTCGTTCCAGTCGACGAGGAGCACGAGGTTGTGGCAGCCGAGGCCCCAGGCCGAGTTGCGCGTCTCGTGGCTCGCGCCGGGGGTGAGCCCGCCCTCGCCCTCGATGGCGAAGACCTTCACCTCGTCGAGCCCCGCGGCGCGGAGCGCGACGGCCTCGCCCACCGACGGCGGGAGGCCATGGCCCGAGGGGCCGGTGTTCCACTTGAGGAGGAGCGTCTTCCCGGCCATCTCGGCGTGCCCGGGCAGTCCTTTGTTGTGGCGCAGTCCGAGGAGGTCCTCCCACGTCAGCGCGAAGCGGCCGTCGAAGGGGAACGCGAGGCGGTCGTCGCCGCGGCGCTCGTGCTCGATGCGCACGATCTCGTCGAGCGTGGCGAGCGTCGCGTATACGAGGGGGACGGTGTGCCCGGCGGCGAGGATGAGGCGGTCGCCGAAGCGCCGCCACGGGCGCCACAGGTCCCAGCGCATCGCTCCGGTGAGAAGGAGCGACAGGAGGATGTGCACCTTCGACCGCGAGCCGCCGGGGTGCCCGCTCTGACGGTAGTTCAGCGAGAGGTCGATGAGCTCGTCGACGACGTCCTTGACGACCTCGAGGTGTGCGATGTCGGCGTCAGCGGCGCGTGCGGGCGCGGATGTGACCGCCACGTCGGGAACATATCAGGACGGCGCGGAAGGGAAGGCTAGGGCCGGACGTCCCGTCAGGACGCGGGCACACCGTCCGCGTTGAGGGACACGAAGTAGCTCTCGCAGGCCATGTCGACGAGGTCGGGGTCGAGGCCCGGCGACCGCTGGAGGAAGCGCGCGGTGTCGATGACCTGGTCGAGGATGTCGCGCGGGTGGCACGAGCGCAGCTCGAGCCTCTTCTTGCGGTAGTACGCGAGGATCTGCGAGAGCGCCTCGGCCTTGTACTCGATCTGCTTGCGCGCGCAGAGGCGCCGGAGGATCTCCTCGTACTGCTCGACCGTCGGTGAGCCGATGCCGATCTTGTAGCGGATCCGCCGCAGGAAGGCCTCGTCGACGAGGTCCGCGGGGTCGAGGTTGGTCGAGAAGACGATGAGCATGTCGAAGGGGATCTCGATCTTCTTCCCGGTGTGGAGCGTGAGGTAGTCGACACGCTTCTCGAGCGGGACGATCCAGCGGTTGAGGAGGTCGCGCGGCGTGACGCGCTGACGGCCGAAGTCGTCGACCATGAAGATCCCGCCGTTCGCCTTCATCTGGAAAGGCGCCTCGTACATCTTCGACGTCTCGTCCCAGATGAGGTCGAGCGTCTCGAGCGTGAGCTCGCCGCCGGTCATGACGATGGGACGGCGCGAGATGACCCAGCGGTGATCGAAGCGCACGCGCTCCTGCGCCGCGAGATCGAGCGCGGGGCGGTGGTAGACCTGGTCGAAGACCTTGATGACCTGACCGTCGACCTCGACCGCGTAGGGCAGGACGACCTCACCTCGCAGAAGGCCGATCATGACCTCGGCGATCGTCGTCTTGCCGTTGCCGGGCGGCCCGAAGAGGAATATCGACTTGCCGGAGTTGATCGCGGGACCGAGCTGCGTGAGCGTCTCGCGCGGGATGACGAGGTGCGAGAACGCGCGCGCGATGTCCTCCTGCGTGACGGTGACGTTGGCGATGCTCTGCCGCTGCACCGCCGCCACGTAGACGGCGAGAGGGACCGGAGCGCGCCCGATGTACTGGCTGCGCGCGAGCGCTTCCTGCGCCTTCTCCGCGCCCTTCTCGGTGATGACGAACTGGTAGGTCGCCGCCGACAGCGACGTGCCGCCGCGGATCTCGACGAGGCGCTCGGTCTTGAGGAAATCCATGACGCGGTCGGCGACGTTCGCGACGGGCAGTCCGAGCGCGATCGCGATCTCGCCGAGGGTCATCTGGCCGCGCAGGTAGAGGGTCTTGAGCGCGAGGTCGGTGAGGAGCCCCATGCCGAGGCCGGTCTGCTCGATCGACTGCGGCTCGGCGGGCATGGGGATGCGCGGGATCTCCAGCGGCGGCGGAGGGGGTGCGCTGACGCCGGGCGGCCGGGTGAGCGTCATCGGACGGCAGTATGAACGGCGGCGAGCCGCTCGAACGTCTCTTCGTCCACGACCTTGATACCGAGCTGCTCGGCCTTCTCGAGCTTCGACCCGGCGCCGGGTCCGGCGACGACGAGGTCCGTCTTCTTGCTCACCGATGCCGACGTCTTCCCGCCGAGGCGATGCACGATGTCCTCCGCCTCGTCACGGCTGCGCCGCTCGAGCGTTCCGCTGAAGACGACGGTCTTTCCCGCGAACGGGCTCTCCGCGGGCGCCGCGCGCCGTTCCGGCATCGCCGGCTCCACGCCCGCCGCCACGAGCTTGTCGAGGAACGCCCGTTCCTCCTCGTCCGCGAAGTACGTGACGATCGAGCGCGCCACGACGGGACCGATCCCCGGAGTCTCCTGCAGCTCCTCCTCGCTCGCTGAACGGAGCCGGTCGAAGATCGCGCCGAGCGACGGCGCCGCCCCGAGCCGCTCCGCGAGCCACCGCGCGAGGTCCTCCGACGTCGTCTCTCCGACCTGCGGGATCCCGAGCGCGTAGAGGAGCCGGCCAAGGGGCCGTCCCTTCGTCGCCGCCTGGATACGCTCGTAGAGGTTCTGCGCGCTCCGCTCGGCGAACCTCTCGAGGGCGACGATCTCGTCGAGCTCGAGCGAGAAGAGGTCCGCGGGGTCGCTGACGAGGCCCTTCTCCTGGACCTGCGTGAGGAAGGCGGGCCCCGCGCCCTCGATGTCCATCGCGCCGCGCGAGACGAAGTGCCCGAGGCGCTGCCCCTGCTGCGCCGGACACGCCGGGTTCGCGCAGCGGTACGCGACCTCGCCCTCGCGGTGCTCGACCGGGCCGCCGCACTCCGGGCACGCTTTCGGCATGTCCCACTCGGGCAGGTCGCGCTCGCGGCGCTCGTGCTCGGCGCGCACGACCTCGGGGATCACGTCGCCCGCGCGCTGGATGACGACGCGGTCGCCGACGCGGACGTCGAGGCGCCGGACCTCGTCGAGGTTGTGGAGCGTCGCGCGCCGGACGGTGGTCCCGCCGACCTGCACCGGCGCGAGCCAGGCGACGGGCGTGAGGACGCCCGTGCGGCCGACGTAGACCTTGATGTCCTCGACCGAGGTCGTCGCCTGCTCGGCGGGGAACTTGTACGCGATCGCCCAGCGCGGGCTCCGCGCGACGTACCCGAGGCGGTCCTGGTCGGCGACGGCGTCGACCTTCACGACGACGCCGTCGGTCCCGTACCCCAGGGAGTGCCGCTTCTCGCGCATCCGCTCGAGCTGCTCCAGCACATCGTCGACGCCGTGCACGATCTTCCAGTCGGGGTTCACGCGGAAGCCGAGCTCGCGCAAGCGCGCGAGGAGCTCGTGCTGGCTCCCGACGTCCAGGCCGGCGGAGCTGTACATGAAGACCGCGAGATCGCGCTCCGCCGTCTTCCGCGGATCGATCTGCCGCACCGCGCCCGCGGCGGCGTTCCGCGGATTCGCGAACGGCGCCTCGCCGCGCGCGGCGCGCTCGGCGTTCGTCGCCTCGAACGACCGCAGCGGGAGGTACACCTCGCCGCGGACGTCGATCCGGCCGCGCATCTTCTCGCGCAGCGTCAGCGGGATCGCGCGGATCGTCCGCAGGTTGGCGGTGATGTCCTCGCCGGTGACGCCGTCGCCCCGCGTCGCGCCCTCGGTGAAGCGCCCATCGACGTACGTGAGGTTCACCGCGAGACCGTCGATCTTCAGCTCGCACACGTAGTCGACCGAGTCGCGCCCGAGCGCCTTGCGGACGCGCTGGTCGAACGCGCGGAGCTCGTCCTCGCCGAAGGCGTTCGCGAGCGAGAGCATCGGCGCGGCGTGGCGTACGGGCTTGAAGCGCTCCGAGGGCGCGGCGCCGACGCGCTGCGTCGGCGAATCGGGCGTGACGAGCTCGGGATGCGCCGCCTCGAGCTCTGTGAGCTCGCGCAGCAGCGCGTCGTACTGCTCGTCGCCGATCGTCGGCGCGTCGAGCACGTAGTACTCGTAGTTGGCCTTCTCGATCGCCGCCCGCAGCTCGGCCGCGCGCCGCCGGGCATCACGCGTCGCCATGTCGAGATGCTAGTGATCCCGACCGCGCGCTGCGGCGGATCCGGGCTCCGCGGCGGCGCGGTAGTCTCCGGGGCGATGCCCGAGAAGTCCGTCGTCTCGCATCGCGGCGTCTTCTATCCGCGCGACCTCGACGTCATGGGCCACGTGAACGTCGTCGCGTACCTCGCGCACTTCGACGCGGCGACCTGGAGCTTCTTCGCCGACGTCGGGATGACCCCCGAATGGATCCGCACCGCCGGCTTCGCGCTGTCGGCCGTTCGCTACGACATGCAGTTCAAGAAGGAGCTCCTCGCCGGCGACGTCGTGACCATCCGCTCTCACTTCACGCGGATGGGCCGCTCGAGCCTGGCGTACGCGCACGAGATGTCGAACGGCGCGACGGGCGAGGTCGTCGCGACCGCGGAGGTCACCGGCGTCCTCATCGACCGCGCCGCACGGCGTTCGGTGCCGTTCCCGCGGGAGGTCGCCGACCGGATCCGGAGCCTGGTCGAGGAGCCCACCTAGCGCTCGAACAGGGCATTCACCTTCGCGTGGGTCATCGTCTTCTGCTCCATCGCCCCATATGTCCCCGTCGCGCGGAGCTCCGTCGCGATCCGCTCGACCAGCGCGAGCGATGCGCGCGACGCGCCCGATGCGATGCTGACGCGCCTCACACCGAGCCGCTCGAGCTCCGGTACTGGGAGCGCGCCCGGGCCACCCACCACGTTGACCGGCCCATCGATCGCGCGCACGAGGCGCTCGATGGTGAGGCCGTCGCGGACGCCGATGAGAAAAAGGCAGTCCGCACCGGCGCGGCGATACGCGTTCGCGCGGCGCACCGCCTCGTCGAAGCGCTCGCCGGCCTCGCCGCTCCCGCGCAGGTACACATCGGTCCGCGCGTTGATGACGATCGGCACGCCCGCCGCGCCGGTTGCGCGCCGCGCCTCCTGGAGCAGCTCGACCTGTCGGCCGACGTCGGTCAGCGCGCGCTCCCCGGCGTGGGTCGAGTCCTCGAGGTTGATGCCCACGGCTCCCGCCGCGATGGTGCGCCGCACCGTCTCCGCGACGCGTTCGGCCGAGGGCGCGCCGCACGCCTCCATGTCGGCCGTCACGGGCACGCGCACGACCGCCGCGATCCGCTCGACGATGCGCAGGACGTCCGCGAGCGGGACGCGCTCGCCATCCGGGTAGCCGAACACCGCGGCGACGCCGCCGCTGGTCGTGGCGATGGCCGGGAACCCGGCCTCCTCGAAGACGCGCGCGCTCGCGGCATCCCACGCGTTGGGAAGGACGAGGATCCGCGGTCCGGCGTGGAGGGCGCGGAACGCCTCCGCTTTGGCGCGCTGCTCCGCGCTCTCCATCCCCCCTCCTTCTCGATCAGATCGGCCGCAGGTCCGCGAAAGAGGCCATGAGCTTCTTCACGCCCTTGCCGGGGAACGCGACGGTGACCTCCTCGTCGTCCGCGCGTGTCGAGCTCGAGACGACGATCCCCTCGCCGAAGGAAGCGTGCCGCACCTTCTGACCCGCCTTGAACCGCGTGCTGCCCGGTGCCGACCGCGCCTCCTTCCGCCCGTTGCCGTTCACGCTCCGCGCGCCGCTCCAGGCGGTGGGAAGGTCGGTGAGCGCCTCGCGGCGTCTCGCGGCACGACGCTCCGCGTAGCGCGCGCGAGCCTCCTGGGAGTCGATCTCGGCCCACACGTCGCGCTCCTCGGCCTCGGTGCCGGCCCGCCTCTCGACGCCCTCACGCGGCAGCTCACGGAGGAAGCGCGACGGCGCGTTCGACGTCGTGCGCCCGAAGAGCGTCCGCTGCCGCGCCCACGACAGATAGCAGCGGTCCATCGCGCGCGTGACGCCGACGTAGCACAGGCGCCGCTCCTCCTCGACCTGCGCCTCGTCGTCGAGCGAGCGCGCGTGCGGGAAGACGCCCTCCTCCATCCCGGTGAGGAAGACGACGGGGAACTCGAGGCCCTTCACCGCGTGCAGCGTGATGAGGGTCGCGGCGGGCCGGTCCTCCTGGTACTGGTCCTGATCGGACACGAGCGCGACGTCCTCGAGGAACGCCGGCAGCTGCTCCTCGCGCGGGAGGCGCACGAAGTCCTGGGCGATGGTCCGCAGCTCGAGAACGTTCGCGAAGCGCTCCTCGCCCTCCTCGGTGCCGTCCTTGAGGTACGTCGCGTAGCCCGTCCTCTGCAGGAGCAGATCGACGAGATCGGGGAGATCCCGCTCCTCGGCCGCGGCGCGCAACTCGGAGAGCGCGCGGCCGAACGCGGCGAGCGCCGATCGCTGCCGCTGCGCGACGCCCGCCAACGCGTCGGCGTCCGCGAGCGCGGCGATGACGCCCTCGCCGGCGCGCGCCGCGGCGAGGAGCGCTGCCTGCGTCTTCGGCCCGACGCCGCGCGGCGGCACGTTGACGACCCGCGCGAGCGCGACGGTGTCCTGCGGGTTGCGCAGGATGCGCAGGAACGCGAGGACGTCCTTGACCTCGCGCCGCTCGTAGAAGGAGACGCCGCCGACGACCTGGTACGCGAGCCCGAACTCGCGGAAGGTGTCCTCGATCGCGCGCGACTGCGCGTTCGTGCGGTAGAGGATCGCGACGTCGCGCGGCTCGTTCGCCTCGCCCTCGCGGCGGAGACGCTCGATCTCGCGCGCGATGAGCTCCGCCTCCTGGTGCTCGTCGTACGCCTCGAGCACGACGACGTCCTCGCCGCCGGAGCGGTCCGTCCAGAGCTTCTTCTCCTTCCGCGCTTCGTTGTTGCTCACGATGGCGTGGGCGGCGTCGAGGATGCGCTGCGTGCTGCGGTAGTTCCGCTCGAGCTTGACGACCTTCGTCTTGGGGAAGTCGCGCTCGAAGTCGAGGATGTTCCGCAGGTCGGCGCCGCGCCACGAGAAGACGGATTGGTCGTCGTCGCCGACGACGGCGAGGTTCTGCTTCCAGCCCGTGAGGTAGCGCAGCAGCTGGTACTGCGCCCGGTTCGTGTCCTGGTACTCGTCGACGAGGATGTGCTCGAAGCGGTCCTGGAAGTGCTCGAGCGCCTCGTCGCTCGTCTCGAAGAGGCGGACGGCGAAGAGGAGCAGGTCGTCGAAGTCGACGGCGTTGTTCTCGCGCAGGAGCGCCTCGTACCGCGGCCACACGACGGAGGCGGCGCGCTCGAGCTGGCCGCGCGCGGTGGCCGTGAGGTCGGCGGGGCCGCGGAGCTCGTTCTTGGCGTTGGAGATCGTGGCGGCGATGGCGCCGGGCGGCACGAGGCGCTCCCCCAGCCCGACGTCCTCCATGGCCCGCCGCAGCAGCGCGCGCTGGTCGGCCTCGTCGTAGATGACGAAGCTCGGGTCGATCCCCACGGCGCGCGCCCAGCGGCGCAGCAGGCGAGCGCAGAAGGCGTGGAACGTCCCGGCCGAGAGCTCGCCGAGCGCGGCGGCGGGCAGGAGCCGCTCGAGGCGCTGCCGCATCTCGCGCGCGGCCTTGTTGGTGAAGGTGACGGCGAGGATGGCGTGCGGCGGGACGCCGAGCTCGCGGATGAGGTACGCGATGCGGTGGGTCAGGACGCGGGTCTTGCCCGAGCCGGCGCCGGCGAGGATGAGCAGGGGGCCGGCGCCGTGGGTCACGGCCTCCCGCTGCTCGGCGTTCAGCGGCGCCAGCAGGGGATCGCGCTCCGGATCGAGGCGCTCCGCGGTCTGATCGGTCACTCGCCGATGGTAGGTTCGGCCCCGTCTCGACCGCTTTGGTGGATAAGTGCCCGATATCTGTGGACGGACGCCCCTGTCGATCGTGGATGACCGGGTGGCGGGGGCAAGGGGCCGGAGTAGTGTTCGCGCCCGTCCCGAGAGGGGACCGTCCGGGGGAACGCTACCGAGATCGCATCAAGGTGCGAGATCCGTCGGGCGGCCGTCGCTCGGGACCAACTTTGTCCGGCGCATCGGTCTCCACAGACGTGTTCGATCGCCGTGGATAAGTGTGTGGATCGGTGGACACGGGGACGTCACCGCAGAACGAGATCGTGGACAACCTGCTTGCTCGGCATATTCGCTGACCGTATGTTCCTCGCCGTCCCGAGGGGTCTGCCAAAGGGGTCAGGGCCGGAGATCCGATCAAGGGCCCGGGCCTCGGGAGCGCAACCGGAGATAGCATCAAAGGCGGTCCGAGATGGCATCAAGGACCGGCTCCACGACCCGGTCGCCGTCTTCGAAGCGGCGGTCGGAAGCGGAGGCAGGTCGCTCGGGACGCTTCTTTTCGCGATTATCCCTTGACAGTAGGTATCCCTTAGGTGTAGGGTACTGCTCATGGAGCGGTACACCAAGCGCGACTTCGACCGGGACTTCCCTGACGACGCAGCCTGCCTGCGCTGGATCTGGGCTGTCTTCTACCCGGACAGCAAGCTCCACTGCGTTAAGTGCCTGAAAGAGACCAAGCACTATCAGGACCGGACGCGCCCGTCATTCTCGTGCTCCAACTGCGGCCACCACGTCCACCCGCTGTCGGGCCGAATCTACGAAAAGTCCACGACGAGCTTGCGGACATGGTTCTATGCGATCTTCCTCATGGCGACGACGCGGACGGGCGTGTCCGCGAAGTGGCTACAGCGTTCGACCGGCGTGACCTACAAGACCGCATGGCGCATGTTCCGAGAGATCCGTTCGATGCTCGACGAGGGCGCACCGCCACCAATGAGCGGGACGGTCGAACTGGACGAGACGCTCTTCGGCGGCAGGCCGCGTCACCGGGGGCACAAGCGCGGCTGGCGGCGCGACACCAAGACCGTCGTGATGGGCATCCACCAGCGCGGCGGGCGGGTCTACGCGGAGGTCGTGCCAGACGTGAAGCGCCGGACACTGATGCCGCTGATCGAGCGGTACGTCGAGAAGGGCGCGACGGTGAACACGGACGAGCTGTTGAGCTACCACACACTCTCCGGCAAGGGCTACGTCCACCTGCGCGTGAACCACCGTGGTCACGAGTACGCGGTCGGTGGCGCGCACGTCAACAACA
>JAGWSB010000097.1 GCA_028876375.1 Chloroflexota bacterium | reverse complement strand
TGCGCAACGCGGTCATGCGCGGTGGCGCCGGGACCCCGGTGAAGCTCGCGCCGCAGGACTTCGACGTCTACCGCACCGAGCTCATGACCCAGTCGGCGACGGCCATCCTCGTCGACGTCTCGCGTTCGATGCTGTTCCGCGGCTGCTTCCTCGCGGCGAAGAAGGTGACGCTCGCCCTCGACTCGCTCATCCGCTCGACGTTCCCGAAGGACGACCTCTACATCGTCGGCTTCTCGGCCTACGCGACGGAGCTGAAGCCGGCGGACCTGCCGCGGCTCACCTGGAACGAGTACGTCTACGGCACGAACATGCAGCACGCGTTCGAGACGGCGCGCTCGCTGCTGGCGCACTCACGCGGCAAGAACAAGCAGGTGATCCTCATCACCGACGGCGAGCCGACGGCGCACTTCGAGGACGGGCGGCCGCGCTTCTCCTACCCACCCACGAAGCGGACCTTCGAGGAGACGCTGCGCGAGGTCGTGCGCTGCACGCGCGAGGGCATCCAGATCAACACCTTCATGCTGGCGCGCGGGCACTACCTGGTGGACTTCGTCGATCAGATGTCGAAGATCAACCACGGCCGCGCCTTCTACGTGGAGCCGGAGCGCCTCGGCGAGTACGTGCTCATCGACTACGTCGACAACAAGCGCAAGCGGGTGGGCGGCTAGCTCACGCTCGCGCCGTCGGGTCCCCGCTGCGGATGAAGCCGATCACGCGACGCCACGCGTCGTCGTTCTCCGACTTGTACTGCGCGTGCTGGCGGTCGAAGAACGAGTGCGGCAGCCCCGGATACACGTGCACGAAGTGCGGTACGCGGCGCTCCCCGAGCGCGGCGTCGAGGTCCTCCGCCGCCGACGCCGGTATGCCCTTGTCCGCGCCGCCGAAGAGGCCGAGCACGGGGATGTGCATGCGGTCGACGCTGTCGATCGGCGCCGACTGGTCGTCGTCGGAGCGGCGCGCCGGCCAGCCGTAGAAGCCGACGACGCCGGCGAGGCCGTCGTGCTCCGCCGCGGCGTTGAACGCGATGCGCCCGCCCTTGCAGAAGCCGACCACGTAGATGCTGCGCGCGCTCGTGGCGCCGCGGAGGTGGCCGACGCTCGTCGCGAGGTCCGCGCTCGCCTGCGCCGTCGTGTGCCGCGCGTCGTGCGGCTGCGCGTCGAAGTCGTCCGGACGGCGGTCGGTCCCCGCGGTGCGGCCGAAGTAGTCGAAGGCCAGCGCGTGGACGCCGGCGTCGACGAACCGCTCGGCGAGGTCTTCGTAGAAGGGCGCCAGCCCGCGGTCGTCCGGCGCGATGACCACCGCCGCCTCGCCGTCGGACGCCTGCGCGAGGTAGGCGCGGAAGCGGCCGCCGTCTTCGCTCGTGAGGACGACGTCGCCCCCGCCGCCGGAGCCGCCCGAGATCGGCGGCGGGCGGAGGTCGTCGGGGAGGTCGGGAGGGCGGCCCTCGGGGGGATAGCACATGTGCGCGCCTATCCTGCCACCGCGTCGCGCGAGCACATCGCCGTTCCCGTCCGTATGCTCGGGAACGTGGCGGACCTCAAGGCGGCGGTCGCGGAGAAGCTCAAGGAGATGGCCCCCTACCTCGAGGGTTCGGGCGCGCGCGTCGAGCTGCTCGGCGTCGAGGACGGCGTCGCGCAGGTCAAGGTCTGGCTCACACGGCCGGGACCCGCGCGCCTCGTCACGTCGATCCAGCTCAAGAGCGGGATCGAGCGCGCGCTGAAGGACGGCATCCCGGACCTGCGCGGCGTCGAGGCGCTGAACCTGCCGCCGTACGAGCTGCTCGGATGGGATCAGCCCGCGTTCGTGCCGGTCGAGCTCCCGGTCGAGGATCCACCGAAGACGTAGCGCACGGTCAGCGCGCGGCGCGCGTCGCGCTCCCCCATACGCTCTTTCCCCAGGACGAGGAGCTCCTCGCGCAGAGCCGTCGCGTCCGCGATGAGCCGCTCGACGTCGACCCCCTGGCATGCCGGCGCGAACGGCCGCAGGTGCTCGATGCCCTCGGCGATGAGGACCGTCGCGCCGTGAAAGTTCCCGCGCGACCAGTGGTAGAGGCCGACGCCGATCTGGATGATGCCGTGGTACAGGTCGCGCACCGGGCTGCGCGTGCGGCGCCACAGCTCCTCGAGCGTCTCGTGCTGCTCGAAGAGCTCTCCCGCGTTCAGCTGCTCGATCGCGCGGCGCAGCTCCATCGGCGCCGCCTCGTCGCAGCGCGCACGCGGCGGCTCATCGGCGATCGGCGTGCGCTTCGGACCTCGTGTCGCTTTGCGTTCGCGCGCCTTGGCCGCCGGATCCCGTGGGTCGGGATCAAGCCGTGGCGTGCTCGCTCCCGATGACGCCGCGGAACCGCAGCTCGTCCTCGATGAACTCCCCTACGCCTTCGTTCTCGAAGCAGCGGGGCAGACCGTCCGCCGTGTCGGCGTAGCCGACCTTGATGCCCTCACGCAGATCGTGTCCGGCGATGAGAAAGCCCTGCGGAAGCTCGTACATGCGCAGGTACTGGAAGTGCCAGATCGGTCCCGTCTGTCCGATCGCGCGTCCTGCCAACCGAACGCGATCGCGGTCGTCGCCGACGACACGAGTGTGTCGAGCGATCTCCGTACGCGCCGTCGAACGCTCCTCGTCGGTCGCGTCGTGCGGCAGCGGAAATTCGGCGATCTGGTCTGACATCGGACGGATAGCGATGATAGTGTTGTGGCCGTCCGCACGCGCTATCGATGTCTGTTGTGAGGGAGTCGCTGTCAGATGGCGTACGTGATCACGGAACCCTGCATCGATGTGAAGGACGCGAGCTGTGTCGACGTCTGCCCGGTCGACTGTATCTATACGACGGATGCGGACAACCAGTACTTCATTCACCCGGACGAGTGCATCGACTGCGGTGCATGCGAGTCGGTGTGCCCGGTGAGCGCGATCTTCCCCGAGGACGCCGTTCCGGAGAAATGGAAGAGCTTCACCGAGCTCAACAGGAACTACTTCAACAAGTAGCTGAGCTGGATCTGGTCTTCAAGGACGGCGGCGCAAGCCGCCGTCCTTCGTTTCCCGGCGTTTCTGCGTCGCCTGCTCGCGGACACAGGCAAGACACTGTTTCGAAAGGCGCTGTGGCTCATCGTTCTTTCCGCGACCCTTGAACGGGCGCAGGCGAGCGGTCGCGTACTCATGCCCATGAACGCAGTGCGTCTTGTGGCTGCCCCACGCCGGATTGCCCCGAGTGAGCGGATCCTGCGCTGCCACCAGACTTATCGCGTGTACCGCCTGTTCTCGCTTCACCGGTCCTAGGTATGCGCTTAGGTCACTGATCATGGTCTCGATCTGTACACGCCGATGAGCCTTCCATCGGTAGACCGGATCGTGATCTTTCTGTCCCGGGTATGGACCGTAGATCTTGCCGATCCTCGTGATGTCGCGGAACCGCACGAGTACTTCAGGAACATCTCTTCTGGACACCTGCGTGATCGCCGCCTCGACCACGACGTAACCCGCATGACTCTGGTGACGGGTCGTGTAGACGGACCCTTCACCGTCGAACAGACCCGCCGCCCATGCACGGCAGAGCAAGGGGTCGGACATCCACTCGTCCGGCTCGAACCGCTGCTGCGCGAGAACATCCTCGAACTGGAGACGCTTGACGGCTCCTAGGTATGGACGTAGCGCGACGTAGGTCGCGAATATCTCGGCGCGGCTTGAGACGATCCACCTGTAGAGGGGTTCGCGCCCTTCCACGATGTCGGGCCCTTGGATCCGTCCGAGCTGGACAGCACGCTGGAACTTGAAGAGAACGTCGGGAATACCGCTCGAACTCGCCTGGTTGACCCTCGCCTGTGGCTGGCGCGTCGCGCGATGCAGCGCACCGGTGAGGTATGCGGACCCTTCCCCATCCCAGAAGCCAGCTGCCCACGCGAGCTCGGTGCGATCCACACCTCCATATGCGGCATGGCCCTTCGCGCGATCAACATCCGATCGGCCCGGTCATCGCACCTGTTATCCACGAACAGCGGATCGCGAGAGCCTGCGCCCGATGCGGCGCCCTTCCCGCTTGGCGAGACAGACCGCCCGTCAGTTCTCGAAGAGCTCGCTGATCGGACGACGACCGGCGTAGCCCGCGTCGATGTCGTGCCACCACTCGATGCGGTCGCCTTCGTCGAGCTTCCAGCACAGACAGATGGGGCGACCGCGATGCACCGACGGGAAGTCGATGAGCCCGACGTCGAGATCCTTCACCTCGGCGCCCATCTCGGCGATCGATCGCACCAGCGCGCGGATCTCCTGCGCGACGGGCTCCGAGGGATTCCGGTCGAACGCGTGCTTCCGCCGCTGGATGTCCTCGAGGTACGGCACGAGCGTCGGCAGGAGGGCTTCCGCCTCGTCCCGCGCGAACTGCGGCATATCCTCATGATGCGAGTCCGGCGACGATCCGTCGGGCCGGCCGCAGCGGGAGGCGCCCATGGCCGTCTACGTGCTCCTCACGAAGGTCACGTCCGCGGGGGTCAAGACCATCCAGTCCAACGCCCGGCGCATCAAAGAGGTCAATACCGAGATCGAGAGCCTCGGCTGTCGCATCGTCGCGCAGTACGCGACGCTCGGCCGCTACGACTTCGTGAACATCGTCGAGGCCAAGGACAACGAGACCATCGCGCGCGTCTCCGTGAACCTCGGCGCGCGCGGCACCGTGCAGATCGAGACGCTCCCGGCCATCCCGGTCGAGACCTTCATCAAAGCCGTCGCGCAGAAGCGGACGCGCTGAGCGCGAGCGGGGCCCGGTCGCCCGGGCCCCGCCTTCCTCACTTCGGTACGACGGGTGGCACGTACGGCAGCGTCTTCGCGAAGAGCCACATGCAGAAGAGAACGATCGGCAAGTGCACGAGGAACTGCACGACGGCGTAGCCGACGAGGTCGCGGGCGCGGACGCCGAGGATGCCGAGGAGCGGCAGCATCCAGAACGGGTTGATGAGGTTCGGCAGCGCTTCCGCGGCGTTGTAGATCTGCACGACCCAGCCGAGGTTCACGTGCAGCTGGTTCGCGGCCTGCAGCACGTACGGCGCCTCGATGGTCCACTTGCTGCCGCCCGACGGGACGGCGAGCCCGAGGATCGCCGAGTAGATCGACACGAGGATGGGGTAGCTGTTCTGGTCGGAGATCTTGACGAAGATGTTCGCGAGCCACGCGGAGATCGAGCTCGGATCCACGGGCGTGGCGCCGGTGCTCGTGATCATCCCGAAGATGCCGGCGTAGAACGGGAACTGGATGAGCACCCCGGCGGTCGCCGGAACGGCCTGCGCGACGGACGTCAGGAACCGGCGCGGCCGCCAGTGCAGGAGCATCCCGGCGAGCAGGAAGATGAAGTTGTACGTGTTGAGGTCGAGCGCCTGCGCGATGCCCGACGCGATGTCGCCGGTCTTGCCGAAGACCTGCGCCAGGTACCAGACGCCGGCGATCACGATGAGGACGGTGAGGATGGGACTGTACTCGAGCCACTCGCCCGGCCGCTGACGCTGCGGCAGCGGGACCTCGAGCGGCTCGGGCGCGATCCCGAAGGTCGCCGCGGTCTTCGCGCGATCGCCGCTCGGCGCGGTGACGTACGCGGTGATGACGCTCGCGGCGATGAGCAGCAGCGCGGTGACCATGCTCTGCCACGTGAGGATCGTCGCGGTGAACGGCAGCACGCCGCTGATCGGCAGCAGCGTCGCCGGGATCGACCCCTTCGTCGCCATCAGCAGCGCGGCCGACGACGAGAACCCGAGCGCCCACACGCTGCCGAGGCCGAGGTAGCCCGCGGCGCCCGCGGCGCGGTAGTCGGTCTGCGGGACGCGACGGACGATCTCGCGGATGAGGATCCCGCTGAAGACGAGGCTGAAGCCCCAGGAAAGGATCGACGCCAGCATCGAGAAGAGCGCGATCCACGCGACCGCCGTGCGGGGCGTCTTGGGGACGCCCGCGAGCACGCGCACCAGCGCGTACACCGGCGGGGACGACGCGAGGACGTACCCGAAGATGATGATGAGCGCCATCTGCATCGTGAACGGGATGAGGACCCAGAACCCGTTGCCGAAGTAGAGCGCCATCTTGTCGGGGCCGTGCCCCAGCAGCAGCCCGAGGATGAACACGATGACGATCGCTGCGAGGGCGAAGATGAACGCGTCCGGGAACCAGCGCTCGGTCCAGTCCGACACGCCGAGCCCGAAACGGATGAGCGCGGGTTCGCGCGGCGGTCGGCCGGCGGTAGGCGTGGCCGCGGTCGATGCCATTTCAGATCACCCCCCTCGAGCGCCGTTCTGCTCCCCCGACGCCTGCTAGTCAAGACGGCGCACGAGCGCGTTCCGCGCTGCGAGAAGGGCTAGCCCTCCGGGAGCGGGTAGGCGCCCACCAGGGCGCCGGCGCCGCGCGCTGCGCCTTCGGCGTCGGCCCACGGCATCCGCGCCAGCCCCTCGACGAGGGTCGCCAGGTCGGGCGTGGTCACCAGGCTGCCGTCGCGGGCGACCGCGGCGACGCGAGCCCCGCGCGTGGCCCGGAGCGCGTCGACGTAGCGCGCGGCGTCCTCGGGCGGCGTCCCCGCGAGCGTCGAGCCGTCGGCGACGAGGAGCGCGGCCACGTCGTACGGCGTCATCGCCGCCGGCGTCGCCTCGCGGGCGGACACGTACACGACGTCGCTGCCCACGACCATCGCGACGCGGCCGCCGGCGCCGAGCAGGCCGAAGTGGGCGAGGATCCGCGTCGCGACGGTCAGCTCGGTCGCGGGGCCCTCGCGGATGAGCAGGCCGCTCACGCGACGGCGTTCGCCAGCAGATCCTCCGCCGATCTCACCGGCGCGTCGGCCGGCACCTCGTCCTCGCGCGGGGGCGCGACCGAGGCCTCTATGCGCAGCGCGAGCCCGAGGCGGCGCGACAGCGACGAGGCAACGCGCTCCCCCACCTCCGGCACCGCCGCGGCGACCCCGAGGCGCTCGAGCGACGCGACCTCGTGCGCGAAGCCGCACGGGATCATGCGCGTGAACGCCGCGAGGTCGGTCGACACGTTGAGCGCGAAGCCGTGCGTCGAGACGCCGCGCGAGACGCGCACGCCGATCGCGCAGATCTTCGCCGGCCGTCCGTCGCGCAGGTCCACCCACACTCCCGTCCTCCGCTCGATGCGGCGGCCGGCGATCCCGTACGACGCGAGCGCGTCGACCACCGCGTCCTCGAGGCCGCGCACGTAGGCGACGAGGTCCGGCCTCTCGCCGAGCGCCACGACGGGGTAGCCGACGAGCTGCCCGGGGCCGTGGAAGGTGATGTCCCCACCGCGGTCGACGCGGTAGACGCTCGCTCCCCGCGCGCGCAGCTCGGAAGGCGCGGCGAGGAGGTTCGCCGTCGTGCCGCGGCGGCCGATGGTGTAGACGGGATCGTGCTCGAGGAGGAGGAGCCGCGACGCGCCGCCCGCGCGCACGCGGGTCGCGACGGCCTCCTGCAGCCGCCAGCCGTCGAGGTACGCGACCCGGCCGAGCCAGGTCGCGATCAGCTCGCTCACCGCGACGCGCGCGCCGCCGCGGGCACCGCGCGCTCGGCGTGATACGAGCTGCGGACGAGCGGCCCGGACTCGACGTGCGCGTAGCCCATCGCCATCCCCGCCTCGCGCAGGCTCGCGAACTCGTCCGGCGTCCAGTAGCGCTCGATCGGCAGGTGCACCGGCGACGGCCGCAGGTACTGGCCGACGGTGAGGACGGTCGTGCCCTGCGTGCGGATGTCGCGCATCGTCGTGAGCACCTCGTCCATCGTCTCGCCGAGCCCGACCATGATCCCGCTCTTGCACACGAGGTCGGGGGCGCGCTCCGTGGTCCGCCGCAAGACCTCGAGCGACCGCTCGTACACCGCCTGCGGCCGCACGCGCGGGTAGAGGCGCGGCACGGTCTCGATGTTGTGCGCGAAGACGTCGGGCCGCGCGGCGAGCACGACGTCGAGCGCGTCGCCGTCGCCGCGGAAGTCGGGGGTGAGCACCTCGACCGTCGTGCGCGGCGAGCGCCGCTTGATCTCGCGGATCGTCGCGGCGAAGACGCCGGCGCCGCCGTCGGGCAGCTCGTCCCGGTCGACGCTCGTCACGACGGCGTGGCCGAGGCCCATGCGCTCGACCGCGTCGCCGACGTGCGCCGGCTCGTCGAGGTCGAGCGCCAGCGGCCGTCCGGTCTTCACCGCGCAGAAGCCGCAGGACCGCGTGCAGGTGTCTCCGAGGATCATGAACGTCGCCGTGCCGGCGCCCCAGCACTCCGCCATGTTCGGGCAGCGCGCCTCTTCGCAGACGGTGTGCAGCGCCTTGGCGCGCATGAGCCGCCGCAGCTCCTCCACCTCGGGGCCCATCGGCAGGCGCACCTTGAGCCACTCCGGCCGCTGCCGGTCGAGCGGCACCGCGGTGTTCGCGGCGCTCGTGCCGCGAGAGCGCGGACGCTCGACCTCGCCGGGGACCTCGAACGAGATGGGGACGAGGTCCGCCACTAGTACACCGTCACGCCGGGACCGACCGCTTGCAGCCAGTCGCGCATGACCGCGAGCGCACGCGCCGCCGTCGCGCCGTCGACGACGCGATGGTCGAACCCGATGACGAGGTTCATGCGCCAGCGGATCGCGATCGAGTCGTCGTCCATGACGACGAGACGCTTCGTGATCGCCTCGCTCGAGACGATCGCGGCCTGGCCGGGCGGGACGATGGGGCTCGACACGATCGTGCCGAGCGGCCCGGTGTTGTTGACGGTGAAGGTGCCGCCGGAGAAGTCCTCGAACGTGAGCTTGCGCGCCTTCGCGCGGTCGACGATGTCGCGGATCGCGCGCATGAGGCCGGCGATGCTCTTCTCGTCCGCGGCGCGGATGACCGGGACGACGAGCCCCTCGTCGCCGAGGGCGACCGCGTAGCCGACGTTCGCGGCGCCGTGCAGGACGATCCCTTGATCCGTCCAGCTCGCGTTGACGAGCGGGACGGCGCGGAGCGTCTCGACGGCGCCCTTGACGATGAAGGCCGCCGGCGAGAGGTCGAAGCCCTCGCGCGCGGCGAAGTCGTGGCGGACCTCCTCGCGGTACTTCATGAGGGCGGTCATGTCGACCTCCATGACCGCGTGCGCGTGCGGCGCGGTCCAGGCCTGGACCATGTTGTCGGCGATCGCCCGCCGCATCTGCGTGAGCTTGACCGGCTGGTCACCGGAGATCGGCGCGTACTTCGGAGCCGGGCGCGACGGCGCCCCGGCGGGAGCGGCCGCGGGTGCGGGTGCGGGTGCGGCCTCCAGCCGCGCGATCGCGTCCTCGACGTCCTTGCGGGACACGCGGCCGTTGAGGCCCGTGCCCTC
>JAGWSB010000096.1 GCA_028876375.1 Chloroflexota bacterium | reverse complement strand
GGGAAGCAGCACCTCGATGTCGTCGGCGCACAGGTCCGCCGCGGTGTCGGCCTGCTTCGCCTGCACCGCGTCGATGAACGCTCGCGCGACCTCCAGGGGGCTCACGCCGTCGAGACTAGTTGCACCAGGGCGTCCGGCGCGTCGGCCGACAGCGAGTCCACGCCGAGGCCGACCAGACGTCGGACGATCGCGGGATCCTGGGGATGACGGTGTCCCCATGCGTGCACGTGGACGCCCTCGCCGTGCGCGGCGTCTACGACGTCGCGCGAGATCCACTGCCAGCGCACGTGGAGCCCGAGCGTCCCCGGCACGGCCCGCGCCGGCGCGAGCGGGTCGACGAAGGTCGGTCCGTCCGTGAGGAGCGCCGTCCGCGCGAGCGGCTCGCGCGCCATCGCCTCCGCGATCGACGGATGGTCGAACGAGATGAAGAGCGTCCGCTCGAGGAGGTCCGCCGCGCGGACGAGATCGCACACCGCGCGGACGAGGCCCTCGTCGCGCGGCCTGCCGTCGCCCGGGGCGGGCTGCTTGAGCTCGAGGACGAGGCCGACGCGCCAGCCGCGCGCCCGGTCGAGCAGCTCCTCGAGCGACGGCACGCGCTCGCCGGCGAACGCGGGTGAGTAGTGCGAGCCGGCGTCGAGCCCGCGGATGTCCCGCCAGGGCGTCTCGCGCACGCGGCCGTGGCCGTTCGTCGTGCGCTCGAGAGCGGCATCGTGGATGACGATGGGAACGTCATCGGCCGTCCGCTGCACGTCGAACTCGACCGCGTCGACGCCGCACGCGATCCCGCGCTCGAAGGCGGCGAACGTGTTCTCCGGAGCGAGGGCGAGCGCGCCCCGATGCCCGACGACGAGCGGGCGTTCCCCGGGCATCCGGAGGTAGGGACTGCGCACGGCCCGACGCTACCGCCGCCGCGGCACTAGGACTTCTGAGGCGCCTCGGACCTCACCTTGCCGCGCAGGTACGGAGAGGCGGGACGCTCCTCCGCGAGCGAGACGTGGTGGTAGTTGTGGTCGCGGATCTCGTGAGCGGTACGCGCGGCGCTGGCAGCCTTGAGGTCGTCCATCGAGGTCTGGTCGGCCACCTGAAAAGCGCGATCACAGCCGACCATCCGGCACGGAAAACCGGCAGAGCGCATTCGGCGATCCCCTTCCTTCGGCCGAGAGGGCCTGTGCGACGACACCAGCATATGCCCGGCAAGGCCTATCCGT
This sequence comes from Chloroflexota bacterium, assembly GCA_028876375.1. Taxonomy (GTDB): domain Bacteria; phylum Chloroflexota; class Limnocylindria; order P2-11E; family P2-11E; genus JACPOT01. The sequence continues at coordinate 8,132 of JAGWSB010000096.1, read as the reverse complement.
CCCATCCGGCGTGATGCGTGTTCGCGTCGCGGCCGTCGTCGTCGCCGTGCTCGCCGCCGCCGGGTCCGTCGTCGTCGCTCCGGCGGTCGTGCGCGCCGAGGCCACCACGTCGACGATCGTCACGCTGCGGTCGAGCGACGCGCTGCGCGCGATCGCCGCTTTGGAGCGCGCGCACGGATTCCGCGCCGAGCATCGCTACACCTCCGGCCTGCGTGGCTTCTCCGCCCGCCTTTCGGTGCGTCAGCGCGAGGCTCTCCGCTCCGACCCGCGCGTGTCGTCCGTGCACGACGACCGCGACGTGCGGCTCGTCACGCCGATCGCTGCCGCGCGTCGCGGCGACGTGCCGACGGGCGTCCGCCGCGTCGGCGGAGGCTCCGTCGCGGCGTCCGTCGCCGTCGCCGTCATCGACACCGGGATCGACCTGCGCCATCCCGCGCTCGACGTGTCGAGCGGCGCCAACTGCATCGCCGGGAAGCGCCGGACCTCGGCGGCACAGGACGACCACGGCCACGGAACGCAGGTCGCCGGGACGATCGGCGCGAAGGCGGGCGGCGGCGCCGTCGGCGTCGCGCCCGGCACGAAGCTCTACGCGGTCAAGGTCCTCGACGCGCGCGGCTCGGGGACCGTCGCGCAGGTCATCTGCGGCATCGACTGGGTGACGGCGAACGCGAAGCGGCTGGGCATCGCCGTGGCGAATCTCAGCTTCGGCGCGCTCGCTCCCGGCGACCGCGACTGCGGCGTGACGAGCGGCGACCCCCTCCACGAAGCCATCTGCCGCTCGACCGAGGCGGGCGTCACCTACGTCGTCGCGGCGGGCAACGACGCGGCGGACCTCGCGAGCGCGGTGCCGGCGTCGTATCCCGAGGTCCTCACGGTCACCGCGGTCTCCGACAGCGACGGTCGCCCGGGCGGCGACGGCCAGGCCCCGTCGTGCATGCCGGGTGAGCGGGACGACGCGCCCGCGACGTTCTCGAACTACGCGACGCGCGTCGCCGACCTCTCGCACGTCGTGGCCGCGCCGGGCGTGTGCATCACGTCGACGTGGCCGGGCGGAGGAACGAAGACGATCTCGGGCACGAGCATGGCGGCGCCGCACGCGACCGCCGTCGTCGCGCTGTGCATCTCGAGCGGTCGCTGCCCGCGCGAGCCCGAGAGCGCGATCCGAACGGTGATGGCCGACGCGGAGCGTCACGCCACCGACACGAACGGCTACGACGGCGACCACGACATGCGCTCGGAGCGCCGCTACGGATCGCTCGTGTGGGCGGGGAAGTAGATCAGCGCGGCTCGCGTCTCGCCGTCGTCCTCGAGCCGGCCGCTGTGGATCGCGAGCGCCAGCCGATACGCGCAGGAGGGGTCAGGTCGTATGGCGAAGGATGTACAGCCCGCCGCGGTGGCGATCGGTGACGAAGATCGTGCGGTCCGCGTCGACGAGCAGGTCGTTGAGCTGGATGCACGCCTGGCCCGGTGGTGCGGCCGGCACGAAAGACGCGACCTCGCGCGGCGCGGTCGGATCGCTGGTGTCGTAGACGCGCAGTCCCGCGCTGAAGTACGTCGCGTAGACGACCGTGTCGCTGCGGAACGTCCCCGGCCTGTTCTCGTGCAGGTTGTGCGGGCCGAAGCGAAGACCGCGCACGTCGCGGTGGCCGTCCGGGACGGGGAAGAGCGCGATCTCGCGCGGCGCCCGTTCGTCCGAGAGGTCGATCATGTGGATGTCCTTGCGCGCGCCCATGAGGTCGGGGTCGATCGCCTCGTCGGTCGCGACGAGGAGGCCGCGCTCGCCGAGCGGCAGCGCCGTGTGGGTGTACGGATGGCCGCCGACGCGGTCGGTCCACTCGACTCGCCCCAGAAGTGACAGCTTCCCGTCGTCGAGCGCGAAGGTGAGGACGCCCGCGTCCGACCAGCCCGCGTAGAGGCGGTCGCCGGCGACGATGGGATGGTGGCAGCTGGCATAGCGGCCGGGAGCGCGGATACCGGGATTGCGCCCGGCGCGCTCCTGCTCGGGGAGATGCCACTCCGCATGGAGCCGTGGTCGCTCGGGGTCGGACAGATCGATGGTGACCACGGCGCCGCCGTGGATGCCGGGGAGGCTGCGCGCGGCGGCGTACGCGTAGCGGCCCCCGGTCCACCACATGCGGTGGACGCCGAGGCCGCGCAGCGCAAGGAAGCCGAGACGCCGCGGCTCGGCCGGGTGCGAGACGTCGTACACGGCCAGCCCCGTCTCGGCGGTGACATCGCGAGGCGGGAAGATCTCGTGGTTCACGAGCAGGAGCCCGTCGGCGTATTGCACCTTGTGCGACCGGGCGGGCACGGGGGCGGGCAGCTGGCGCACGACGCGGGGCTGACGCGGGTCTGACACGTCGACGACGCTCGTACCGACGCCGTCGTCGCCCATGTGCCCGACGTAGACGACGTCGCCGTTGCGCATCACCTGCATGCCGTCGCCGCGGCCGTCGAGGTCGCTGTGTCCGACGAGCTCGAGGCCGCGCGCCTCGATCGCCGCCGGCCGGTCCGTCCCGCTCACTCCGCGGGAGCGTACTTGACTTCGGCCGACTTCGGGCAAACGATTTCCCGAATGCGAGGGGAGCGGGGGAAGCGCGCGCGCTCGACGATCCTCGACGTGGCGCGCTTGGCGCGCGTCCACCCGTCGACCGTGTCGCGGATCCTCAACGACCGCCCCGGCCTGACCCTCCGCCCCGAGACGCGGGCGCGGGTCCTCGCCATCTCGAAGCGGCTCGACTACCGGCCCTCCGCGCTGGCGCGGAGCCTTCGCCTCCAGCGGACGCTCACGCTCGGGATGCTCGTGCCCGACATCGCGAACGCGTTCCTCGCCGGGATCATCAAGGGCGCCGAGGAGGCATGCCACGAGCGCGGCTACACGCTCATCGTGTGCAACACCGCCGACGTCCCCGAGCGCGAGGCGACCTACCTGCGTGTCCTGCGCGAGCGGCAGGTGGATGGCGTCCTGGTCGCGTCGGCGCGGCTCTCCGACGAGAGCATCGGATCGCTCCTCGCCGAGCGCTTCCCCGTCGCCTTGGTGAACCGGGGGACGCACGTCGACCGAGGGACGCGCGGCAACGACGACCTGTGGGTGCACGTCGACGACCGCGGCGGCGCCGTGGCCGCCATCGACCACCTCGCCGCTCTCGGGCATCGGCGCATCGCCCACGTCGCCGGGCCGCAGACCACCACGACGGGACGCGAGCGCCTCGTCGGGACGCGGGCCGCCCTGCGGCGCCACGGGCTGACCGGGACGATCGTCGAAGCCGAGGCGTGGTCGGAGGTCGAGGGCTACCGCGCGGCGCGCCAGCTCCTGCGCGGCGACCCGCCGAGCGCGATCTTCGCGGCGAACGACCTCATCGCCTTCGGCGTGCTGCGCGCGGCGCGCGAGGCGGGCCTCGACGTCCCCGAGGACGTCGCGCTCGTCGGCTTCAACGACATCCCCGAGGCGGCGCTCGTCGACCTCTCGACGGTGCACGTCCCGCAGCACGAGATGGGCGCGCGCGCGGCCGAGCTGCTCATCGCGCGTGCGGAAGGACGTCCCATCGCCGAGCCGCGGATCCTCCTGGAGACGCGTCTCGTCGCCCGCGGATCCTCCGCGCCCGCGAAGGAGAGGGTGACGGCATGACCGAGCGCATCGTCGTCGAACGCGCGACGAAGCGGTACGGCGAGATGACCGTGTTCCAGACGCTCGATCTTTCCGTCCGCGAGGGCGAGACCGTCTGCATCCTCGGCCCCTCCGGCTGCGGCAAGACGACCCTCCTGCGCTCGATGCACGGCCTCATCCCGCTCGACGACGGACGCATCGTCATCGACGGCGCGGCCGTCACGAGCCCGCGACGGAACGTCGCGATGGTGTTCCAGCACTTCGGCCTCATGCCGTGGAAGCGCGTGAGCGAGAACATCGCGTACGGGATCACCCTCGCAGGGCTGCCGTCGGCGGTCTGCGCGGAGCGCGTCAGGAAGTACACGGAGATGGTCGGCCTGACGGGCTTCGAGCGCTCTTACCCCTACCAGCTGTCGGGCGGGATGCAGCAGCGCGTCGGGCTCGCGCGCGCCCTGGCGATGGAGCCGGACGTGCTCCTCATGGACGAGCCGTTCGGCGCGCTCGACGCGCAGACGAGGGAGATCCTCCAGGACGAGCTCCTCCACATCCACACGCTCGTGCCGCACACGATGGTCTTCATCACGCACTCCATCGAGGAGGCGATCGCGCTCGGCGACCGCGTCGTCGTGATGTCGTCGCGGCCCGCGCGGGTGCGCGAGATCCTCGCCGTCGGCATCCCGCGGCCGCGCACGGTCGCGTCGGTCATCGCGCACCCGCGGTTCATCGAGCTGCGCGACCGCTGCTGGCGTCTTCTCCGGGAGAAGGCGGCATGACCGTACGGGAAGCGCAGGCGACCTCCGCCGCCGCGACCGTCATGCATCGCCGCCGGCGCATCCCGGCGTCGGACTGGATCGTTCGCATCGCGTCGATCGCCGTCGTGCTCGGGGCCTGGCAGCTCGCGGGCCCCATGCTCAACCCGCTCATCCTGCGCCCCCCGTCCGCGATCTTCGCCTCGTTCTTCGAGCTCATCGGCACCGGGGAGCTGCAGGAGGCGCTGTGGCAGAGCCTGCGCGAGTTCGTCCTCGGGCTCGCGATCGCCCTCGTGCTGGGCATCCTCATCGGCATCCTCTCCGGACGATCCCGCCTCTTCTACAACGCGACGGACCCGCTCATCGGGGCGCTCTACTCGGTCCCCTCCGTCGCCCTCGTGCCGCTCATCGCGGTGCTCTTCAGGTCGTTCGACGATCCACCGCGCATCACCGCGGTCGCGCTGTTCGCCATCTTCCCGATCCTCATCAACACGCAGCAGGGCGTGCGCAACGTCGACCGCGACCTGCTCGAGGTCGCTCGCGCGTTCAACTCCAGCGAGCGGCGGCTCTGGACCGACGTGATCGTTCCGTCGGCGACGCCGTTCGTGCTCGCGGGCGTGCGCCTTGCGATCGGCCGCGCGCTGATCGGCATGATCATCGCCGAGTTCTTCATCGGGCTCGTCGGTCTGGGGTACTTGATCATCAAGTACGAGAACGTCTTCCGGATCGACGCGATGTTCGTGCCGGTCATCCTCGTCTCGGCGCTGGGCGTTCTCATGATGGGCTTCGTTCAATGGATCGAAGGCCGCGTCGCGCCATGGCTGCGACGCGAGCATTAGGAGGTAGAGGGGACATGCGTCTACGGACCCTCGCGTATCCCATCATCGCGGGCCTGCTCGCCGCGGCATGCGGCGGGACGGCCGCTCCATCGGCGGCGCCGACCGCGGCCGCGAGCGCGAAGGCCTCGGCACCGGTCGCGGGGGCGAGCTCGGCGGCGCCGACGAAGGCGGCGTGCAAGCCGCAGAACGTGACCATCGCGGTGCCGGTCACTCCGCCGAACGTCGTGCACCTGACCCCGTACGTCGCGGACGCGTTCGGCTACTTCAAGGACGAGAACCTGACGGCCAAGCTGGTGAAGTTCGACGGCGGCGTCGGATCGCTCCGCGCCTCCGCGTCCGGCGCGATCTCCCTCGCGGGCACCTCGACCGAGCCGGTCCTCGACGCGATCTCGAACGGCGCCGACGTGAAGATCGTCTACTCCTACGCGCCGAACGTGGACGTCTCGTTCGCCGTGGGGCCGAACATCAAGACGTTCGCCGACCTCAAGGGGAAGAAGATGGGCGTCCAGGAGCCGGGCGGCTTCGCCGACGTCCTCACGCGGCTCGCCCTCAAGCACGCGGGGATCGACCCCAAGGACGTCCAGTTCGTCACGACCACGACCGCCGGCCGCGTGCAGGCGCTCGCGACCGGGACGACCGACACCGCGATCCTGCACATCGACCAGGTGAAGAACGTCGCGAAGAAGAACCCGCAGATACACGTGCTCGCGAACATGAACGACATCCTCAGCAACTACCAGTACGCGGTCTACGTCGTGCCGGCCGAGACGCTGAAGAGCGCCGAGGGCGCGGCGACGACCGAGTGCATCATCCGCGCGCTCGCGCGCGCGAACCGGGCGATGTACGACCCGGCCGACCGCCAGAAGATCGTCGATCTCGGCGTGAAGGACACGAACGAGCCGGCCGACGTCGTGTCGGCGACGTTCGACGAGCTCGTCAAGGCGAAGGCCTGGCCGCAGAACGACGGCGTTCCGAAGGCGAACGTCGAGGGCACGATCGCGAGCGAGAAGGCGTTCGGGCACCTCAAGAAGGACCTGACCTTCCAGGACGTCACCGACCTGTCGATCGTCAACAAGGTGATCGCTCAGCTCGGTGGCCCGGTGGCGGGCTACCAGTGATCCGATGAAGCTCGTCGATCTCACCCAGCCCTGGGGTGACCGCATGCCGACGTGGCCGCAGTTCGCCTCGATCGAGGTCACCGACATCACGACCCATCACCGTGATGGGAAGAGCACGGTCCTGGTGAAGACGAACATGCACACGGGCACGCACATCGACGCCCCCATCCACTACTGGCCGACCGGGAGGCACCTCGGCGAGATCGGCATACAGGAGCTCTTCGGCACCGCGCTCGTCATCGACATGCGACCGATCACGAAGCCGTGGAGCTACTACAGCTGGAAGGACGTCGAGTCTTGCCTCCCGAAGGGCGAGCGCATCCGGCAGGGCGACATCGTGATCCTGTACACGGGCTGGGACCGGTACAACTGGACGAAGCCGACGCGCGACGACGTCACGTACTTCGACCGGCACCCCGGTCCCCAGCCCGAGGTCTGCGACCGTCTCATCGACACCGGCATCAAGATGATCGGAGCGGATCTGGCGTCGATCGACCACTCGCTCCACGTCCGCGTGCGCTACTTCCGGCCCGACCTGGTGAAGGAGTACGAGCAGCTGACGGGACGGTCCGTCGACGAGACGCTCCCGATGAAAGACTTCGAGCACATCCACTACGGAATGGCCAAAGCCAACATCCCGATGCTCGAGAACCTCGGCGGCGAGCTGTCCGAAGTGGCCGGCCGTCGCGTCGACGTGGGCGCCTTCCCGTGGCGCTGGGTCGGCGGCGAGGGATGCATCTGCCGCGTCGTCGCGTTCCTGGAGGACCCGAAGTAGTGGCCGCCACCGCCCCGGCGACGACCGACACCATGAGCGCGCTCGTGCTCACCGCGCCTCACGAGTTCGAGATCTCCCGCGTTCCCGTCCCGCGGCCCCGGGACAACGAGGTCCTCTGCCGCGTCCGCGCCATCGCGATCTGCGGCACCGACGCCGAGATCGTCGAGGGCACGTTCACGGGGCGCTGGCCGCGGGCGTATCCGTTCATCCCCGGGCACGAGTGGAGCGGCGAGGTCGTCGCCGCGGGCGAGGTGGCCGAGAAGTACGGCTTCACGGCCGGCATCCGCGTCGCGGGAACGTCCCACTCCGGCTGCGGGTACTGCCGCATGTGCCGGACGGGCCGCTACAACCTCTGCTTCAACTACGGCCGAGAGGACCTCGGCCACCGCCAGTACGGCCACTACACCCAGGGCGCATACGCCGACTACGTCGTGCACACCATCAAGAGCGTCTTCCCGATCCCGGACGCGATGCCCTTCGACGTCGCCGCGCTGTGCGACACGGCGTCGATCGCGCTCCACTCCGTCAAGCGTCCCGGGATCGAGCCCGGCGACGTCTTCGTCGCGGTCGGCTCCGGGGGGATGGGCCTCCTCACGGCGATGTGCGCCCGCGCGCTCGGCGCGGCGCGCGCGATCGTCGTCGGCGGCGGCCAGCGCCTCGCTAGGGCGAAGGACCTCGGGTTCGAGACAGTCGACTACCACGGCGCGGATCCCGTCGCGGCCGTCCGGGAGCTGACCGGCGGCCGCGGCGCCGACGTGGCGGTCGATTCGGCCGGCACGAAGGAGTCGGTGCGCCAGTCGATCCTCATGGTCCGCAAGGGCGGGCGCGTCGCCTTCACCGGCATCCCGAAGGAGGCGGCCTCCGTCGACTTCCAGAAGATCGTGCTCGAGGAGATCGACCTCTACGGCGTCCGCGCCAACCGCAACACGATGGAAGAGGTGATGCCGCTGATCGCCGACGGCCGCGTCCCCGCGGGCAAGCTCATCACGCACCACTTCCCTTTGGCGCGGTTCGGCGAGGCACTGCGCACGTTCAACGAGCGGG
>JAGWSB010000009.1 GCA_028876375.1 Chloroflexota bacterium | reverse complement strand
GATGCCCCAGGCCGGGTCGGGGCGCCACCTCTCCCACTCCTCGTCGAACGGCGGCTCGCGTCGCGCGATGAGCTCGCGAGCGCGTTCCCCGTCGCGGCGGATCTCGATCGCGCGATCGCGATCGCACCGGCCCCCCAGCCCGCGCGCCACGCGCACCACAGCGAGAACGCCTCGCCCGGCCGGTAGACCATGAGGATGCTCGTTCCCGACCATGGCCGATCCTCATGGCCGCCGTCCCACTGCATCAGCTGACGTCCACCCGGCCCGCCGTTGCGCACTCCCGTGCGCCGCTTCGTGATGCTGCCGTCGGGCGTGAACGTGACGATCGCGACTCTTGTGACTCATACCCGCGCCGCGTAGAGGCCCATCCGCAAGCTTGAGAGCTGGGTCTCGATGATCTGCGGGATCTCTGGCGGCAGGCCATCGGTCTCGCCGGACGCGGCGGCCACAGCGCCCTCGTATCGCTCGAACAGTTCCTCCACGATCTCCCGGGCCCGCGAGCGCGACATGCCCCAGCGGGACGCCTCGTTCAGCAGTCGATCGCCGGTGACGCGGTCGCTCCGCTGCACCCCGTCGACGTACGCCGCGAGGCGCTGGTCCTCGTAGAACATGGTCGAGAGCACGTCATAGGTCGGCGACAGACGCAGGCGTCCGTTGCGCTCATGAACGAGCGAGTAGTTCTTGGCATGCGCGTCGCCGTTGCCTACGAGCACGTTTACGGTGACCGCTCGCAGGAAGTCCTCCAGGGATCCGAGCGGAGCGACGGCGGCGATCATCTCCGCCATGCGCCGGAGCGATGGACCACCGTCCTGCTCGTACTTGCGTTCCGGTGGCGTCCCGGTCGCCTGGCACAGGTCCTCCTGGTGGATCCGCTCGACCGTGCCGTCCGCCTCGACCAAGCGGTCGTAGCGCTCCACGATGATCACACGGCGCTTCCCGACCGTCGCCGCTTCCACGGAAGGCACGCGGAGGCCAAGGTGATGAGCGAGGCGCATGCAGAAGAACTCGTTCTCGACGGCCTTGGGGAACCGGTCGACCTCCGGCTTCAGGATGTGCGTCGACGGCGTACCCGCAACGGGTCGTCCCCAGCGGCCGTCCGGCATGCGGGTGAGAAGAAGCTTTTCCTGCACCCCGGCGAGGGACACGCGCACGTCGCCCCCGACGCCGAGCGGCGCGCTGCGCAGGTCCCTCACCAGGTCTTCTAGCTCCTTCTCGTCGAGAGGCTCCGCCGTTAGTGCCGTCGCCGGCGGCGGTGCGGGCTCCTCCGCTGACTGGATGACGAGCGCACCGGCGCAGTCGCGACCCAATGCCTCGATGAGGGCGAAGGTGTCCCCCGCGACCAGCCGCAGGCCCCGCGCGAGGACCTGACGTGGCTCCCCCTCCGGCAAGAGCCCCTCAAGGAACGGCCGCACCAGCCCGTGCGTGTACGGCTCGGGGCGAAGGGGAAGCGCCAGGGAGAGCAGAGGGGTGCCGAGCGCGTACGTGCGCAGGGCCTCCTCCGTGTAGCTCAGACGCATGCGCCCCCGCGCCTGCGTCACGAGAGCGACGCGTTGGCCGTACAGCCAGACCGCCAGCTCGCCGGTCGTCACCACTCCGCTCGCTCGAGCTCGATGCGAACGCCGAGCTCCTTGAGCACGCGAAAGAGGCGGCGGAGCTGCGCGGTCTCCTTCCCTTGCTCGAGCGCGGAAAGGTAGGTGCGGTTGAGCCCGGTACGTCTGGCGAGCTCGGCTTGCGACAGGCCCGCCTGCTGGCGGTAGTGCCGGACCGCCGCTCCGATGGCCGACGGCGTGTACACGCGGTAGGCGCCCTGACCCGTCTCTGATGTCCTTATTTACGGACATCGTAGCTTTGTCCGGATTTCTGGTCAACTCATCGGTGTCCGGATACACGGACAGTCGGGCTGGATGTGCGTGCCGATCGGCCTGAGGGCTGCGTCCGCCCGCGTCAGACTCCTCACGTGCGCGAGCGGAATGGGTCATCGCGGCAGCGCCTTCGCGCGGTGGTCGAGAGGCTCGATCGAGGCACCCTGCAGATGCCCCTTCCCGGCGGCTGGACGGTCAGCGCGCTCCTCGCGCACCTCGCGTGGTGGGATCGCATCGCCCTCAAGCGGTGGGACGACCTCATCCAGGCCGACGTCGCGCCGGGCTACATCGCCGACTCCATCAATGACGAGATGCTGCCCCAGTGGCGATCGGTGTTGCCGGAGCAGGCCGTACAAGAGGCGCTTGCGGCAGCGGAGGCCGTAGACGCGCATCGCATCGGCGCCGGAGGATCTCGCGGCGCGGGTGGGGCGCGAATGGCCGCGGATGCTCGACCGCGGTCTTCACCGGAATGAGCACCTGGACGAGATCGAGCGGGCGACCTCGCGGCCTACCTCCGACGCGTGAGCGGCGAAGCGGAAGCGCTGCTCCCTCAGCGGTCTCACCCTCACCAAGTCCGCCCCGTTGCCTCGGACATCGATGGGACGCTGCTGCGTCCCGACGGCACGGTCTCGGACTACACCCGGCGGATCCTCGGACGGGTCAGCGACGTTGTTCCGCTCGTCCTCGTGACGGCACGCCCACCGCCAACGGCCTGTACCCTCGCGGCCGAGATCGGCGTCAGCGGCCTGATCGTTTGCGCGAATGGCGCCCTGGTCTACGACAGCGCGCAGCGGTCGCTCGTGGCGCAGCATCTCATCCCGGCTGATGACGCCGCCGCCCTCGTGCGGGCGATCCGCGCGGCTGTGCCCGGCGCGTGCTTCGCGTTCGAGTTCCCGACGAAGTACGGGTGGGAGCCTCGGTACCGCGACCTCAAACGTCGCTTGCTCGGGGCGATCCTGCCGGGATCGTGGTCGTCTCTTGCGGGGGCGACCCCGGCCCGGTCCTGACCATCCCGTGCCAGACCACGCGCGAGCCGGGGAGGACGCAGCGCTCTCGGCCTGGGTCGAACCCGCTTTCGTCGCCAGCGCGCACGCCTGGCTACGAACGACGGCGAGGCGGCATGGCTACAACGTGCACGCCGTCGAGCAGCCCCATGTGCGGCATTGGTCGACGGTGTTCCGTGCGACGACCGACCGCGGGGTCCTGTTCCTGAAATGCTGTGGGCCGTCCCAGGCGCACGAGCCAAAGCTGACGGAGCTCCTGCAGCGCGTCGCGCCGGGCCAGCTGCCAACGCTCATCGCACGGCATCCGCGGCGGGACTGGATGCTGCTCGCGGACGGCGGCCGAAAAGCGCGGGACGTGCTCTCGCCCGCGGAGCTCCTCCGCGAGTGGGAGCGAGTCCTCCCGCGCTACGCCGAGCTGCAGATCGCTCTGATCGGGCGGGAGCGCGAGCTCCTCGCGACCGGTGCGCCGGACTTCCGCCTCGAGCGCCTTCCGCGCCTGCTCCGCGATGCGCTCGGAGACGGTCCCTTCCCGCAGCTATCGGCGGTCGCCGCGAGCTGTCGCGAGCTCGACGCGCTCGGCATCGGCGCGACGATCGACCACAGCGACCTGCACGACGGGAACCTCCTCGTCCGAGGTCGGCGCGGCGTCATCTTCGACTGGGGTGACGCCTCCGTGACACAGCCGTTCCTCAGCCTCACGACCGCGCTTCAGTTCGCCGCCCGCCGCGCGCGAACGGGCCAGCGGGACCGACGGATCCTCCGGGTGCGCGACGCCTACCTGGAGCCGTTCACGACGTTCGCACCCGCATCGCGTCTACGCACCGCCGCGCGACTCGGGCAGCGCCTCGGCCTCGTGACGCGGTTAGTGACATGGCGCCGTGTGATCACTCTTACGGGCGCGCCGGACAGAGGGCCTGAGACGACCGCCTCTCTCGTGTCGTCGGTCACGCGCGCGTTCTCTCGAACCTCGGCTTGGAGTTGAGCGGTCACGAGGACGAGATCCGTGCCCCGCATCCCTCCGGCATCGGGTCGAGCGCTATCGGCGCCACTGACGCGCGAAGCGCACGTCGTCGGCGCCGAGGCCGCGCAGCGCTCGGTCGATGTCCGCGTCCACCCCTCGCCGCCGGAAGTACGCCGCCAGCGCGGTGACGTCGCGGCGCAGCAGGTCGAGAGCCGCGGGGTGCGTCACGACGTCGACGGTCTGCGAGAGGTCGATGACGACGGGACGCTCACGCCACCAGAGCACGTTGTACGCGGAGAGGTCTCCGTGGACGCGCTCCGCGGCGAGGAACACCGCGACCTCGCCGAGGAGGACGTTCCACACGCGCTCCGCCGTCGCGCGGTCGAGGTCGACGTCGACGAGGCGCGGCGCCGCGCGGATGCCTTTGCCGATGAAGGCCATGCGGTAGCCGTCGTCGATCGGCTCGACCGGCTCGGGGACGGTCGCCCCCGCGGCGTGGAGACGGACGAGCTCCTCCCACTCGTGCGCCACCCAGACGGCGTGGATCGCCTGTCTGCCGAATCGCGTCTTCCGGCGCATCGCGCGGAACTCGCGCCGCGTGCCCTCTCCCCACACGCCGGTATACGTCCAGTCGTTGGTGAAGCCGCGGCGGTCGCGCGGCCGGAAGCGCTTCTCGGCGAGCAGCGTCGTTCCGCTCGCGCCGTGGCGCGCGATGAGGTGGACGTCGCTCTCCTTGCCCGTCTTGAGGATGCCCAGGTGCTCGTCCATACGTCTCCCGAGGGGGACGCGAGCGGTCCGGGGGACGCGCTCGGGCACGCAGAGGGTGCTGGGGAGGTGCCTCTAGCGGAGGCCGGCGGCGCGTCGTCTGTTCCCGCTCATCGTCCGGCCTCCATGTGTATCGTCACCTCGCGGTGCGCGTCCGTTGTATCACGCGCGCGAGACGACCCGTCGCAGCGCGGAGCGAGACGGCTCGGCGGTCAGCCCTTGATATGGAGAAGCTCGACGCCGAGCTGGCGGAAGTCAGCGTCGAACGAGGCCACCGGCGCCTCGGCGCGCCGAGCGGCGACCGCGACGTACGCGTCCGCGAAGTCGACGTTGGCGTCGGACATCAGCCGTAGCGCGTCGACCACGGTGTCCGTGTCATCGATGGAGACGCCGTCCGCGAGGGCGAAGCCGCGAAGGGCGTCGGCGATCTCGACAGGCCGGCGCTCGTAGAAGGAGCCGAGGACCCAGACGATCTCCGCGATCGTGACGTGCGTCAGCCGCAGCCGGATCTCGCCGTCGGCGGCGCGGGCGATGAGCCGTCGCGCCGCGGCCGCGAGAGCCGGTGGCTCGCGCGTCAGGTACCGGAGCACGACGTTGGCGTCGAGCCAGACGTCGGTCACCGGCGCCTCAGCTTGCGCTCCAGCTCCTGACCCCTCTTGGTCCCTGCGATCCGACGGGCTCGCTGCATTCCGGGCCACGGCCTCGTCGCCGGCAGGGCGCCGTAGAGATCGAGCAGCGACCGTCTCTTGAGCGGCAGGAGGTACGCGCCCTTCTCCTCGAGGACGAACTCGACCTCGTCCCCCGTCGCGAGCCCGTAGCGCTCGCGGATCTCGACTGGGATCGTGAGCTGTCCCTTGCTGCTAAGGCGTGCTCTTACCATCCAGGATCCTCCTTACTCTGGGAGCTACATCTTACTCTCGGGAGGATGCGGCTCCCGTGCTGAAGGCCTCACGGCACGAGAGGGAACGTCGGCACCTTATCCGCGCGCAGCTAGAGCCACCGGGCCCCGGCGGCATCGGTCTGTGGTAGACAGCGCGACGTGCGGCTGTACCTGTCGTCGTTCCGCATGGGCGATCATCCCGAGCGGCTGCTCGAGCTCCTTCCCCGCCCCGGACGGGCCGCCCTCGTCATTTCGAACGCGTGCGACGGCTACACGCCGGACGACCGTGCCCAGGGCGTCGAGCGCGAGCTCGTCGCCCTCCAGGCGCTTGGGCTCGAGCCTCGCGAGCTCGACCTACGCGCCTGCTTCGGGCGTCCTGCCGCCGCCGCCGCGGCGCTCGCCGACGCCGCGCTCGTGTGGACGCGCGGCGGCAACACGTTCCTCCTCCGACACGCGCTCGCTGAGAGCGGGGCCGACGCCGCCCTCGTCACGCTCCTTGAGCACGACGCGCTCGCCTACGGCGGCTACAGCGCAGGCGTGTGTGTCCTCGGCCCGAGCCTCCGTGGCCTCGAGCTCGCCGACGAGCCCGGCGAGGTGCAGCGCCTTTACAGCGTCCCGGCACGATGGGACGGGCTCGGCCTCATTCCCTTCGCGGTCGTCCCGCACTATGGCTCGCCCGACCATCCCGAGACGGAGGCGTGCGAGCGCCTTGCGGAGCACTACCGCTCGCAGGGGGTCGAGCACCGGACACTGCGCGACGGCCAAGCGATCGTCGTGAACGGAGAGCACACCGAGATCGTCTGACGCCCGCGCGTCGCGGATCCACTCGGCGATCCGCCTCGCCCACTCGCGGAACCGATCCGAGTCAGCGCTTCTCGGCGTTCCGCTGCTCGCGGGGAGGCGCCTCCGCAGCGGCGTCACCGAGCGCGGTACGGATGCTCCGGGTGTGCTCGTCGACGTGGCGGACCGCGAGCGCGCCCGCGACCCAGTCCACGCTCCGCTCGTTCGGTCCCATCCGGAACGCGATGCGCGAGAGGTCCGCTTCCGTCAGCGCCTCGAGCAGTCGTCGCCAGCGCTCGAGGCCGTCGCGCAGCGAACGGAGGACCTCGTCGGGATCGAGCCGCAGAGCGCGGCGCTTCACAAGAGCGTTCAGCGCGTGCGTCCGCTCCCAGCTGAAGTCGTGCGCAACGCCCCCCGCGAGGGCGCGCTCGATCCACCGCGCCTGACGCCGAAGACCGAGCCCGACGTGGCAGCCGACGAGCCCCACCGACCATCCTTCACCTTCGCACCGAAGATGCCACTGGTCCTCCGTGAGAGGCGTGAGGATCGCCTCGAGCGCGGACACGCGCGACTCCAGCCGAGTGCAGATCTCTCGCGAGCGCTGTGTGACCACGGCAGGGCAAGACTAGATGCGAGCAGACCGAGCACGTCCTCTCACGGAGGCGGCGCACCCGTCGCGTTCCCGACCGCTCCTCCGGTCACGTAATAGGACGCCGCGACGAGCGCACGCGTGAGGTGCGGGCGGAGCGAGACGTAAAGCCGCTCCCACTGGTCCGACGTGCGCGTCCGATCCACCGTGCGGGCCATCGACGCCATCACCTGCAAGAGTCACGACGTCGGGCGTTCGCTGCCGTGCGGCGAGCCCGGAGGCGCGTTAGGGAGGGTTCGACCGGCCGGGCATGCTGAGCGACCGAGCGACCGCCCGCTGCGCGCGTTCGACCTCACTCGCTCCAGGTCCACTCGCTCGGGCCGGTGTAGTAGCCGTAGTAGCCGAGGCCGTAGCCAGGGAAGCCGACCAGGGGCGTCCCGTTCCGCCCATCGGCCTCGGTGAGCCAGACCTCGAGGTCCTCCGGACGGGTGGACGCGAGATCGGCGCTGTGGACGATCCGCCGTCGGAGCACGAGGAGCCGCGAGCCGTCGCGCGACGGGCGTACGCCCTCCTCGACGTAGCCGGGCGCGTGCGGCAGGGCGCGCACCGCCCCCGTCGCTGCGTCGTACACGTCGATACGGCGATCGCCCACGCCTCTGCCGTTGGCCGCCGACAGAGGGTCCCATCCGCCCGGCGGCCCCGCGATGAAGTAGAGGCGGCGGCCGTCCGATGACCAGACGGGAGCGAAGGCGGCGACGCTCGCCGGCGTTACGTCCGTGATGCCGTGCTCCGAGGTCCACAGGCGCAGTGTCTTGTGCTCCCAGACGACGCGCGAGGCGCCCGCGACGTAGGCGAGCGTGTGCGGCGCCGTCCACGCGGTCGTGCCGTTCAGCAGCGTCCTGCCGAGGTCGGTCCGCTGGCCGGTCCGGACGTCGACGACGACGAGCGGCCGGCCGTCGAGATCCGCGCTGCTGAACTGGTCGATCTCCCACAGTGCGACGTATCGGCCGTCGGGCGACCACCCCGACCAGTAGAAGCCGGACCCGGGCGCGCGGTAGACGACGCGCTCGACGCCTCCGTCGCGAACGGCGAGCTCCTTCGCGACGAGGAAGCGGCTCGCCGGAGCGGTCGGCACCAGGCGCTCGACCGCGACGGTCGATCCGACGGGCGCGGGATGCTCGGTCGGCGCCCGCGCCGGAGGACGGTACCCGAGCGTGCCCGCCCGCCCGTCGTACGTGCGCGTCGCCCCGTCGTACGCGATGGCGATCGCCCCGGCCGCGGGGACCGCGTTGATGACGACCGGATCGGCGAGGGGAGAGGGACGTGGCACCGGCCGTTGGACGACGCGGAGCGGGGCCGGGGGCGCGGTCGGTGCGGCGGCCCCGACGGGCGGCAGCGGGCGCATCGAATTCGCGACCCGGATCAGCTCTTCCTCGCTCAGCGTGGAGCTGTCGATCGCGACGTAGGTCGCGCCGTGCCCCTCGTTCTCGACCCACCACAGGATCGGGCCGCCGAAGGCGGCGTCGACGGGCTCGTACTCACCGGACACGCCGGGACGGATCTCGATGTCCCTTCGCGCGTTCGGACGCACGCCGTCGAGGCAACAGCCGGCGGGTCCCTCGAGGACGCGGAGGACGGGCTCGTACTTCAGCGCGGAGAAGAGGTCGTACTGGAGGCACTTCGCCGCGCCCGAACCGCAGGCGTCGACCGACGTGACGGCGGCGTCGACGCTACCCGGAGCGTACGTGGTGAGGAGTGGAGTGAAGCCGAGGCCGGACGCCCGCCGGACGTCGGCGATGAGCTGGTCCTGCCACTGCGGTGACGCCGTCGGTGTCGACGGGAGCGTCGCGGCGGCCGGGGCCGATCGTGAGCGCTGGTGGTCGATGGCGTTCGCCGCCGCGACGGAAAGAAGCACGGCGGCGACGATCGCTATGGCGGCGAGGGAGAGCCGTGATAGAAGGGGCCACCGCTCTGACTTGCTTGGGGCGGATCCCGGCTCGTCATCCTCCGTGATCACGCCGTGATCCTCCCCTTCGAGCGGCGGCGTGTCGTCCGAGTTGCGGGTGTCTAACTCGTACCGTCCGCCGCTACGGCCGCTCGCGCGTCGCCTCGCGTCGGCACCAGCCGTGCCCGAGGAGCCCGCGCGCTGAGGCCCGGCGGTCCGCCCTCCGACGCCGGCTCGCGGCGGTCCTGCTAGCGTCGCGGTCGTGCCCATCGACCGCGACTACATCGCGCGGAACGACGAGCAGCGCGCGCGGCTGCGGGCGCTCGTCGGGCGATGCAGCGACGCCGACCTCGCCCGGTCGATGCCCGCCGGCTGGACGGTGGCGTCGGTGCTCGCGCACGCCGCCTTCTGGGACGAGCGCATCGGCGTCCTCATCGAGCGCTGGCGGAGCAGAGGTGTGGTGCCGCTCCCGGAGGATCCCGTGGACGTCGAGTGGATCAACGACGCGGTCAAGTCGATGCTCCTGGCGATCCCTCCGCGCGCGGCGGCGAACCTCGCCGTCGAGATCGCCGACCGCGTGGACGCACTCGTCGCGGCACTCCCGGACGAGTGGGTCGAGCGCATCGTCGCGGCGAACGTGATCACGCTCGTCCGCGCCGACCATCGCCGCGAGCACCTGGACGAGATCGAGGCTCTGGTCGGATAGGCCGGGCGGTCCCGCTGCCGCCGCGGACGAGCGGACTCAGCCGCCGAGGACGACGTGGAGCACGAGGTCGCCGGTGAAGTGCGCGATCATGGCCGACTCGAGCCCGCGTCGCCAGTACAGCCAGCCCGCGACGACGCCGAGGACGCCGTTGAGCACGACCGCCCGCGTGACGACGAACGGCGTGATGGCGACGAGCGCGGCCGTCGCGGGCAGGTGACCGAGCCCGAACAAGACGGCCGCTGCGATGTTCGCCGCCCAGAAGACGGCCGCGGTGGGGCGCCAGATGCGCGTGAGGAGCCACACGAGGACGGACATGACGAGGAGCCGCAGCAGGATCTCTTCGGTGATACCGCCCTCGAACGAGGCGAGGAGCCCCACGGCGCGGGCGGGGGTGGGGACGCCGTTCGCCGCCATCGCGCGACCGACGCTGCGGAACACGGTCGCGTCGAGCGCGACGATGAGCAGGCTCGCGCCGCCGCCGAGCGCCGCGGCGAGCCACGGTCGGAGCCCACGCACGGCCGCGCCGACGTCGCCGCCCGACGCGAGCGCCTCGGACACGGGGGCACGCAGACCGACGGCGCGCGCGGCGAGCAGTCCGACGCCAGCCGCGACGGCCATCTCGACCGCCCCGTTGAGCGCGCCGCTGAGGACGAGCAGCGCGAGGGGCGGCGCGTGCGGGGCGCCCGGAAGGAGCGCGAGCTCGTACGGGATGACCGCGAGCGCACCGAGCCAGCCCGCGACGGCGAGGATCGCGAACTGTCGCCACGGATAGGGCCGCGCGTGATCGTCGACGGTGGGCGCGACGCTCATTCGCCAGATCCTACGCGCCAGCGTGACCGTCGCGCCGGCGCCGTGCAATGAGACGGCCGACGGCGGCGCGCACTGGACGGCACTCAAGACCCCGGCACCTGACGCGGTCCGCCGCCCGGAAGGCTGGCCGAGGGCGAGAACGTGGAGTCAAGAAGCGGGACGCTCATCCGGCGCGGACACTGCGACCCGACGCACGGCATCGCCGACCCGGATGATCCCGCCCTCGACGATCGCCGCGCGCAGGCCGCCACGATGCACGAGGGGCTTGACCACGGCTTTGCCAGTGAGCTCCGCCAGATGCTCGCACGGCTCACAGAGGCGCTTCCCCTCGCACAAGACCTCTCCCACGAGGAAGCGTCGCCCGACGAGCGGATCCAGGCGGATCCCGCGGGTCGTGATGTTCCGGCGGCTCTCGGCGGGCGCGAGGTGGAGGTCGTGCTCGCTCGCAAGGGCCTCGAGCACCTCGATCTCGATCAACGTGATCTCACGCCCCGGCTCCGGATCGTTCGAGTAGTAGCCGCGGCCCGTCGCGTACCGGTCGCCCTCGAGGCCGACCCCCGCAACGGCAAGGACCTGCGGGAGCGAGCGCATCGGCGCGCCTTGCCGGTCGACGACGTGGATGTGCTCCACCCTGCCGGCCGGGAGCGGTCCCTCCGACGCAGTGCCCACGTGAGGTAAGCGTAATGACGTGATCGCTGGCCGCTTCCCACGCGTACTAGGGTGTGCTCCGGGAGACAGCAGTGGGTCCCTTCGATCGCTTCAACGATCGCGCGAAGAGGGTGCTCGCGCTCGCGCAGGACGAGGCGAAGCGCCTCGACCATGACCGCATCTGCCCGGAGCACCTCTTCCTTGGCCTCCTGCGCGAAGGTGAGGGCGCACCTCCGACACCTTTCTAATGGCGAGGTGTGGGCCGCACCCGGCGTGCCGCTAGCGGCCTCGATACGTCGGGCGGCGCTTCTCGACGAACGCCGTCACGCCCTCGCGCGCGTCCTCGCTGCGGAACAGGCGCAACAGGGCCTCGCGCTCGAGCGCCAGCCCCTCGGCGAGCGAGCGGCCGAAGCCCTGCACCGCCGCGAGCTTGATCTGGCCGACCGCGTAGCTCGGGCCGATCGTGTACGACGCCGCGCGCTCGTGCGCCCGCGCGGCGAGCTGCGCCGCCGCGACGAGCTCGTCGACGATCCCGAGATCCCTCGCCTCCGACGGGACCACGGTCGTGCCGCGCAGCATCATCTCGAGCGCCGTCTGGCGGCCGATGAGGCGCGGCAGCCGCTGTGTGCCACCCGTCCCCGGCAGCAGGCCGAGGGTGACCTCGGGGAGTCCGAGACGGTACGAGCCCTCGGCCGCGATCCGGAAGTCGCAGCAGAGCGCGATCTCGAGGCCTCCGCCGAGGCAGTGGCCGCCGATCGCGGCGACGACGACCTTCGGTATCGCCTCGAGCTTGCTGATCGTGTCGTTGGCGCACACGACGAGCATCTTCTCGGCGTCGAGGAGGTCGCTGCGCGCGAAGAAGGTGACGTCGGCGCCGGCCGAGAAGAACGTCTCGAGCGCGCTCCGCACGACGATGGCCCTGATCGCGTCGTCGCGGTGCGCCTCCTCGATGGCCGCGTCGAGGTCCGCCATGAACGCGGGGTCGTACGAGTTCGCGGGCGGCCGGTCGAGGACGATGTGCCCGACCGCCTCGTGCCTTTCGAGCCGGACTACCGGCATACAGCCATCCCTCCATTCGTCACCGGGTGACCGGGACGGTACAGCGGTCGACCCGAACGCTCTCGTTCAGCTCGCCCAGACGACGCGACGCGCGCCTACGGCCATGGGACAAATGGGATGAGCGGCGCCACCGACGCGCGGTAGCGGTCGAACTCCTCGCCGAAGGTGTCGCGGAGCAGGTGCTCCTCGGAACGGATGCGTCCGAGGACGGTGAAGAGGAACACGAGGGCGCCCGCGGCGATGATGAGCGACCCCTCGACGAGCGCTGTGCCGACGAGCATGCCGAGGATCCCGGTGTAGATCGGGTTCCGCGTCAGCGCGTACGGTCCCGTCGTGCGGAGCCGATGGCTCTCCTTGATCGTCGGCACGCCCGTCCACATCGTGCCGAGCGTCCACCGCGCCCACAGGGTGAAGAGGGTCGAGGCCACGAGGAGGACGGTCCCGATCGCTACCAGCGTCGGATCCTCGAACGACCGGATCGCGAGCGCGCGGACGGGTGCGTCGCGTCGCGTGAGGAGGAAGAGGAGCGCGAGGATGAGGAGGAGCCGAGGCCACCATCCGGTGATGCTCAGATCGCGCCGCACCGCTCTCGGCGCGAAGAAGACGTTGTACACGTAGCCGAAGCCCCAGGCGACGACGAACGCGCCCCAACAGACATAGACGACGGTGGCCATCCTCTCGACAGCGTAGGCGCGGCGCATCGCTACGGGAGGCCGCCCGTAGCATGGCGCCGTGGCCGATCCGCTCTCGGAGAAGGCGCGCGTCGAGGCGGCGCTGCGCTACATCGCCGACGAGGCCGTCCGCTACCTCGCGTCGATCGACGAGCGGCCGGTGCGCACCGGCCGCGTCGACGAGGCGCTCCGCCGATTCGGCGGCCCCCTGCCGGAGGACGGCGTCGGCGCGATGCCGGCGCTCGAGGAGCTCGTCGCCGCACGCGACGCCGCGCTCGCTTCGTCGGGGCCGCGCTTCTTCCACTGGGTGACCGGCGGCGGGACGCCGGCAGCGCTCGCGGCGGACTGGCTCACCTCGGCGCTCGACCAGAACGCGTTCGCGCACGACTCGACGCCGCTCGGTACGCGCGTCGAGACCGTCGCCATCGAGTGGCTCAAGGATCTCTTCGGGATCCCCGCGTCGTGGGGCGGCGTCCTCGTGACGGGCGCGACGATGGCGAACTTCGTCGCGCTCGCGGCCGCGCGGCGGTGGTGGGCGCAGCGGTACGACGTCGACGTCGACGACCGCGGCTTCGCGGGCCTCCCCCCGCTCCCGGTCTTCTCGAGCGGCTACATCCACGTGAGCGCGACGAAGGCGCTCGCGATGCTCGGTATCGGTCGATCGACGGTCCGGCGATTCGCGCGGGATGCGGTCGGACGCCTCGACCTCGACGCGCTCGACGCGGCGCTGCGCGACCTCCGCGGCGCGCCCGCGATCGTCGTCGCCAACGCCGGCGAGGTCAACGCCGGCGACTTCGACCCCATCGCGCTCATGGCCGACCTCGCCGAACGGCACGGCGCGTGGCTCCACGTCGACGGCGCGTTCGGCCTGTTCGCCGCGGTCAGCCCGCGCACGCGTCCCCTCGTCGACGGCATCGCGGGCGCGCGGTCCGTCATCGCCGACGCGCACAAGTGGCTGAACGTCCCCTACGACTGCGGGTTCGCGTTCGTCCGCGACGCGTCCGCGCTCCCGCCCATCTTCGGGATCGGCGCGCCCTACCTTCCCGACTCCGGCGTCATGTACGGCGTGCTCGGGCCGGAAGCGTCGCGCCGCGCGCGCGGGCTCGCGGTGTGGGCGACCCTCCGCGCCTACGGCCGCCGCGGCTACCGCGAGATGGTCGAGCGCCACCTCGATCTCGCGCAGCGCGTCGCGCGGCGCGTCGACGCCTCGCCGGAGCTCGAGCGTCTCGCCGACGTGCCGCTCAACATCGTGTGCTTCCGCGTCCACCCGAAGGGCCTCGACGACGAAGGCGCGCTCAACGAGCTCAACACGCGGGTCGGCGCGGCGCTCCTCGAGGACGGGCGCATCTACGTGGGCACGACGCGCTACTCGGGGAAGGTCGCGTTCCGCCCGGCGATCGTGAACTGGCGTACGACCGACGCCGACGTTGACACGATCGTCGACGTCATCCGCGACCTCGCCGCGCGCGCCACGGCCGCTCCGATACATTGATCGGCACGCAGCGCATCCCGCCTCTCATCCGCCGCAACACCATGCTGCTCGCGTCGACGCAGGCGTTCGTCGGCGCGGGGACTCAGCTCGTCCCCACGCTGGGCGCGATCATGATCGAGCGTCTCCTCGGATCGATGCTCCTCGCGGGCCTCGCGAGCAGCCTCATCTACGTGGCCCGGCTGCTCATCGCGTACCCCATCGGGTGGGTCATGGACGCGCATGGCCGCAAGGCGGGACTGCTGATGGGGCTGACGCTCACGCTCGTCGGCGCGCTCGGGCTCGGCACCGCCATCGGGAGGCTGTCGTTCCCGCTCTTCCTCGTCGCTCTGCTCGTCTTCGGCCTCGGCATCGGCGCCGGACAGCAGCTGCGCACGGCCGCCGCCGACATGTACCTGCCCGAGCGGCGCGCCGAGGGCCTCGGCTTGGTCCTCACGGGCTCGCTCATCGGGGCGTTCGGCGGGCCGATCCTCATCAGCGCGGCGCAGGCTGGCGCGCCGTCGCTCGGCGCGGATCCGACGTCGCTCGTGTGGTTCCTCGTGCCCCTCGTCGTCGTGCCGAGCATGGCGCTCGTCCTGCTCATCCGCCCCGACCCGAAGGCGATCGCGGCGGACCTTGCCCGCTTCTACCCGGGATACCGTCCCTCGGCGGAGCGCGCGGACGCGATGCTCGCGGAGGGCGCCGGCGTGACCGCGTGGCTGCGCCACTACCCGCTGCTGGTCGCCTTCCTCTCGATGTTCGCGGCGCAGGGCGTGATGGTCATGCTCATGGCGCTCACGCCGCTCGTCATGGCGCACAACGGACACGCGCTCACCATGATCTCCATCGCCGTGTCGCTCCACGTCGTCGGCATGTACGCCCTCTCGCTGCCGCTCGGCCGTCTCGCCGACCGCGTCGGCCGCCGCAACGTGATCCTCGTCGGCCTCGCGGTCGTGGGCTTCGGCGCGATCCTCGTGCCGCTCACCGCCGAATACGCGATCGCGACGCTCGGGCTCGTGCTCGTCGGCGTCGGCTGGTCGTGCATCAACGTAGCGGTAACGGCGCTCATCGCCGACACTGTGCCGGTGAGCGAGCGCGGACGCGCGATCGGCGTCGTGGACAGCTCCGGCGGGCTCGCGTCGGTGGCTCTGCCGCTCCTCGGCGGACCGCTGGCGGAGATGCTCGGTCCGATGTCGCTCGCCGGGCTCGCTCTTGTCCTTGTAGCGGTGCCCGGAGCGCTCGCGCTGCGGCTGGGAGAACCGGTCCCCGGTGAGTACGCGCATGCGGTGCCGGCGTGAGCACGACGGTCTGCGTCCCCGTCTCCGGCGACGGGTCGGTCGACCCGCGCTGGGGGCGCGCCGACCGCGTCGCGGTCGCGGAGGTGGGCGAGGCGGGCATCGAGAAGTGGCAGGAGCACGAGGTCGGGTGGGGCCGCCTCCACGACGCCGGTCCCGAGGGCCAGCACCATGCGCGCATCGCGACGTTCCTGCGCGAACAGCACGTTCGCGCCGTCGTCGCCCACCACATGGGCGGCGGGATGGAGCTGATGCTCGCGCGCATGGGGATCGCCGTCCATCTCGGCGCGTCGGGCGGCGCGAAGGAGGCCGTTCTCCGCGCGCTCGGGCGGTGAGCGGCGCGGCCGAGCGGGCGTTCCCTCTCACCGCTCTGTCACCGTGGCGCGGCGCGCCGTCGGCATGCCGCGGGCGTTATCTCTCATCGCCGTGAGGGTCTTCGTGACGCGCGCGCTTCCCGTCCTCGTCGCCGTCGCGCTGGCCACGGCGTGCGGCGCGAGCTCGGTCCCGAAGGCCGAGCGACCGAGCTCGACGTCCGCGACGCCTTCACCGTCGGCGCCGGCGACGCCCTCGCCGGCGCCGACCGCGACACCGCAGCCGACGCCCACGCCCGCACCCGACTGGACCAAGGACCCGGTCGCGGCGGACGATCCCGCCGCACTGGCGCAGCAGATCGTCATGGTCGAGCAGGCCATCCGCGATCCGATGGTCACCGGCGTGCAGCTGGTGTGGATGGGGCATCTGGAGCAGCTCGTGTACAGCCGCCTCGCGGACTACCCCGACTGGAAGGATCAGGTCCTCGCCGGACTCAGCGACAAGGAGCGCGCCGCGGTGAGCGCCAGCCTCGACGCGGGCAAGGAGCTGCGCAAGCTCAGCGGGCCGATCCCCAAGGCGCTTCCGGACTGGCAGATCGTCGCGCCCGCCTCGCCCGACCAGCTCATGAGCTACTACCGCGAAGCCGAGTCGAAGTACGGCGTGCCCTGGTACTACCTCGCGTCGATCAACCTCGTGGAGTCGCGGATGGGCCGCATCCGCGGGCTCTCGACGGCGGGCGCGCAGGGGCCGATGCAGTTCATCGCGTCGACGTGGGCGTCGTACGGCGACGGCGACGTCAACGACCCGCACGCCGCGATCCTCGCCGCGGGCAAGTACCTCAAGGCGGCGGGAGCCCCGGGCGACATGGCGAAGGCGCTCTATGCGTACAACCACGCCGACGCGTACGTGAAGGCTATCGAGGGCTACGCCGACGTGATGAAGGCCGATCCGGACGCGTTCCGCGGCTACTACGGCTGGCAGGTGTACTTCCCCACGCAGGACGGGCCGATGCTGCTCAAGGTCGGCTGGAAGAAGCCGGATCGGTAGCACTGGCCGGACCCCGAACAAGCGAGCCCCCGGTCGGGATCAGATGCGCGTCGAGCAGCCGCGCGCGGCGTGTGAGATCGGCGCTGCCCGGGTTACGACGATGTGCGACGCGGCCTCCTCCGTCGTCTGCTTGCAGCGCTGATCCTCGGAGTCTTCTCCCTCGCGACCCTCGCGACGACCGCGGCGGCGGAGCAGACCGATGACGTCGCGGACATCGGAGGCGCCGACCCGCTCAGCTGCACGCAGCACGTCGCCCTCCCGGCGATCGGCCAAGCCCTCGAGGAGCGCTGGTCCCCCGACTCGTCGCACCTCGCGTACACCCACATCCTCACCTCGCGGACGTCGGACACCGTCACCGGTTTCCAGGAGGATCCGCTGCTGTCCGTCCTCGACCTCGGGACGGGCTCGAGCTCCGCGCTCGGACCCGGCAAGGACCCGACGTGGTCGGACACGGGGACGTACCTCTCCTACTGGCACCGCGGGGCGCTGTTGATCGTGAAGTCCGGACGGATCCTGACCGCGCTGGATCCGAGCCAGCCCGCGACGCGGTGGGAGGGCGATCAGCTCCTCTACTGGAGCGACAACGAGATCCACGCGTGGACCGAGAGCGCGGACGTCGTCGTGTCGACGGTGTCCGACGACCACACGCCGGTGTACCCGCGGGACGTCGCGGACTTCAGCGCCGACGGCGTCCTCTTCTCTCTCACGCGGTACTCGATGGACGGGACGGCCGAGCGGTACGTGGGCGTGGTGAAGACCGGCCAGCTCGCGCCGCTCGCGACGTCGGGCACGACGTACACCGAGTGGTCGCCGACCGGAGAGACGCTCCTCGTGCGCTCCGACGACACCGTCGAGCTGCGCGGCCCGAACGGCGCCGACGGCGTCGCGCCGCTCTCCGCCTTCCCCGGCACCGTCCACGGTTGGACGCCGGACGGACGCGACCTCCTCATGGGCAAGGTCTCGCCGACCGTGCCCGCCGGCACCGTCTTCGACCGCTTCGTGGTGTGGAACGGGAAAGATCTCGTGGGAACGGCGACGCTGCCCAACGTCCTCGGGAGCCGCACGTTCAGCCCGGACGGCCGCTACTTCGCGGGCGTCATGCGCAACGGCCTCTACGAGACGGCGCTCGAGGTGTATCGCTGCGGGACGCGGCCCGCGCACGTCGCCTCGCGCGCCGACCCCGTCGCGCGCGCGTACCAAGCGCGCATCGAGGGCGATCCGCGGCGGTTCGTCCGACCGGTCATCGGGTACTTCACGCAGTTCCTCACCGCCACCCACAGCGGCATCGACGTCGCGGCCCCGTTCGGCTCGCTCATCACCGCCGCGGACGACGGCATCGTCGACTGGGTGGGCTGGCGGCCCGTCGGCGGGCGCGCCGTCTGCGTCCTCCACGCCGGCGGCCTCGAGAGCTGCGACTACCACGTCTCCCTCGCGCTGGTGAAGGTGGGCCAGCACGTCGCGCGCGGCGAGCCGGTCGCCGCGATCGGCATGACCGGCGCGACCACGGGTCCGCACGTGCACTGGGAGGCGAAGCTCGACGGCGTGATCGTCGATCCGCTCGGACGCTGACGCGCGGCGCGGGCTCGGACGCGAGCGGTCGGTCGCCTGGCGGCCCGTAGGCTTACGCGGACGTGACGGACGCCCCCGAAGGTCCGCCGACGGTCCTCGTCGTCGAGGACGACGCGGCGATCGAAGTGCTGCTGCGGCAGATCCTCGAGGACGAGGGGTTCGCCGTCGTTGCGCGCGCGGAGCTGCGGGGTGCGCGCGAGGCCGTGGACACGCTCGGCCTCCCCGATCTCGCCGTCATCGACTATCAGCTCCCCGACGGCGTCGGTACCGACCTCTGTCGCCCGCTGCGCGCGCGGGGCGTGCCCTGCCTCGTCGTCTCCGCCTACACGCGGTCGCTCGAGCCGGCCATCGAGTCGAAGGCCGACGCGTGGATCGCGAAGCCCTTCGACACGGCCGACGTCGTGAACGCCGTGCGTGAGCTCCTTACGCCGTCCGGCGCGCTCATCAGCCGCTTGGGGGCGCCGGGAGATCCGCCGAAGGTGCTGCGGCTCGAGCCCTAGGGCTTGCGGGCGCGGATGTACGCGCTCGCGATCTTGCCGACCCCCGGCAGTCCCATCTCGCGCGTCGTCTCGATGCCCACGTCGACGAACCCCGCGCCGACCAGCTCACCGACGTATGCCTCGCGCGGGATCGTCCCCGCGATGCAGCCGGCCCACAGGTCGAGCCGCTGCTTCGCCTCCGACGTGAGCTCCTCGAGGGCGACCATGTCGGCGATGGCGAAGCGCCCGCCGGGACGGAGGACGCGGTACGCCTCGCGCAGCACGACGGCCTTGTCGGCGGCGAGGTTGATGACGCAGTTGGAGATGATCACGTCGACCGACGCGTCGGGGAGCGGGACGGCCTCGATGGTGCCCTTGAGGAACGTGGCGTTCCCGACCTTCGCCTTCTGCTGGTTCGCGCGCGCGACGGCGAGCATCTCGTCGGTCATGTCGACGCCGTAGGCGTGCCCTCCGGGGGAGACGCGCCGCGCCGAGAGCAGGACGTCCAGCCCCGCGCCCGAGCCGAGGTCGAGGACCGTCTCTCCGGGATGGAGGTCGGCGAGGAGGGTCGGGTTGCCGCACCCCAGGCTGGCGGCCGGATCGATCCCGACAGCCTTCAGCTCGTCGGCGCCGTAGGCGTTGCCGGAGTCGATCGCGCTTCCCTCGTCCGTCGCGCAGCTCGCGCCTCCGCAGCAGGCGTCGGCGGTCGGCGTCTTGGCCATCTGCAGCGCCTTGTCCGCGTAGCGAGCGCGGACGGCGTCGATGATCTCGCTCATCTCGCTCCTCCAGTACCCCTAGACGGGCCTCGACCGATAACGCTAGGCCAGTGATCGACATCTGTCCCGACCGCGTGCGGCGCATCGTGGACGCGCTCGGCTAGCGCTGCGGCAGCGGCAGCCACTTCTTCGCGAACGCGAGCAGGGACGGGTCGTCGGCCACGCGCTGATCGCGCGCCGCGGGGTAGTACCAGGCCGCGCACACGTCGGCGTAGTCCTCGAAGTCCGACCCTTGGGGACGCCACCGCTGCGCGGCGGCGGCGTCGGTCGTCTCGAACGCGGCAAATGCGCTCCGGAACTCGCGCGCCTCGACCGTCGCGAGCCATCCGCCCGCGGGCGGCGGCGCACCCGGCAGGACGATGTCCGTGAGCGAGCGGTACTGGTGCAGCCGGCAGAGGACGCGCGTGATCGTGTACGCCTCCCCGATGGGCGCCGTGGGCGACGCCGGCGGATGGATGAACACGAGGACGTAGTGCGCCGTCGTGCCGTCCACCACCTGGAGGCAGTCGCCCTGATCGGCGCACCCCTGCGCGACGGGGACGCACCCGGAGACGGTGCACACGAGGTGGCCGACCGCCGCGCTCGTCGTGCGCACGAGGCAGACAGAAGGAGGCAGGGGCAGCTCCGTCATCAGCGTCGCCACGTCGGACGGCCACTCCGCGCAGGGCTCATTCAGGACGGGCAGCCCGAGCGCCGGGCGCGGCGTGGGGACGATGGGCGCGGCGGGGCCGATCGCCGACAGAGGCGTGCCGCTCGTGGCGCCGGAGGGCGTCGGCGCCGCGGGACGCACGGTCGCGCCCGCGCTCGGCGAGGCCGCGCTCGGCGCTTGCGTATGGCTGGGCGCCGCCGCGGTCGGTGACAGCGGCGCGCAAGCCGCGGCGACGACGAACGCGGCGAGCGCCGACCGCAGCCTTCTCATCCCCGGCGGTGATGCTATGGCGCCCGCGGCGGCCCGACCTCAGCCGGCGGCGCTGCGAAAGATCGTCCTCCGGTAGTGCGCGAGCTCGGCGATGGACTCGCCGACGTCCTCGAGCGCGGTGTGCTTGTCGGACTTCTCAGGCACCGCATCCGGCCCGTACCACGCACCGGCGAGCACCTTCAGGCTGCTCACGTCGACCTGCCGGTAGTGGAGGTACGACTCGAAGCGCGGCATGTACGCGGCGAGGAACCGGCGGTCCTGCCAGATGGAGTTCCCGGCGAGGATGCCCTGCCGCGGCGCGCACCAGCGCGACGCCAGCTCGAGGGCCGCGCTCTCGGCCTCCGCGACCGAGATGGTCGACGAGCGCATCCGGTCCCACAGCCCCGAGCGGGCGTGCATCTGCTGCACGACCGGCGTGGCGGCCGCGACGACGGACTCGGGCTGGTGGATGACCGCGTGGTACCGGTCGAGCGGCTCGAGGTCGCGCAGCTCGGTGATCACGACGGCGATCTCGACGATGACGCACGTCCGCGGGTCGAGGCCCGTCATCTCGAGGTCCACCCAGGCGAGGCGCTCCTTCTTCTCGCTCGCGGCGCTCACGCGGCCAGTCTCGCGCGTCGGCGGGGGCTGCACTCGCGTCGTAGTGCCTCGGGCCTAGGGCCGCGGTACGAGCCCGCCGCCCCGTGCGAGGAGCCGCCGCTCACCCGCATCCGCTAATAGCGGTAACTCTTGGCGAATATGGGTAAAAGTCCCATTTTCTCTTGATGGCCGCCCCGCGTCGTCGGAACCTTGCATCCGGTGCCGAGCCGCCTCGCCGCCCTCCTGCTCCACCAGCGCACCGCGTCCCTGGACGCGCGCGAGCGACTGACCGCCGTCGCCGGCGCGGCGACGCCGGGCCGCGACCTGGTGCGTCTCCTCACCTGTCACCGCGTGGAGCTCTACGCGGTCGTGGACGCGGGCGCCGATCCGCGCGCCGAGATCGCGTCCCGTCTCGGGAGCGACGATGACGTCCTCGCCGAGGCGCGCGTCCTCGTCGACGGGAAAGCCGCGGCCCACCTCTTCCACGTCGCCGCGGGGCTCGACTCGGCCATCGTCGGCGAAGGTCAGATCGCCGGACAGGTGCGCGCGGCCTACGAGACGGCGCGCGCCGGCGGCCTCGACCCGATCCTCGCCGGGCTCTTCCAGCGCGCGCTGCACCTCGCGCGGACCGTCCGCACGACGACCGAGCTCGGCCTGGTCCGGCGCTCCATCGGATCGCTCGCCGTCGACGAGGCGCTCCGCCACGTTCCCGACGCGACGCGCGCGACGGCTCTCGTGGTCGGCGCGGGTGAGATCGGGAAGCTCGCGGCCCGCGCTCTCGCGAGCCGCGTCGGGCGCCTCGTCATCGCGAACCGCGACGCCGCCCGCGCGGCCGACCTCGCCGGACCCATCGACGCCGACGCGGTCGGCCTCGACCGCATCGCCGACGGCCTCGAGCGCGCCGACGTGGTCATCTCCGCGGCCGATACGCGCGGGAGCCTCCTCACGCGCGAGCTCCTCGCGGAGCGCGCGGCGTGCCGCCCGCTCGTCCTGGTCGACATCGCCGTCCCGCGCAGCATCGCCGAGGACGCGCGAGATCTCCCCGGGCTCCTGTACCGCGACGTCGACCACCTCGCCGCCGGCGAGGCGTCGGCGGTCCCGGCCGCGGCGGTCGCGGCGGCGACGGAACGCTGTGCCGCGGAGACGGCCTCGTTCACGTCGTGGCTGCGCGAGCGCGAGAGCGCGGACACCATCCGCGCGCTGCGTGAGCGCGCCAACGAGATCCGCGCGCGCCAGCTCGAGCGCGCGATGAAGCACCTTGGACACCTGAGCGAGCGCGACCGCGAGGTCGTGGCGTCGCTCGCGAGCGGCCTCACCCACGCGCTGCTTCACGAGCCGACCGTCCGCATGCGCGGGCGGCCCGAGGCGGAGCGCGCCGCGCGCCGTCTCTTCGGCCTCGAGAGCGACGACACCGCGGGCGTGCGCTCGTGACCCTGCGCATCGGGACCCGCGGGAGCGCGCTCGCGCGCGCTCAGACGGACCTCGTCGCGCGCGCCGTGGGCGTCGACGCCGAGGTGCGCGTCGTCCGGACCGCCGGCGACGCGAGCGATCGTCCGATCCCCGAGCTCGGCGACGGCGTCTTCGTGACCGCGATCGAAGACGCGCTGCGGCGGGGCGAGATCGACGTCGCGGTGCACTCGCTGAAGGACCTTCCGACGGAGGAACGGCCGGGGCTCGTCATCGCCGCGGTCCCCCAGCGCGAGGACCCGCGCGACGTCCTGGTGACCCGGTCGCGCGGCGGGATCGCGACGCTGCCACAGGGGGCGCTCGTCGGGACGTCGAGCCCGCGCCGCGACGCCTTCCTGCGCGCGCTGCGACCCGACGTCGTGACGCGGCCGATCCGCGGGAACGTCGACACGCGCATGGCCAAGGTGCGCTCCGGGGAGTACGACGCGACGATCCTCGCGCTCGCGGGGCTCCGCCGGCTCGACATCGCGGTCGCCGCCGCGGAGATCCTCGATCCCCGCGAGTGCCCGCCCGCGCCGGGGCAGGGCGCACTCGCGGTCCAGTGCCGCGCCGACGACGAGGAGACGCGCGCGCTGCTCGGGCGGCTCGACCACGCGCCGACGCGCCGCGCCGTCGAGGCGGAGCGCGAGCTGCTGCGGCTGCTCGGCGCGAGCTGCGAGATCCCGCTCGGCACCTACGCACGCGTCGACGGCGACCGCATCGTCCTCGACGCGGCGCTCCCGCGCGACGGACGCATGCTGCGGGCCCATGCGAGCGGGGACGATCCGCTCGCGCTCGCCCGCGAGTGCGCCGCCGCGCTCGAGGCGGGCGTCCATGCCTAGGGACCTGCTCGGCGCGACCGTCGTGCTGACGCGACGGCACGAGGACAACGAGGCGCTCGCGGAGGCGCTGGGCGAGCGCGGCGCGCGGGTGCTCGAGCTGCCGTGCGTACGCGTCGCGCCGCTCGAGGATCCGAGCGAGCTCGCGTCGGCGGTCGCCGCTCTCGCGCCGGGCGACCTGCTCGTCGTCACCAGCCGCTCGGGAGTGGACGCCGTGACCGCGGTCCGCGCGCCGTCGTCGATCCCCTGTCCCGTCGCGGCCGTCGGCGAGACGACCGCCGAACACGCCTCGCGCGTGGGCCTGCGCGTCCGGTTCGTCGCCTCGCACGCCGACGGCGCGACGCTCGCGCGCGAGCTTCCGCTCCCGAGCGGGACCGTCCTGCTCGCGCGGTCCGACCTCGCCGAGCGCACGCTCCCCGACATCCTCGCCGCGCGCGGCGCGACCGTGCGCGACGTCGTCGCCTACCGCACCGTCGCCGAGATCGCCGGCGACCCCGCCGAGGTCGAGCGCGCGCTCGAGCGCGACGGGGTGACCGTCGTCGTCGCCTCTCCGAGCGCCGTCGACGCCCTCGGCGCGCTCGGTCCCGCCGTCCTGCGGCGCGCGTCGTTCGTCGCGATCGGCCCGCGCACCGCTCGCCGCGTGCGGGACCGCGTCGGCGTGACCCCCGTCGTCGCCGAGGCGCCGGACGCCGCGTCGATCGCCCGCGCGATCCCGTCCCCGCGAGAGGAGGTCCGCTCATGACGCTGGCACCCGCGCGCGCGCCGTCCGCATTCCGCCGCTTTCACCGCATGCGCCGCACCGCCGCGCTCCGCGGCCTGGTGCGCGAGACGCGCCTCGATCCGCGCTCGCTCGTCCTCCCGATCTTCGTCGACGCGCGCGCGTCCGAGCCGACGCCGATCACGTCGCTGCCCGGCCACCTGCGCTGGCCGGCCGAGCGCGCGGCCGAGATCGCCGAGCGCGCGGCGGCGGCCGGCGTGGGCGGTCTCCTGCTCTTCGGCCTCCCCGACGAGAAGGGCGACGGGCGCGCCGCGGCGGACCCGCTCGGCCCCGTCCCCTCGGCGCTGCGCGCGATCCGCGCGCGTGCGGCCGGCCTCGCGCTCATCGCGGACGTATGCCTGTGCGAGTACACGACGCACGGGCACTGCGGCATCCTCACCCCCGACGGCGGGATCGACAACGACGCGACGCTCCCGCTGCTCGCCGACGCGGCGCTCGCGTGCGCCGACGCCGGAGCGGACGTGATCGCGCCGTCCGACATGATGGACGGACGCGTCGCCGCCATCCGCGACGCGCTCGACCGCGCCGGACGGGCGGAGACGGCGGTCATGTCGTACGCCGCGAAGTTCGCGTCCGCCTTTTACGGCCCGTTCCGCGAGGCCGCCGACTGCGCGCCGCAGTTCGGCGACCGCAGCGGCTATCAGATGGATCCGCCGAACGCGCGTGAAGCGCTCGCGGAGATCGCCGCCGACGTCGACGAGGGCGCCGACGTCGTGATGGTCAAGCCCGCGGGTCCGTACCTCGACGTCATCGCCGCGGCGCGAGCGCGCTTCGACGTCCCCATCGCGGCGTATCAGGTGAGCGGCGAGTACGCGGCGCTCCACGCCGCCGCGGAACGCGGCTGGATCGACCTGCGGCGAGCGGCGCTCGAGTCGCTGACCGCGATCGCGCGCGCGGGAGCGGGGACGATCGTCACCTACTTCGCCCTCGACGCGGCGGCGTGGCTCGCATGAGCGGCCCCGGCGTCCTCCTCATGGCCTACGGCGCCCCGGAGCGCCTCGACCAGGTCGCGGCCTATTACACCGACATCCGCCGCGGCAGCCCGCCGCCGCCGGCGCTCCTCGAGGAGCTCCTCGGACGCTACCGCGCGATCGGCGGCGGATCGCCGCTCTCGGCCATCGTCGAGCGGCAGCGCGCCGCTCTCGCGGCGGAGCTCGCGCGCCGCGGCCGGCCGGCGCCGGTGTACTGCGGCATGAAGCACATCGCGCCGTACGTCGCCGACGTCATCCGGCGCATGGCCGCGGACGGCGTCGATCACGTCGTCGCCATCGCGCTCGCGCCGCAGCACTCGACGTTCAACGAGCAGACCTACGGTCGCGCGGTCGAGGAGGCCGCGGCGGCGGCGCCGACGGGGCCGCGCGCGACCGTCGTGCGGTCGTGGCACGACCAGCCGCGCCTCATCGAGGCGATGGCCGCGGCGACGCGCGAGGCGCTCGCGCGCTGCGACGATCCGGCGACGGCGCACGTCTTCTTCACCGCGCACAGCCTTCCCGAGCGCGGCGCTGGCGGGACGGACCCGTACGCGCACGAGGTCGCCGCGACGGGCGCGCTCGTCGCGGAGGAGCTCGGGGTCGAGCGCTGCGACGTCGCCTTCCAGAGCGCGGGCCGCACCGCGGACCGCTGGATCGGGCCCGACCTTGTGGCGGAGATCCGCCGCGTCGCCGCGGCCGGCGCGCGCGAGGTCGTCGTGTGCCCGGTCGGGTTCGTGGCCGATCACCTCGAGGTGCTGTACGACGTCGACGTCGAGGCCCGCGGCGTGGCGCGCTCGCTCGGCATGCGCCTCGAGCGCGCGCGCGCGATGAACGACGACCCCGTGTTCGTCGCCGCCCTCGCCGACGTCGCGCAGTCCGCGCTCGCCCAGGAGGTATCCGCATGACGACCATGCCGCTGCCGCTCGGCTCCGTTCGTCCGACGCGCTACGTGTTCGACCGCGCTCCGATGCTCGTGTACTGGGAGATGACGCGCGCCTGCCCCCTCGCCTGCCGGCACTGCCGCGCCGAGGCCGTCGCGCAGCGCAGCGACCGCGAGCTGACGACGGCGGAAGGGGAGCGCCTGTTCGACCAGATCGCCGCGTTCGGACGGCCGTACCCGCACGTCGTGCTCACCGGCGGTGACCCCCTGCGCCGCGACGACCTCGTGACGCTCGTGCGCGCCGCGACCGCGCGCGGCGTGGGGACGTCGGTCTCGCCGAGCGCGACGGACGACCTCACGCCCGAGCTGCTCGCGGAGCTCAAGGCCTCGGCCGTCCAGTCGATGTCGCTCAGCCTCGACGGCTCGACGGCCGCGCTCCACGACGGGTTCCGCGGCGTGCCCGGGACGTTCGCGTCCACGCAGCGCGCCGCCCGCGCGATCCGCGCGGCGGGCATCCCGCTCCAGGTGAACACGCTGGTGACGGACGAGACCGCCGACGACCTGCCGGCGATCCACGGCCTCCTGCGCGGGCTCGACATCATGCGCTGGAGCCTCTTCTTCCTCATCGGCGTCGGCCGCGGGGCCGTCCTCGGCGAGGTGAGCCCGGTCCGCTCGGAGCGGCTGTTCCGCTGGCTGCTCGACCTCGAAGGGACGTCGCCCTTCCCCATCAAGACGACCGAGGCGATGCACTACCGCCGCGTCGCCATCGCGCGGATGGAGCGCGCGGGCATGGACCGCGACGCCATCGAGAAGACCCCGGTCGGGCGCGGCTTCGGCGTCCGCGACGGCAACGGCATCGTGTTCGTCGCCCACGACGGCGCCATCCATCCGTCGGGCTTCCTGCCGATCCCCTGCGGCGACGTGCGCAGCGCGTCGCTCGTCGACGTCTACCGCGCGCACCCGCTCTTCGTCGCGCTCCGTGACGCGCGCTCCTTCGCCGGGAAGTGCGGGCGCTGCCCTTACGCCGCGATCTGCGGCGGCTCGCGCGCGCGCGCGTTCGCGCGGACCGGTGACGCGCTCGCGAGCGATCCGCTCTGCCCCTACGTCCCGCCGGCGGACGCGGTCGCGTGGGAGTCGCGCCCGTCGTGAGGGTGCTCGTCGCCGGCGGCGGCATCGCCGGGCTCGCGGCCGCGCACGCGCTCGTCCGCTCCGGCGCCGACGTCGTCCTCGTCGAGAGCGGACCGTCGCTCGGGGGCAAGATCGCGACCGAGCGCGTTGACGGCTTCACCATCGAGCGCGGGCCGGACTCGTTCCTCACGCTCCGCACCGCCGCGCTCGACCTCGCCCGCGAGCTCGGCCTCGGCGCCGAGGTGATGGCGCCGAAGAAGCCCGAGGACGTGTTCATCTGGCATCGCGATCGCCTTCTCCCCATCCCCGCCGGAACGGGCCTCGGCATCCCGACGCGCTTCGTTCCCTTCCTCCTGAGCCCGCTGTTCTCGCCGCTGGAGAAGCTGCGCGCGGCCGCGGAGGTCGCGATGCCCGCGGCCCCGCCGAGCGGCGACGTCGCGATCGGGGCGGTGCTGCGTCGCCGGTTCGGCGACCCGGTCGTCGACCGCCTCGCCGGACCGCTCGTCTCGGCCATCTACGGCCTCGCCGTCGACGAGCTGAGCCTCGACGCGCTCATGCCGCGCCTGCGCGACGCGCTCGCGCGGCACGGCAGCCTCGTCCGCGCCGGCCTCGCCGCGCGGGCCACGCGGAGCGCGGCGCCCGCCGGCCCGCAGGTCGTGACGCTGCGACGCGGGATGGGATCGCTCGTCGACGCGCTCGCGTCGCGGCTCGCGCCGGCGGAGGTGCGCCTGGGGACGCCGCTCGAGAGCGTCGAGCGGTCGGGCGCGCGCTACGTCGCGCGCCTCGGCGACGGGACGGTCGTGGACGCGGACGGCGTCGTCATCGCGACCCCGGCGGCCGCGGCGGCGCGCGCGCTCGGGAACGTCGCTCCCGGCGCGGCGGAGGCGCTGCGGACGATCGCGTACCGCGGGACGGCGGGCGTGTCGCTCGCGTACGAGGAGCGGCGGCTGCGGCGTCCGCTCACGGGGCACGGCTTCCTCGTCCCCGAAGGCGCTCTCCCCATCGTCGCCTGCACCTGGACGTCGTCGAAGTGGAGCGACCGCGCGCCCGACGGGACGGTGCTCATGCGCGCGACGATCCGCGCCGACGGGCTCCTCCGGCGCGGGCCCGACGAGCTCGTCGACGTCGCCCATCGCTCCCTCGCGCGCGCCATGGGGATCGAGGGCGCGCCGCTGCTCGCGCGCACGGCCGTGTGGGACGGCGCGATGCCGCGCTACAGCGTCGGGCACCTCGAGAGGCTCGCGTGCATCGCCGCCGCGCTCGCGCCGCTCCCGGGCATCGCGCTCGCGGGTGCCGCGTACCGCGGCACCGGCGTCCCCGACTGCATCGCGCAGGGCCAGGCCGCGGCCCAGGAGATCCTCTCACGGGAGACGAAGGATGAAAGAGCAGCGAGCGAGATCCGGCTCCGCCGGTCGAGCGAGCGCACCGACCAAGCGCGCGGCGAAGCCGCGAGCCTGAGCAGGTCATGAGCACGACATCGGTCACCCGCAACGAAGAGCTCCTCGCGCGCGCGGAAGCGCTCATGCCCGGCGGCGTATCGAGTCCGGTGCGCGCCTACCGCGCCGTCGGCGGCCATCCGCCGTTCGTCGTCGCCGGCGAGGGCTGCCGCGTGCGCGACGCGGACGGCCGCATGTTCCTCGACCTGGTGTGCTCGTGGGGTCCGCTCATCGCCGGGCACGCGCATCCCGACGTCGTGCGCGCGATCGAGGCGCAGGCGCGGCTGGGGACGTCGTACGGCGCGCCCACGCCGCTCGAGGTCGAGCTCGCGTCGGAGATCGTCTCCGCGGTCCCCAGCGTCGAGATGATCCGCTTCGTCTCCTCGGGCACGGAGGCGACGATGAGCGCGCTCCGCCTCGCGCGCGCGGCGACCGGGCGGGCGGCCATCCTCAAGTTCGCGGGCTGCTACCACGGCCACGCCGACGCGCTGCTCGCGAAGGCGGGGTCGGGGCTCGCGACCCTCGGGCTCCCCGGCTCGGCCGGCGTGACGCCGCAGACCGCGGCGGACACGATCACGGCGGCGTACAACGACGCCGCCGCGGTCCGCGAGATCGCCCAGCGCGTCCCGCTCGCCGCGATCGTCGTCGAGCCGTACGCGGGGAACATGGGCTGCGTCCCGCCCGAGCCCGGCTTCCTCGACGAGCTGCGGCGCATCGCCGACGCGACCGGCGCTCTTCTCGTCTTCGACGA
Organism: Chloroflexota bacterium; assembly: GCA_028876375.1. Taxonomy (GTDB): domain Bacteria; phylum Chloroflexota; class Limnocylindria; order P2-11E; family P2-11E; genus JACPOT01. The sequence continues at coordinate 13,698 of JAGWSB010000009.1, read as the reverse complement.
GGTCATCACCGGCTTCCGCCTCGCGCGCGGCGGCGCGCAGTCGATCGTCCGCGTGCGGCCCGACATCACGACGTTCGGCAAGGTCATCGGCGGCGGGCTGCCCGTCGGCGCGTACGGCGCCTCGCGATCGCTCATGTCGCGGGTCGCGCCGCTGGGGGCGATGTACCAGGCGGGCACGCTCTCCGGGAATCCGCTGGCGATGGCCGCCGGCCTCGCGACGCTCCGTCTCCTCGACGGCGCGGCGTACGCACGCCTCGAGGCCGCCGGCGCATGGCTCGAGGCCGCCCTCGACGACGCGATCCGCGAAAGTGGCGCGCGGGCGCGCGTCCAGCGCGCCGGGTCGCTGCTCACTCTCTTCTTCACCGACCGCGCGGTGCGCAACGAGGACGATGCGATGACGAGCGACCGCGAGCGTTTCGCGGCGTTCCACCGCGCGATGCTCGCGCGCGGCGTCATGCTCCCGCCTTCGCAGTTCGAGTGCTGGTTCCTTTCGCTCGCGCACGACGATCCCGCGCTCGAGGAGATCGTCACTGCGGCGCGCGCAAGCCTGAAGGAGGTCACCCCATGAACATGAACGAGCTCTACCGCTACCTCACCCTCGCCGTCGCGCCGGAGTGGCGGCGGCTCCCCGACGACGAGCGCGCCGCGCAGAAGCGCGAGCTCGTCGACGCGGCGCGGCTGGACGGGGTCAGCGTTCACGCGTACTCGCTCGTCGGCACGCGCGCCGACGCCGACGTGCTCCTGTGGGTCGTGGCCGACGACCTCGAGGGCATCCGCGCGCTCGAGACGCGTCTTGCCGGCACGCGTCTGTGGAGCTACAGCACGCGGCCGTACGCGTATCTCGCGGCGCGCCGCCGCTCGCCGTATCTCGGCGACCACGCGCACGCCGACAGCGAGCAGGTGCGGACCGAGGCCGGGCCGCTCGACGACAAGGCGTACCTCTTCGTGTACCCGATGGTGAAGAAGCGCTCGTGGTACTCGTTGAGCACGCAGGAACGGACGCGGATCATGGCCAAGCACTTCGAGGTCGGCCACCGGTATCCCGACATCCGCATCCATACCGGGTACAGCTTCGGCATCGACGACCAGGAGTTCGTCGTCGCGTTCGAGGGCGACGACCCGCGCCGCTTCCTCGCGCTCGTCGCCGATCTCCGCGAGACGGAGTCCTCCTCGTACACCGAGCGCGAGACGCCGATCTTCGTCGGCGCGACGATGCCGCTCGAGCGCGCCCTCGACCAGATCGACGGCGTGGAGGCGCGCGTCCCGGCATGAAGGCCGTCGAGGATCCGACGCGCGCGCCGGGCGAGGCGCGCGAGCCTCTCCTCGTGCGCGCCTGCCGCCGCGAGCGAACGGAGCGCACGCCGGTGTGGTTCATGCGTCAGGCCGGCCGGTGCCTCGCCGGATATCGCGCGCTCCGCGAGCGCTACGGGATGCTCGAGATGGCGCGCACCCCGGAGCTGTGCGCGCGGGTGACGACGCTGCCGGTCGAGCGCCTCGGCGTCGACGCGGCCGTCCTCTACGCCGACATCATGCTTCCGCTCGAGGGGATGGGCATCCCCTTCCGCATCGAGCCGAGCGTCGGTCCGATCGTCGATCGTCCCATTCGCACGCGCGCCGACGTCGAGGCCATCCGCGTGATCGAGGCGGCGGAGGCGACGCCGTACCTGTTCGAGGCGATCCGCGAGCTGCGCCGGTCGCTGCCCGCGCGCGTCGCGCTCATCGGATTCGCGGGCGCGCCCTTCACGCTCGCCTCGTACCTCGTCGAGGGCCGTCCGTCGCGTGAGCACGTCCGCACCAAGGCGATGCTCTTCGGCGAGCCCGAGCTGTGGCACGCGCTCATGGCTCGGATCTCCGACGTGCTCGCGCGCTATCTCCGCGCGCAGATCGAGGCGGGCGCGCAGGTCGTGCAGCTCTTCGACTCGTGGGCCGGAGCGCTCGCGCCCGACGACTACGAGCGCGCCGTACTGCCCTACTCGCGGCGGATCCTCTCGTCGCTCGCCGACCTCGGCGTGCCGCGCATCCATTTCGCGACGGGGAACCCGGCCCTCGTCCCGCTCCTGGCCCGCGCGGAGTGCGAGGTGGTGAGCGTCGACTGGCGGATCCCGCTCGACGAGGCGTGGAGCGCGGCCGGCCCGAACGTGGGCATCCAGGGCAATCTCGATCCCGGCGCGTGCCTGGCGCCGTTCGACGTGGTGGCCGCGCGCGCGCGCGACGTCCTGCGCCGCGCCGGCGGCCGTCCCGGCCACGTCTTCAACCTCGGCCACGGCGTGCTGCCGCAGACGGACGAGGACACGCTCGCTCGGCTCGTCGACCTCGTCCGCGCCGACGGCGGGGCCTGATCGCCACATTCCGCGGCGGCGCGGTGCTTTGGGTGTAGATGGAAGCCGAGACCGCGTACGCCGGTAGGCTGCGCGCCGTGACGTCCGCGCCGCTGCCGGCCGGCTTCGAGCGGCTCTTCCTCCGGGAATACGCCCGCGTCGCCGCCATCGCCTTCCGCGTGCTCGGCGACCGCGACGAGGCGGAGGACGTGGCGCAAGACGCGTTCCTCTCCTTCTACCGGCGGCAGGATCCGGCGGCGTCCTACGCCGCGCCGTGGCTGCACCGCGCCGCGGCGCACCTCGCGCTCAACGCGGCGCGCGGCGGCAAGCGGCGCGAGCGCCGCGAGGCGGCCGTCGGCCGCGAGAGCGACCGCGCCGTCGATCCTGAGGAAGAGGCGATCCTCGCCGAGCGGCGCGCCGAAGTGCGCGCGGCGCTGGCGCGGCTCCCGCGCGAGAGCGCATCGCTCCTCGCCCTCCGCTACAGCGGCCTCAGCTACGCCGAGGTCGCGTCCGCTCTCGACATCAAGGCCGACCAGGTCGGCACGCGCCTGCGCCGCGCGCAGGAAGCGTTCAAGAAAGAGGTGCTCGATGGACCCGCGCGATGAGAAGCTCCTGACGACGCCCATTCCCGCCTTCGACGCCCCCGCCGCGCTCGCGCGGCTCCGTGAGCGCGCCGCGCGCGACCGCGTCGTCGCGGCGCCGCGCTGGACCGATCGGGTCGCGCGCCTCGTCACGCGTCCGTGGTCGCGTCCGCTCGCGGCCGTGCTCGGCGCCGTCGTCATCGTCCTCGCCCTCAGCGTCAGCGGCGTGGCCGACACGATCCTCACCGTCTTCGAGCCGCAGCGGATCGCGACCGTGCAGGTCAGCCCGGGCGAGCTCTCGGGTGTCCCCGACCCGAGCGAGTACGGCACGCTCACGTGGATCGAGAAGCCATCGTTCCACCAGGTCGCGGACGCGTCGGCGGCCACTGCCGAGAGCGGCTTCACCGCGCTCGTGCCGTCGTCGCTGCCCGCGGGCGTCCCGTCCGCGGTGCGCTTCGCCGTCATGCCCGAGGCGAAGGCGACGTTCCGCTTCGATGAGGCCAAGGCGCAGGCCGCGGCGGCGAAGGCCGGCCGGACGGCGCCGCCGATGCCCGCCGACGTCGCCTCGACGACCCTCACGATGACCGGTGGACCGGCGGTCGTGCAGCGCTACGGCGGAGCGTCGGCGAGCGCGCCGGACGCGACGCCGCTGTCGCAGAGCGGCCTCATCCTCGTGCAGGCGAAGGCGCCCGTCGTCACCTCGAACGGCGCGACGGTGAACGAGCTCCGCGATTACGCGCTCGCGCAGCCCGGCGTGCCGCCGGCGCTCGCGGCGCAGATCCGCGCGATCGGCGATCCCGTCCGCACGCTCATGCTCCCGATCGGCGTCGACCCGCAAGAGGCCCAGGCCGTGACCGTCCGCGGCACGCAGGGATACCTCGTGACGACGGGGACGCACGCGGCGGTGTTCTGGCTCGAGCATGGGTACGTGTGCGCGGCGGCGGGCACGCTCTCGCAGAGCGATCTCCTCGCGCTGGTGAACGGCCTCCGCTGAGCACTAACCTGCTGCCGATGACCGCGAGCTCCGCGCCGATCGAGACGGTCGAGCTCACCAAGCGGTATGGACGCATCACCGCGCTCGCCGGCCTCAGCATGCGCGTGGAGGCCGGCTCGGTCTTCGGGTTCCTCGGCCCGAACGGCGCGGGGAAGACGACCGCGGTGAAGCTCCTGCTCGGGCTGGCGCGTCCGACGTCCGGCGACGCGGTCGTCCTCGGCGCGCCGGTCTCGGACGAGCCCGCGCATCGCGCCGCGCGACGGCGCGTCGGCTATCTTCCCGAGCTCTTCCGCTACCCCGGCTGGCTCTCCGCACGCGAGGTGCTCGCCGTCCACTGCGAGCTGGCGCGCCTCGAGCGCCCATGGGGCGCGCAGATCGACGCCGCCCTGCGCACCGTCGGCCTCGCGGAGCGCGCGGGCGACCGCGTCGAGGGCTTCTCGAAGGGCATGCAGCAGCGGCTCGGGCTCGCGGTCGCCCTGCTCGGCTCGCCCGAGGTCGTCGTCCTCGACGAGCCGACCTCCGCGCTCGACCCGGTCGGCCGGCACGACGTGCGAGAGATCCTGCGCTCGCTCCGGGCGCGAGGGACGACCGTCTTCCTCAACTCGCACCTCCTCAGCGAGGTCGAGCAGGTGTGCGATCGGGTCGCCGTCGTCGACCACGGCAAGGTCGTGGCGCAGGGGACGCTCGCCGAGCTGCTGCGCTCCGACTCGGTGCGCGTCCGGGCGGCGGACGTCAGCGTCGACGTGCGCGCGGAGGCCGCGCGGCAAGGCTTCGCGCTCGAAGGCGACGGCGACCGTCTCGTCGCCCACGGCGTCGACATCGAGCGCGTTCCCCTGCTGGTGGGAACGCTCGTGCGCGGCGGCGCGCGCGTGTACTCCGTCGAGCCGGTGCAGCAGACGCTCGAGGATCGCTTCCTGCAGATCCTCGGCGAGCGGCACTAGATGCTCGTCACCGCGCGCCTCGTCCTCGTCGAGGCGGCCCGCCGACGGCTCATCCTCGCCGTCATCGGCCTGACGCTCCTCGCGGTCGTCCTCACCGGATGGGGCTTCGCCCGCATCCCGTCGGTGGGGACCGTCCCGCTCACCCCCGACCAGATCACGCTCGTCGCCGCGCAGCTCACGATCCTGGTCGCGTTCATGTTCAGCTTCGTCCTCGCGCTGTCGGCCGTCTTCGTGGCCGCGCCGGCGATCTCCGGGGAAGCCGAATCGGGGATCGCGCTCGCCGTCCTGGCTCGCCCGATCTCTCGCCTCGAGTACGTCGCGGGCAAGTGGATAGGGCTCGCGATATTGCTGCTCGTGTACGCCGCCGGGAGCATCGCGTGCGAGCTCGTCGTGATCCGTCTGGCGATCGGCTACGCTCCGCCGTCGCCGCCCGTCGCGGTCCTGTTCCTTTACGCGGAGTCGCTCGTCCTCCTCACCCTCGGGCTCGCGCTCAGCACGCGGCTGTCCGGGATGGTCGGAGGGGTCGTCGCCCTCGTCCTCTTCGGGATGACGTGGATCGCCGGCATCGTCGGCGGCGTCGGGGAGATCCTGGGGAACGACACGCTCGTGCGCGTCGGCACCATCGTGAAGCTCATCCTGCCCACCGACGGCCTGTGGCGGGGCGCCGTCCACGCGCTCGAGCCCGGATCGTTCTTCATCGCGGCGCGCCTCGCGGGGCCCGCGGCCGCGGCGAATCCCTTCTACGCCCCGGCCCCACCGGCGGCCGCGTTCGACGTTTGGGCGGTGGCCTGGATCGTCGTGGTCTTCGCCGCCGCGACGTGGAGCTTCCGCGCGCGCGAGGTCTGACCCCGCCTCAGTCCGCGGCGGCCTCGCTCTCGCCGATGAGCGCCTCGAGGAAGCGCTCGAGGATCCCCTCCACCTGGCGCTTCTCGCGCGAGCTGAGGAGGCCGCGGAATCGGGCGACGCGCTCGCGGCGACGGCGCTCCATGCGCTCGAAGATACCGGCGCCTTTGCGCGTCAGGCGGACGCGCTTCGAGCGCCGGTCGCGCGGGTCCTCACGCCGGTCGAGCAGCCCGAGCCGCACGAGCCCGTCCACGACGCGGCTCGTCGCCGAGAGGGAGCGGTGGATCCCCGCCGCGACCGCGTGGACCGTCGCTTCGTCCTCGTTCTCCACGTAGAAAAGCGCGGCGGCCTGCGCGAGGGACAGGTCCCCCAGCTCCACCAGGAGGACGCGCCAGATCTCGCGGAGCCAGGCGCGGCGCAGCCGCACCATCGAGGCCGTGTCGAGCAGGCTCCCGTGCGCCGTTGCTTGCACGATCGCAATATAGTCGTCTCCTCAACGAACGGCCGGGTGATCGGTCGATGGACAGGGGGACCCGTGAGCACTCCCGACGGCGTGACCGAGGTCGAGCGCGCGCCCGCGACGCCTTGGGAGGTGTCGCCCGCGAGCGCGCCGAACGCGACGGCACCCAGCGGCGCTCCGACGCGGGCGCCGCGGCGCGCGCGGCGTCTGGTCACGGTCGTCCTCGGCGTCGGCCTCGTCGTGGCGGCCGCGGTCGCGGCCTACCTCGTGTGGGACGACGAGCACTACGTCCGCACGGACAACGCGGCGGTCGCCGGGGACGTCGTCAGCGTCTCCTCCGTCGCCGCGGGGAAGCTGCTCACGTGGAACGCCTACGTCGGGCAGACGGTCCGTGCCGGGACGCTCCTCGGCGCCATCCGCGTCGAGGGCGCCGCGGTGCCGGGCGCGCCCGCGACGTACGTGGACGTGAAGGCGCCCGCGGCGGGCGTCGTCGTGCAGAGCACGGCCGTCGCCGGGCAGCTCGTCTCGCCCGGGGTGCCGCTCGCGGTCGTCGCGGACGTCGCCGACCTCTGGGTCACCGCCAACGTCAGCGAGCAGGACGTCCACCGCCTGCGCGTCGGCCAGCGCGTGGACGTGAGCGTCGACGCGATCCCCGGCGTGCGCATCGCGGGTCAGGTCGAGGCCATCGCGCAGGCGACGCAGTCGACGTTCTCGATCCTGCCCACGAGCAACACCGGCGGGCAGTTCACGAAGGTCGGCCAGCTCGTTCCGGTGAGGATCCGGCTCGACCCCGAGGCCATGGCCGCGGGCCTTGCCGTCGGCGAGAGCGCCGAGGTGACGATCCATGTCCAGTAGGGCGCGTCTCGTCGGAGCCATCGTCGCCGTCGTCGTGCTCGCGTTCGGGGCCACGCGGATCTTCGCCGCCTCCGCGTCGCCGGCGTACCGCACCGTCCCCGTCCGCCGCGCGAACGTGAACGACGTGGTCAGCATCACCGGCGCGGTGAGAGCGGCGACCGAGACGCACGTCTCGTTCAAGATCCCCGGCCGCGTGGCGTCCAAGCTCGTCTCCGTCGGCGACAAGGTCACGGCGGGCCAGCCCCTCGCGCGCCTCGAGGGCAGCGACCTCGAGATCGCCGTGGCGCAGGCCAAGGCGGGGCTGAGCGGGGCGCAGGCGAAGTACGACCTCGTCGTCGCCGGCGCCGCGCCGCAGGACGTGGCGATCGCGCAGCAGAGCGTCGACAACGCCGAGCGCACGCTGGCGGCGACGAAGAGCGCGACCGCGGCCCAGCTCGCCTCGGCGCAGATCTCGTTCACCAAGCTGCGGACCGCGTACGCCTCGTCGCAGACGGGGTTCCAGGTGCTCGGGGACGGGGTCGTCTCCGACGTCGGCACCTTCACCTCGTCGTTCGGCGGGTCCCGCGCCGCGCTGGCCCAGGCGCTCGTCGACTTCACCTCGATGTCGACGGCCGACATCACGGCGGCGAAGGCCGCGATCGGCCAGGCGGACGCCGCGCTCGGGAACGCTCAGAGCGACGGACAGCAGATCTCGAACGCGCTCGACCAGTGGCGGTCGGCCCGCGACGGCGTCATCGCGGCCTGGCTCCAGTTCGACGACGCGGTCGCGCGGGGGGTCGACACCTCCGGCGCGGCGACGCAGTACCAGTCCGCGCTCCTCGCGTACACGAACGCGACGACGCAGCTGTCCGCGGCCCTGGCCGCGGCTTCCGCGCAAGTGACGGCGGCCGCGACGAGCGCGGCGGCGGCGCAGGGAGCGCTCAACTCGTCCACGAGCCGCATCGACGCGAGCCTCGATAAGGTGCGCGCCGACCTCCTCGGCTTCCAGTCCGCGGCGACGGGAAGCGGACAGCTCGCCGCGACCCTCACGGGGAAGCTCGCCCAGATGACGGCGTACGCGTCGGTCATCGCCGACGCGGTGGGCGGGACGTACCTCTCGGCGCAGCAGGCGCTCGTGGGCGCGCAGCAGAGCGGCGACAGCGCCGTCGTCGGCGCGCAGAACGCGTACGACTCCGCCGCGGCGATGCTGGCGAAGACGGGAGCGCCGGCGCGCTCGTTCGACGTCGCCGCCGCATACGCGGGCGTCCTCTCGGCGCAGGCGGCCCTCGACAAGGCCACCAGCGACCTCGCGAGCGCGGCCCTCGTCGCGCCGACCGCGGGCGTCGTGGCCCAGATCTCCGCCCAGCCCGGCGAGCTCGTCGCCGCCGGCGCGCCGCTCGTCGACCTGCTCGACACCTCGAGCGTGACGCTGCACGGGAACGTGGGCGAGACCGACGTCGCGGAGCTCCAGGTCGGCCAGACGGCGACCGTCACGATCGACGCCGTGCGGTCCGCGTCACCCGTGACCGGGCACGTCACGACGCTCGACCCGGTCGCGACGATCCAGCAGGGCGTCCCGGTCTACGGCATCGACGTGACCATCGACCATCCCGATCCGCGGATCCGCGCCGGGATGTCGGGGACCGTGAGCATCAGCGTCGCGAACGTGACGGGCGCGCTCGTCGTCCCCACCTACGCCATCCGCTCCAGCAACGGCGCGCGCACGGTGGCGATCCTTCGCGACGGGAAGGTCGTCGAGGTGCCGGTGCAGCTCGGCGTCTCCGACGACAGCGTCACCCAGGTGACGGGCGTCGCCGAAGGCGACGCCGTGCTCGTGCCGCTCCTGACGGGCGCGACCATCCGCTCGACCGCGACGCGCTAGGGGCGGCCGTGCCCTACAAGTGGTCGGTCCTGCTGTGCCTCATGCCCGGGATCATGGTCTTCCTCATCGACGTCACCGTCGTGAACGTCGCACTCGCGACGCTCGGCGCGGCGTTCAGCGTCCAGGTCGACACGGTGCAGTGGGTGATCACGGCGTTCTCGCTCGCGAGCGGCATCGCGACGCCGATGGCCTCGTACATCGAGGGACGCTTCACGATGCGCCGCGTCTGGATCGCCGGGCTGGTGACGTTCACCTCGGCCTCCGTGCTCTGCGGCCTCGCGCCGGCGTTCTCGGTCCTCGTGCTCGGGCGGATCCTCCAGGGCATGTCCGGCGGCCTCATGCTCCCGCTCGCGATCAGCACGCTCTTCCGCGCGTTCCCCCCGGGAGAGCGCGGCATGGCCCTCGGGTTCTTCGCCATCCCGCTCGTCGCCGGGCCCGCGCTCGGCCCCACGATCGGCGGATACATCGTCACGAACCTCGACTGGCGCTACGTCTTCTTCGTCAACGTCCCCATCGGCATCGCCGCGATCGTCCTGGCGCTGCTCTTCCTCCACCGCGACACGCCGCGCCACGGCGAGCGCTTCGACCTCACCGGAGCGATCTTCTCGACCCTCGGATTCGGGTGCTCGCTCTACGGCCTGTCGCGGGTGGACCACGACGGCTGGGGGTCGATCTCCGTCCTCGGGTTCGTCGGCTTCGGCCTCCTCAACCTCCTCGCCTTCTTCATCTACGAAGCGGAGCACGAGAAGCCGCTGCTCGAGGTGCGGCTCTTCCTCCTCCCGCGCTTCTTCTTCGCGAACCTCGTCGGCTGGGTGAGCACCATCGCGCTCTTCGGAGCGGAGTTCATGCTCCCGCTCTACCTCCAGCAGGTCCGCGGCCTCACCGCGTTCGACACCGGCCTCCTCCTGCTGCCGCAGGGGCTTTCCATCGCCGTCGCCGGTCCGCTCGCGGGCCGCCTCGTCGACCGCTTCGGCGCGCGGATCGTCGTCATGGGCGGCTTCGTGCTCCTCGCCTACAACACCTGGGAGATGTCCCACATCACGCTCGACACGACGTACGACACGCTCCGCGAGCTCGTCGCCGTGCGCGGCCTCGCCCTCGGCGCGGCGCTGCAGCCGACGCAGCTCGTCGCCCTCGGCGTGGTCCCGGAAAGCCTGCGCACCGCGGCCAGCTCGATGAACAACGCGATGCGCAGCATCTTCCAGTCGTTCGGCATCGCCATGCTGTCGACGGTCGTCCAGACGCAGACGCAGGTGCACTCGGCGGTCCTGGCGTGGCAGGTGGGGCCGGAGACGCTCTCGCGCGTCGCGGCCGATCTGCAAGCGCACGGCATCGCCCCCACGCTCGGCCCGGCCGAGATCCTCGCCGCGCTCCTCAAGCAGTCGGCCGTGCTCGCGTTCGCCGACGCCTATCGCATCACGTTCTTCGCCGCCCTCGCCGCGATCGCCGTCGCGTCGCTCCTGCCCGGCAAGGGCGAGATCAAGGTCGATCCGATGGCCGCGCTCTCCGAATGAGCGTCTCATCCCGCCCTCATCCGCGTCTGAGATGATGGCGGCATGAACACCGTCAAGACCGTCGGCCTCCTGGCCGTCCTCACCTTGATCCTGCTCCTCGCCGGCCGCCTCATCGGCGGGACCGGCGGGATGACCATCGCGCTCGTCCTCGCGGTGGTGATGAACGTCTCGTCGTACTGGTTCAGTGACAAGATCGCGCTCGCGATGGCCGGCGCGCGCCCCGTCTCCGAGGCCGAAGCGCCGGAGATCTACCGCATCGTGCGCGAGCTGACGCAGAAGGCGGGGCTGCCGATGCCGAAGGTGTACGTCATCGAGCAGCGCGCGCCGAACGCGTTCGCCACCGGACGCGACCCCGACCATGCGGTCGTCGCCGTGACCGCCGGCATCCTCGACATCGTCACCGAGCGCGAGCTGCGCGCCGTCATCGCGCACGAGCTCGGGCACGTGCGGCACCGCGACACGCTCGTCATGGCCGTCGTCGCGTCGGTCGCCGGCGCGATCGCCTACCTCGCGCAGATGGCGCAGTGGGCGATGCTCTTCGGCGGGTTCGGCGGCGGCCGCGACAGCGAGGAGCGCGGCAACCCCATCGGCATGCTCGTGGGGATCATCGTCCTGCCCATCGCCGCGATGCTCGTGCAGCTCGCCATCAGCCGTTCGCGCGAGTACGGGGCGGACGACGAGGGCGCCGAGCTCTCCGGCGACCCGCTCGCGCTCGCGTCGGCGCTGCGGAAGCTGCAGACCGTCTCGAAGCAGGTGCCGCTGCAGGTGAACCCGAGCATGAGCCACCTGTTCATCGTCCAGCCGCTCATCCCGGGCGGGATGGCGTCGCTCTTCTCGACGCACCCGCCCATCGAGGCGCGCATCGCGCGCCTCGAGAAGCGGGCGGGCGCGTATCTCGGGAGCTAGGCGAGAGCGAACGCGGCGTCGAGCAGGGAGCGCGGCGCCGAGTTGTTGATGAAGATCTGCGGCCCCGCGTAGAAGACGAGCACCAGGACGATGAGGATGAGCAGGACGATCCCGACGATCATCCCCGCCCCGAAGCCGTCGCCCGGCGGAGGGGTCGCGCCGCCCGGCGTGTTGATGTTCGTCTGACCCATCTGATCGCACACTCCTTCGCCCGCGCGCGCGGGCCGTGTTCGTGCGGCCGTCCCCCGTGCGAGTGACGTGCCATCACTCGCCCACGTGCGCGTTACCCGTCCGTCATGCGATCGTTAGCGGTCGATGCGCCTCTTCCTGCTGTGGGTCATCGGCTTCGCCGCGCGTGTCACGCTGCTCGCCGTCCCGCCGCTCATCCCGGCCATCCATCGCGACCTCGTCATGGACGAGACGGCGGTCGGCGCGCTCGGCGGCATCCCCGTCTTCGTCATGTGCGTCGGCGCGCTCGCCGGGTCGCTCGTCATCGCCCGCCTCGGCGCCCGCCGCGCCACGGTGGTCGGCCTCGTCATCGTCGCCGCCGCCGGCGCGCTCCGCGGCGTCGGCCCGTCCCTCGGCTGGCTCCTGGCGATGACGGTCGTCATGTCCGCGGGGATCGCCCTCGCGCAGCTATCGATCCCCGCCCTCGTGGCGGCCTGGGAGCCGGCGAATGTCGGCCGCGCGACCGCCGTGTACGGGAACGGCATGCTGTTCGGCGAGATCGCGGGGGCCGGCCTGACCGCGACCGTCCTCCTCGCGCTCGTCGCCGCGTCATGGGAGGTCGCGCTCGCGGTCTGGTCCGTCGTCGCCCTCGCCGTCGCGCTCGTCGTCGCCGTCGGGCCCGACGCCCGGCGCGGCTCGGCCGGGGCGGCGTGGTGGCCCGACTGGCGCGACGGCCGAGTATGGGTAGCCGGGCTCACGCTCGCGTCCGCGTCGCTCGCGTACTGGGGCGGCAACGCCCACCTGCCCGACTACCTCACCGCGGCGGGCCGCGGTAGCGAGGTGCCGGTGGCCCTCGCGAGCCTCAACGGCTTCCAGCTCCCGGCGTCGATCCTCGTCGGCGCCTGGCCCGCGCTCTTCGTCGCGCGCCGCTGGCCGCTCGTCGCATCGGGCGTCGTCGCGCTGCTGTCGGCCGCCGCACTGCTCCTGGGGAACGGCGCGCTGAGCGCGGTATGGGCCGGTCTCGTGGGCTTCGTCGCGGCGCTCGCGTTCGTCCTCGCGCTCGCGCTGCCTCCGCTCCTCGCGCCCGCGGGCGACGTCCACCGCTTCTCCGCCGGCGTGTTCGCGATCGGCTACGCCTTCGCGTTCTCGGGCGCGCTCGTCGCTGGCGCGCTGTGGGACGCGACCGGTTCGTCCGCGATGGCGCTGCTCCCGATCGTCGTCGCGGGGGCGCTCATGGTCGTCCTCGGGTCGCGCCTCAACCTCACTTACAGCCGTCCCTGAACGCCTGCGCCGCCTGCTCCGCGCGCTGGACACGTGCCTGGAAGTGCTGCCACAGGCGACGCAGCGCGGCCTGCTCTTGCTCCTCGAACGCGTCGGCGTCCCCGGCCCACACGACCTGCGCCTCGTCGCCGAGGTCGACGTCAGCGCCGTCCGAGCTCAGGTACTTCTTCGTGCACGTCGCGACGCGCTCGTAGGACATGCCGTCGGCCGCGCACGTTCTCGATCTTGCACGTGAGCTCGTAGCGGTCGTAGCGGTAGTGCAGACGAAGGACGCCGCTCTGGTTCACGTCATGGAGGTGCTTCCCCGTCTCGCGGAGCCCCTTGATCGCCGCGTCGGTGAGCTTGTCGTAGGCGTCGAAGACCATGCCCATCGGCCCGATCGCCTCGTCCACGTCCGGCGCGACGTCCTTGAGGTGCTCGTTCACGGTCAGCCGGTACGTGACCAGCGAGTTCGGCGGCACCGGATCCGGCGGGGACTGCGTCGCCGTGAGCTGCAGATCCGCGCTCGGCCCGGCCGCGACCGCCGCGCCCGCGATCCCGAGCGCGATCACCACGCACGCACCCGCCGCCGCCCGGATGCGCATCGTCCGCAGCCTCTCGGCCCCTCGCGGCACTGTCAAGCGCGCCTGTGTCATCCTGAGCTTTGGGCGCATCGCTGACGCCGGAGGAGGCATCGTCGTGACCCAAGACGCATTCATCTGTGACTACGTGCGCACCCCATTCGGGCGGTACGGCGGGATCCTCGCGCGGCAGCGCCCCGACGTCCTCGCGGCCCACGTCCTCAGGACGATCGTCGACCGCGCGAAGCTCGACCCGAAGACGATCGACGACGTGATCATGGGCTGTACCAACCAGGCGGGCGAGGACAACCGCAACGTCGCGCGCATGGCGGTGCTCCTCGCCGACCTCCCCGTCGACGTGCCGGGCCAGACGGTGAACCGCCTGTGCGGATCGAGCCTGCAGGCCCTCGACTCCG
>JAGWSB010000095.1 GCA_028876375.1 Chloroflexota bacterium | reverse complement strand
TTCACCGTCGACCGGGAACGGCTCGAGCTTCTCGACGACGTTCTCTTCGGCCGGCAACTACACCATCTCGCTGCATGCCTGCAACAGCGGCACTTGCGGCGACGGAAGTCAGTTCATCCCTGTAAGCGCCCCACCACCGACGCAGGCGCCGGCCACGCTGCCGCCACCGACGCAGGCGCCGGTCACAGCGCCGCCAGCACCTACTCCGCGTTATGACTGCAGCGGCATGCCCTCGAAGACGGACATCAACCCGGCGACGGGCAAGCAGTACGCTGTCAACCCCGCGACAGGCGTCTGGGACGACAATTACTGGGCGAACATCGTGGAGCCCCAGTTGAAGAGCCAGTATTGCCACTGGGTCTACTAAGCTTGGCGCCCTCTCTCTCTGCGTCGCCGCGCATTCGCAAGCAGCACTTCGAGCCGCGCGTCGAGGCGCACCCGGAGGCGCGCGTGGCCGAGCGTCCGCTCGTCGGTAGCGGCGGACCTCAGCACCAGGGTGGAGGAGAGCGTTCGCCACTAGATATGGGTGCGCGGTACCTATATCTTGTGGCTAGTGCGCTGTCCCAACTGCGCCGCCGCGGACACCCGCGTCGTCGATTCGAGAGAGGCCGAGGAGGGCTCGGCCATACGCCGCCGCCGCGTCTGTGACGCGTGCGGCGAGCGCTTCACGACCTTCGAGCGGACGGAATCCGCGCGCATCCAGGTCATCAAGCGCGACGGAGCGCGCCAGGAGTTCGACCGCCGCAAGCTGACGAGCGCGATCGCCAAGGCCGCGACGGAGGACCTCACCGCCGACCGCACCAGCGCCCTCATCGACGACATCGAGCAGACCATCCGGCAGAGCGGCACGAGCGAGGTCAGCTCACAGCGGATCGGCGAGATGGTGCTCGAGCGCCTCGCCCAGCTCCACCCGATGAGCTACATCCGCTTCAAGATCGTCTACGACAAGCTCCAGGACCCTGACACGCTGCTGCGCGAGGTGGACACGCTCCTGCGGCGGCGCGCCGAGGCGCGCGACCGCCTCGTCGCGGAGCAGATCGCGCTCCCCATCGCCGCGCCCGCCGGCGCCGCGCCGCGCGCGCGCCGCAAGCGCTAGCGCCCCTATCCTCGCCGGCATGGTCCTCAGCGACCGCGACATCCGGAAGGCGATCGAGGCCGGGCGCATCCTCATCGATCCGTTCGACCCCCGCTGCGTCCAGCCGGCGAGCGTAGACATCCGGCTCGACTCGCAGTTCCGCGTGTTCCGCTCGAGCCGTCACCCCTACATCGACCTCGCCAAGGGCGTCGACGACATCACCGAGCTCGTCACCGTGGACGCCGCCGCTCCGTTCATCCTGCATCCCGGCGAATTCGTCCTCGGCTCGACGCTCGAGCGCGTCCGTCTGGCGAACGACGTCGTGAGCCGCGTGGAGGGGAAGAGCTCCCTCGGGCGCCTGGGCCTGCTCATCCACAGCACCGCCGGCTTCATCGATCCGGCGTGGGACGGGCACATCACGCTCGAGCTCTCGAACGTGAACACCATCCCCATCACGCTCTACCCGCGCATGCGCATCGGGCAGCTCTCCTTCTTCCAGCTGTCGAGCCCCGCGGAGCGGCCGTACGGCTCGCCCGAGCTCGGCTCGAGCTACCAGGGGCAGTCGGGACCGACGCCCTCGCGCTACCGGCTGGACGTGTAGCGATGTCGGTGACCGCGCTGCTCTACGCCTTCCTCTTCGCCTTCGTCACGACGCTGTTCGGCGCGCTCCAGCTCGTGATCCTCGTGCGCGTGATCCTCTCGTGGATCCCGATGCGGCTGCCGTTCGACCTCAACGACCTCATCTGGAGCGTGAGCGAGGCGATCCTCGGCCCCGTCCGGCGCGCGCTGCCGCCGATGGGCGGCCTCGACCTCTCGCCCCTGGTCGCCCTCATCGGCCTCGGCCTCATTCAGCAGTACCTCGTCGTCCCCCTGCTCCGCGCGCTGCCGTACCCGGGGTGACGCTCGCCGTTCGCGTCGCACACGGCCGCGCCTTCGTCGACGTGCGCGTGATCCCGCGCGCCGCGCGGAACGAGGTCGCCGGATCGCGCGAGGGCGCGCTCCTCGTCCGCGTCACCGCGCCGCCCGTCGAGGGCGCGGCGAACGAGGCCGTCGTCGCGCTCCTGGCGCGGGCCCTCGGCGTGGCCCCGAGCGCGATCGCCGTCGAGCGTGGCGGGCACGGGCGGCGGAAATCGCTGAGTGTGCCCGCCGATACGGTCCCGCGGCTCGAGGCGCTCGCCACGGTCTAGGTGAAATGGCGGCGCCCGCACCGTCGTATAGGGGGGTGAAGGGACGGTGCGAAGGCAGAGAATGGCGCTCGCTCGTGTCGCCGCGCTGGCGTTCCCCGTCGCCCGGTCCTCGGTCCGCGGCGTGACGTTCGCGGAGCTCGTCACAGAGCACCAGGACGAGGTCTACGGCCTCGCGCTGCGGATGCTCGGAGACCGCGACGCCGCCCTCGACGTGATGGCCACCGTCTTCCTCAAGGCCTACCGCGCGTTCGACCGCTACGACCAGACGCGGCCCGCGCGCCACTGGCTCCTGCGCATCACCGTCAACGAGTGCATCAGCGCCGGACGCGCGAGGACGCGCGAGCGGGCGCGGAGCGCGCCGGCCGAAGAGGCCGACCGCGCCGTCGACCCGCAGCCGCTGCCGGACGAGGAGGCGCTCCGCGGCGAGGAGCGAGACCGCATCCGCCTCGCCGTGGCCGGCCTGCCCGAGCTCTACCGCGGCCCCGTCGTCCTGCGCTACTTCAGCGGCCTCTCGGTCGACGAGGTCGGGCAGGTCCTCGGCCGCCCGGCGGCGACCGTCGGCGTGCAGCTCCTGCGCGCCCGCGCCCTCCTGCGCGAGTCCCTCGGAGGTGAGGCATGAACGAGCTCGCCGAGCACGACATCCGCCGCGCGCTGCGGCTCGACGCGGACGAGATGCCGCCGCGCCTCGACCCGCGGATGATCGCCGCCGCGGCGCGAGCATCGCGCTCGAGCGCGTCGACCGGGATCGTCCTGGCCTCCGTCGTCGCCTTCGTCGGCGGCTGGATGTGGTCGGAGATCTTCCGCGCCCTGGTGTCGGCGGCGCTCGGCGTGAGCGGCCTCGACCTCCTCGGCGCGGCCATCGACCTCGCGAACGGCGCCCTCGTGCGGCTCGCGCCCGTCGCCCAGGCGGCGACGGCGCCGGCCGTGCCCATCGCGATCCTCACGCTCGCCGTCATCGCGACGGTCGTCGAGCGGATGAAGGGAAGGACACATGCAACGCCGTCTTGAGCGCAGCCAGACCAACCGCGTCTTCACGGGCGTGTGCGGTGGGATCGGCGAGTACCTCGCCGTCGACCCCACGCTCGTGCGCGTCTTCTTCGTCATCGCGACGATCCTCACCGCGTTCACGTTCGTCCTCGTCTACATCGTGCTGCTCATCCTCATGCCGCTGCCGGGGCAGCGGGCGCCCTACGAGGGGTGGCTCCCCGGAGCCGCGGCGCCGCCGCCCGGACCCGTCGACCCGAACGCGCCTCCGCCGCCCGCGTACACGCATGACCCCGACCGCGCGCGGAACGGCTTCGGCATCGCGCTCGTGGCGCTCGGGCTCATCTTCCTGCTGGGCAACCTCGGCGCGTTCCGGTTCATCCAGTGGCAGCTGGTGTGGCCGCTCGTCCTCATCGGGCTCGGCGCGCTGCTCCTCGCCTCGAGGGCACGGTCATGACCGACGCCACCGCTCCCACGCCGACCCCCGCGCCCGCGCCCACGCCCGCGTGGCGGCCGCGCCGACGCGGCTTCCTGTTCCCCGCGCTCCTCATCCTCGTCGGCGGGCTCTTCTTCCTGGGCAACCTCGGCTACCTGCCGCCGATGTCGTGGCACGGCGTCCTCTCGCTGTGGCCCATCGTCCTGGTGCTCTTCGGGATCGAGCTGATCGTCGCGCGCCGGCAGCCCTTCGTGGCCCTGGCGCTCGAGATCGTCGTGGTCGTCGCCAGCGTGGCGCTCGTGGCGATGCAGCCGTACGGGCTCCTCGCGCCCGCTGTCGGCGGCACCGCCGGCAGCTCGTTCACCGTCTCGCGCGACAACGCGCGCACGCTCCAGCTCCGCGTCGAAGGCGGGGCGGGCTCGTACTCGCTCGAGGGCGGCTCGTCGTCGCTCCTCGACGTACGGTCCACCGGCGGGCAGGTCGCGGTGCAGGACCATCGCAGCGGCGACCTCGCCGACATCCGCATCGAGCCCGCGGACGTCGGCGACATCTTCCGCTTCGGCGGGCGGCCGCCCGAGAACGTCGACGTCCGCGTCGCCGGCGACGTCCCGACGTCGCTCCGCGTGAGCGGCGGGGCCGGCGACTTCACCGTCGACCTGCGCGGCATGCGCATCCAGAACGCGCGCGTCGACACCGGCGCGTCGCGCCTCGACCTCACGCTGCCGACGCCTTCGGGGGAGGTCCCGGTCACCGTGAGCGCCGGCGCGGCGAGCGTCACCATCGTCGTCCCCGACGACGTCGAGGCCCGCGTCGTGACCACGGGAGGCGTCATGTCCGTCACGACGCTCAACCCGCGCCTCGGCTCCGGCACCAGCTCCGGCATCGCGCGACCGGCGACGATCGTCGAGACCGCGGGCTACGCGACGGCGAAGGACCGCGTCACGGTGACCGTCTCGGCCGGCGCGAGCTCCATCACCATCCGCTGATCGGGCGGAGCGCCGTGTCCGCCCGCAGGTAGAGCGGGTGGCGCGGCGCTCCCGTCCTCGTCAGGCCCAAGCAGAGCGCCGGCGTGCCGCCGAGCGTCGCCGCGAGCCGCTCCGCGCGCTCGCGCGCGAGCGGGAACGCTCCCCACGCGTACACGACGAGGTCCGCGCCGCGGATCGCGCGCGCGAGATGTCGATCGTTCTCCGGGCCGACGGGATCGGCCACGCGCGCGAGGACGCGCGGGTCGACGGTGCGGTACGCGAACAGGTTCACGACGTCGAGCGATCCGCAGCCCCAGCGTCGCGCGAAGCCGACGCAGCGGCGGATGGTGGGGTCGTCGCGCACGGCGTCGGCGGTGTTGGGGTTGAGCATGACGAAGGCGGCGCGCTGGCCGCGCGCCCAGCTCCGCCGGAGCGCATAGCGGTACGCGCCGGTCGGATCGAAGATGGCCGCGCCGCGGACGGCGCCGCTGGGCACCGTCCTAGGATGCGCCCGACCGATGAGGAAGGGCTCCGGTGTTCAAGGGGGCTGAGCGCGGAGCAGACGCGCGCGATCGTCGCGGTGCTGCGGCGCTCAGTATCGCGCCGGGCAGCCGATGAGGCTCGCAGCCCGCCTCGTCGTCGCCGTTCTCCTGGCGGCCGTCGCCGTCGTCATCGGCGCGCCGGCGCGCGCGGCGACCGACGAGGGCTGGAAGGTCGACTCCTTCGCCGCCCAGTACGTCGTGCGCGCCGACGGCGTCCTCGCCGTCGTCGAGACGGTGGACGTCGACTTCGGCGCCCAGCAGAAGCACGGCATCTTCCGGAACATCCCGGTGCGCTACCGCTACGACGACTCGCGCGACCGCGTGTACGACGTCGCGGTGCGCTCGGTGACCGCGCCGTCCGGGACCTCGTGGCACTACGAGACGAGCACCCAGGGCGCCGACCTGGTCATCAAGATCGGGGACGCCGACCGCACCGTGACGGGCAAGCAGAGCTACCGCATCGCGTACGAGGTGCGCGGGGCGCTCAACGGCTTCTCCGACCACGACGAGCTCTTCTGGAACGTGAACGGCGAATGGCCGGCGCGCACGCTCGCCGCGACGGCGCACGTGCAGATCGAGCGGGCCGCGCCGACCAGCGTCGCCTGCTACCAGGGACCTCTCGGGTCGAAGGAGACGTGTTCGGCGGCGATCGCGGGCGGCGGCGCGGACATGCGCACGACGCGCCTGCTCGCGCCCGGCGAGCAGATGACGGTCGTCGCGTCGTTCCCCAAGGGCGCCGTCCCCGAGCCGCGTCCCATCCTCGAGGCGCGCGCCCGAGAGTTCACGCAGTGGTGGGACGTGACGCCGGCCACCCTCGGCGCGTCGCTCCTCGTTCTCGTCATCGGGCTCGCCCTCGCGCTCCGAAGCTGGCTCGTCGCGGGACGCGACCCGCGCGGACCCGAGACGATCGTCCCCGAGTACGAGCCGCCGGAGAAGCTCCGACCCGCGGAGGTCGGCCTGCTCGTCGACGAGTCGGCCGACACCAAGGACCTCACCGCGACGATCGTCCAGCTCGCCGTGCGCGGCTACCTGCACATCGAGGAGGTGGCGGACCGCGGGCTCTTCGGCGGCCACGACTGGACGCTCACGCGCCTGAAGCCGGCGGACGCCACCCTCGCGCTCTACGAGCGGCGTCTGTTCGAGGGGCTGTTCGCCTCCGGGGACGACGTCAAGCTCTCGGACCTCAAGGGGACGTTCCACGTCGTGTTGCACCACGCCGAGCGCGACCTCTACGCGGCCTCGGTGTCGAGCGGGTGGTTCCCGCGCGACCCCGAGCGCGTCCGCTGGATGTGGGCGGCGATCGCGGTGGGGGTCATCGCGCTCGGCGCGGCCGCCGCGGCGCTGCTCGGCTCGGCCGTCGGCGCGGGTCTGGTCGGGGCGGCCGTCGCCGCCGTCGGGCTCGTCCTTCTCGCGCTCGTGCGCGCCATGCCGCGCCGGACGGCGAAGGGCCGCGACCTGCTGTGGCACATCCGCGGCTTCCGCCGCTACATGGAGACCGCCGAGACGGAGCGCCAGCGCTTCGCCGAGCGCGAGAACATCTTCGTCGCGTACCTGCCCTACGCGATCGTCTTCGGCCTCGTCTCCAAGTGGGCGGCGGCGTTCAAGGACATCGACGTGCAGCGCGCCACACAGGGCTGGTACGCCGGCCCGAACATGCTCAGCGTCGCGGCCTTCTCGAGCGGCTTGTCGAGCTTCTCCGGGAGCCTGGGGACGGCGATCTCGAGCACGCCGGCGTCGAGCGGCGCCAGCGGCTTCGGTGGAGGCGCAGGAGCGGGCGGCGGCGGTGGTGGCGGCGGCGGCGGGAGCTGGTGAGCTACCCGCGGCCGCGGGACGGGCGGAGCGCGCGCGCCACGACGATCCAGAGGTAAAGGTTGACGGCGAGCGCCGCCAGGAGGACGCCGCGCGCGACACCGGAGATCAGGTCGCCCTGGAACTGGAAGTCGAACCACGGCGGAGTGAAGACGAGCACCTGGACCGTGAGGTAGGTGAGCGCCCAGAAGTGCGCCTCGACCCACGCGTAGAGACCATGCCCGCGGAGGCGCGACGACAGAAGGAGGATCCCGATAGCCGCGACGGCGAGGTGCCCGACGCCGGAGCGGAACTGGATCTCCGTCCCGATGGGGTTGTCGCCGTGGTAGCGGATGAGGATCTCCGTCGCGAGCGACATCGAGCCGACGCCGAAGTACGCGAGGACGAGCGCGAGCTTGGGCGCGACCCAGGCGAGCAGCGCCTCGGCCGCGGCGACGATGGGACTCCGCCGACCGAAGGGAACGGCCGCCGTCGCCGCGAGGGCGACGACGCCGAGCACCATCGCGGTCGTCATCACCGTGGTCGACCCGATGAAGAGGTAAGGGTCTCCCAGGACGTACGTGACCATCGAGGCCACGTCGCCGATCCCGGGTGGCGCAAGGAGTGCGTGGACCAAGCTTCCCTTCCCTCTGACGCGTGAACGCGCGGGCGCGCGCTCCTGTTATCGACGCTGTCGCGCGGTGCGGAGGGTGACCAGGCTCGTCGTGTCGATCGGGACGCGATCGCGCTCGTCCGCGCGCACGTCGACGAGGATCGCCTCGGGGACCGAGCCGAGACGGATCGGGATCGTCGCGCCGATCCCGCGTCCGACGTACGTCGGGACGCCCGCGATGGTCATCGCGCCCGCGACGCGCGGGAGGCGCGAGCGCACCGGCATCCACGGCGCGCCGACGCCAGGCAGGCGCACCTGCCCGCCGTGGGTGTGGCCGCACAGCGCGAGGAGGACGCGCTGCGGTGGGAGCCCGACGACGTGGTCGGGCGAGTGCGCGAGGACGAGAGCGGGACCGGCCGCCTCGGCGAGGCGGCGCGGCGCGAGCGGTCCCGGCCCCAGGCGCCAGCCGCGCCACCCCACGCCGAGGAGCGGCAGGCCGTCGAGGTCGACCATCCGGTCGTCGATGCGCGCGATCCCGTGCGCGGCCATGGCCCGCTCGATCCGGGCGACGTCGTTCCGCGCGACGCCGCGCTCCGCGGGGAGGATCGACCAGCGGTGGTAGCGCGCCGACTCGTGGTTGCCGGAGACGTACAGCGCGGCAAGCCGCCCCAGGGCGTGGCGCAGGCGCTCGGCGACGACCTCGACCTCGCGGTCGTCGTCGAGGAGGTCGCCCGCGAGGAGCGCGTGCGTCGCGCCGTTCGCCGCGGCCCAGCGCGCGGCTCGAGCGATGCGCCGGTAGGTGCGGTGGGAGAGGGCGCGCAGGTGCGCGTCGGAGAGGACGAGGAAGCGGCGCGGACGCTCGACGCGCGGATCGATGCGCACGAGGTACGTGAGCGCCAGGCGCGCCGGCTCGACGAAGAGCGCGTATCCCGCGAGGAGGAGCCCTTCGGTGATCGCGACCGACCACAGGAGCCGCAGCGGACCGATGAGCGGTACCCTATAAGTCGCGCGGGCCCGCCTCCTAGGGGCTGTTAGCTCAGCTGGTCAGAGCGTGCGGTTCACATCCGCAAGGTCGCTGGTTCGAGCCCAGCACAGCCCACGGAGCCGACCTACTGTCCGTCGCGGCAAGCACAACCGTCCGGTACGGCGCGCGCGGATGGACCTCGATCGTGCGGTCCTTGCGGATGACGAGCTTCTCGATCCATTCCCCCAGGAAGCGCCGCCGCAACTCCGGGTCCGCGTCGCTCCACACCTGGTCCATCCGGTCGGCGGTGCGCATGACCTCCTCGCTCGGCACCGCCTCCGTCGTCTCGGGCTCCAGTTCCTCGAGGGCGCCCTTGAGCTGGCGGTGCTCCGCCAGGTACGCGTCGTCGCTGATGTGTCCCCAGCGGTGCTGCTTTCCGAGCTGCTCGATCTCGCGCTCGACCTGGCGCCGGCGAGCCGCGCGCAGATCGTCGCCCCGCGGCCGCGCGACATACTGCGCGATCTTCGCCTTCGCGTCCGCTGGGAGGCGCCAGGTCCGGAGCCAGTCGCCGCATTCGTCCGCGAGCTTCGCCTCGCTGAGCGCGCCGCGGCGGCATCCGCGCGGCGCGTGGTAGAGCTGCGCGTACGAGCTCCCGTCCTTCTTCGTCTGTGTCCGGCCCCAGAACTTCTCGCCGCACTCGCAGTGGGCGAGCGGCGCGAAGAGGTAGCGGTGCCGGCGCTGCGCGGGCTTCTCTGCCGCGCCGGCGCGCTGAGCCCTCATCTCGTGGACGCGCTCGAAGACCTCGGGAGCGAGTCCACCCAACTCGAGGTCGAAGCGCGTCTTGAAGATCTCCTCGATCGTGTACTTGGTGAAGAGGCGAACCTTCCCACGCGTGCGTATGGTGTGACCTTGTCGGTTGAGCTCGGC
>JAGWSB010000094.1 GCA_028876375.1 Chloroflexota bacterium | reverse complement strand
GCCGGACGGCAACGAGGTCCAGACGCTGCGTCTCGCGATAAGGGTGAACGACTACGCGCGGTGCGTCGTGACGATGGAGAGCGCACCCGAGGGCGGCGACCGCGCGGGTCCCGTCGTGATGGCCTCCACGCCCTAGGACGGCGCCCGCCGGGCGGAGCGACGATATCGTCCAGCGGCGTGAGACGCGTCTCGGTGGTCGGAACGAGCAGCGGCGCCGGGAAGAGCACCCTGGGGCGGCGCCTGGCGGGCCGCCTCGACCTCCCGTTCGTCGAGCTCGACGCCTTGTTCTGGAGACCGCAGTGGGCCAAGCCCGCCGCGGACGAGTTCCGCGAGCGCGTCGCGCGGATCCTTGCCGGCGACGGATGGGTCGTCGATGGCAACTACACGAGCCACCTCGGCGATCTCGTGTGGCAGCGCGCGGATACCGTGGTGTGGCTCGACATCCCGCTCCGCGTCAGCCTCTGGCGCACGTTCCGGCGCACCATGGGCCGCATCCGCACCGGCGAGGAGCTGTGGGCCGGCAACCGTGAGACCTTCCGAGACGCGTTCCTCAAGCGGGAGAACCTCTTCGTCTACGCGATCCGGACGCATCGGCGGCGCCAGCGCCTGTTCGAGGAGCGCCTGGCCTCCGCGCGCTACGGCCACCTCGCGATCCACCGCTTCCGATCGACGCGCGCGGCCGCGCGGTGGCTCGAGCTGCAAAGCCTCGGCGCGGCCGGCGCCCCCGCGACCGCGTGACAAAGCAGGGGCCCCGCGTCGCCGCGGGGCCCCTGTGTCGCGCGAGGAGGTAGGTAGGGTGGCTAGTAGTCCATCCCGCCGCCCGGAGGCATCGCGGGAGCCTTCTCCTTCTCGGGGATGTCCGTCACGAGCGCTTCCGTCGTGAGGATCATCCCGGCGATGGAGCCGGCGTTCTCGAGCGCGGACCGCGCGACCTTGACCGGGTCGATGATCCCCGCCGCGAACATGTCGACGTACTTGTCTCCGATGATGTCGTAGCCCCAGGTCGCGGCCTTCTTCTCGGCCTGCGCCCGGCGCACGCCGTCGATGATCACGGAGCCGTCGAGGCCGGCGTTCGACGCCAGCTGACGGATCGGCTCTTCCATCGCCCGGCGCAGCATGCGGATGCCGGTCTTCTCGTCACCCTGCGTCTCGGACTCGACCTTGTCGAGCGCCTTCAGCGCGTTGAGGTACACGACCTCGCCGCCCGGGACGATCCCTTCCTCGACCGCGGCGCGCGCGGCGGAGAGGGCGTCCTCGACGCGGTGCTTCTTCTCCTTGAGCTCGACCTCGGTGCCGGCGCCGACCTTGATGACGGCGACGCCGCCCGCGAGCTTGGCGAGACGCTCGTTGAGCTTTTCCTTGTCGAAGTCGCTCGTCGTCTCCTCGACCTGGGCCTTGATCTGCTTGACGCGGGCCATGATCGCTTCCTGCGAGCCGTGGCCCTCGACGAAGGTCGTCTCGTCCTTGTTCGCCGTCACACGGCGGCAGCGGCCGAGGTCCTGGATCGTCGCCGTGTCGAGCTTGCGGCCGATCTCCTCGGAGATGACCTTGCCGCCGGTGAGGATCGAGATGTCCTCGAGCATCGCCTTGCGGCGGTCGCCGAAGCCCGGCGCCTTGACCGCGAGGACGTTGAGCGTGCCGCGGAGCTTGTTCACCGCCAGCGTGGCGAGGGCCTCGCCGTCGACGTCCTCGGCGACGATCACGAGGTTCTTGCTGACAGATACGAGCTTCTCGAGCAGCGGCAGGATGTCGGTGATCGCGGAGATCTTCTTGTCGGTGATGAGGACGTACGGGTCCTCGATGACGGCTTCCATCTTGTCGGCGTTGGTGACGAAGTACGCGGAGATGTAGCCGCGGTCGATCTGCATGCCCTCGACGAACTCGGTCTCGAACTGGAGGGTCTTCGACTCCTCGACGGTGATGACGCCGTCGCGGCCGACCTTGTCCATGACGTCGGCGATGAGCTTGCCGATCTCCTGATCGGCGGCGGAGTTCGACGCGATCTCGCCGATCTGCTGCTTGCCCTTGACCTCGATCGCCTGCTTCTTGAGCTCGTCGACGAGCGCGTCGACGCCCCGCTCGAGGCCGCGCTTGAGGAGCATGGCGTTCGCGCCCGCCGCGATCTGGCGCATGCCCTCGTGGACGATGGCCTGGGCGAGCACGACCGAGGTGGTCGTCCCGTCGCCGGCGATGTCGTTGGTCTTGGTGGCGGCTTCCTTGAGCAGCTGGGCCCCCATGTTCTCGAAGGGGTCCTGGAGCTCGACCTCACGCGCGACGGTGACGCCGTCGTGCGTGACGGTCGGTGCGCCGAACTTCTTGTCCAGCGCGACGTTGCGGCCCTTCGGACCGAGGGTGGTCTTGACCGCGTTCGCCATGATGTCCACGCCCGCCTTTAGAGACTTGCGGGCGTCGTCCGTGAATGAGATCTGCTTCGGCATTCTTCTCCCCTCCCGCTAGCTCTGGATGACCGCGAGGACGTCCTTCTCCGCCAGGATCAGGAGCTCCTCGTCGTCGAGCTTGAATTCGGTGCCGGCGTACTTCTGGAAGAGGACCTTGTCGCCCTCCTTCAGCTCCACCGGGATGCGCTTGCCGTCCTCGTCCCGGTCCCCGGGACCGACCGCGAGGACCTTGCCCTCCTGGGGCTTCTCCTTCGCCGTGTCCGGCAGGACGATCCCGCTCTTGGTCATCTCTTCCCGCTGAAGCGGCTTGATGACCACGCGGGAGCCCAGGGGCTTGAGCTTGAGGCCTGCTGCGGGCTTTTCCGCCGTCGCTGTCGCCATGGTCTGCTCCCTCCGTCGTTGTGCGTCCGATATCGATCGCGGGGCGTGCTGACCCAGGAATCGGGCGCTCTGGAAGGGTCTTAGCACTCCCCCTGTGAGACTGCTAACACAGTACGGCGCGCGCCGAAACGCTGTCAAGCCGGGGTCCGGGCTAGGCTACCGGCCCGTGCGGATCGCCAAGCTCGAGACCTACGTGCTCGAGGCCCGCCTCGACAAGCCCATCCAGTTCGGCATCGGCCCCTACGGGGCCTTCACGGCCACCCTGGTCGAGCTGACGACCGACGACGGCATCACCGGAGTCGGCGAGTGCATCGCCCGCCGCGCGCCCCGGGTCACCGACACCGTCCTGCGCGACCTCCTGTGGCCCGTCGTCCAGGGGCGCGACCCCCGCGACGCCGGCGGCATCTGGGACGACGAGCTGCGGCTCCTGCGCGGCTGGGGCCACTACCGCGGCTTCGTGCAGGAGGCCATGAGCGGCGTCGACCAGGCGCTGTGGGACATCGTCGCGCAGGCGCAGGGCATCCCGCTCTACAAGGCCCTCGGCGGCGCCGGGCGCGACCGCGTTCCCGTCTACGCCTCGTCCGTGTACATCGCCGACCTCGACACGATGCAAAGGGAGACGCGCGAGCAGGTCGAGAAGGGGCACACCGCGCTGAAGATGAAGTGCGGGCGCACGTCGGATCTCGGCGGCTTCCGCATGGACGTCGAGAGCGTCCGCGCCGTGCGCGAAGCGGCCGGGCCGGACATCGAGATCGGCATCGACGTGAACGGCGCGTACGACGCGGCGACCGCCATCCGCTTCTGCGACGCGGTCGAGAGGTACGACGTCACCTTCCTCGAGGAGCCGGTGTACCCCGACGACATCGACGGCTACGAGCAGATCCGCCGGCACACGACGATCGGGCTCGCGTGCGGTGAATCCGAGTTCGGTGTCTTCGGCTTCCGCGAGCTGCTGCGGCGGCGCGCGGTCGACATCGTGCAGCCGGACGTCGCGCGCGTCGGCGGCTTCACGGCCGCCATGCGCGTCGGCGCGCTCGTCCATTCGCACAATGTCCGCTACGCGCCGCACACCGGCTTCTCCTGCGGCGTCGCCCAGCTGGCGTCGATCCACCTCGCGGCGGCGGTGCCGAACCTCTGGAAGGTGGAGGAGATGTACATCTGGAACCCCATCGCCGAGCTCTTCACCGAGCCGCTGCCCAAGGCGACGAAGGGCGTGTGCGGCGTGCCGCAGCGGCCGGGGCTCGGCCTCGATCTCGACAAGAAGAAGATCGCGAAGTATCGGCTGACGTAGGTCGCCTGCGACCGAGCGGCCGAAGCGGGAGGCGCATATGTCCGAGCACGATGACCACGACGACCAGGAGCACGACGGCGAGCGCCATCACGAGGGCAAGCACCGGCACAAGGGCGAGATCGTGCAGCTGACCGAGGCCTCGAAGCCGACGACGGTGACGTCCAGCATCCTAGAGATGGTCGAGAGCGCGAAGGACGTCATGACGGTGCGCCGCGTCTACGGCGAGCCGATCGAGAAGGACGGGGTGACGATCATCCCCGCCGCGACCGTGCGCGGCGGCGGCGGGGGCGGCATGGGCGAAGGCCCGCGCGGTCAGGGCGGAGGCTGGGGCGGCGGATTCGCCACCACGGCGAAGCCGGCCGGCGCCTTCGTCATCAAGGACGGCGTCGTGAAGTGGAGTCCCGCGATCGACGTGAACCGCACGATCGTGGGCGGCCAGATCGCGACGATCTTCTTCCTGCTCGTCGTGCGCTCGATCGCGAAGGCGTTCGCGAAGAGGAAGTAGCCAGGGTCCCCCTAGGGGTGCAGCTGCGCTCCTTCGCCGCTCGCGCCGCTGCCGTCGACGTCCATCACCCAGCGCACGGATCTGGCGCAGGGGCACGATCCGCCGACCCGCGCCAGGCGCGGCATGCTCTTGATCGCGTCCTTCAACGGCACCTCGCCCGCGTGCACCTTGCGGAGCGTGTTCGACCAATGCCGCACGTCCACCGACGCGCGGTACGCCTCGGGCAGGTGCGCCGCGACGTCGGCGATGCACTTCTCCGGATCGTCGAAGGTCTGTCCGTCGAAGCCGTACATCTGGAACGCGCCTTCGCCGCGACGGCGGAAGAAGCGGCGGTCGGGAAGGCGGAGGAGATCCTGGTACGCGATCCCGTCGGCGCTGCCCTTCTCGCGCTTGAGCTTCGCGTAGAGGGCGTCCGCGTCGTCGCGTGAGAGGTCCGGCCGCTTGGCGCGCACGTAGCGCTCGTTGAGGTCGTCGAGGACCTTCTGCACCTCGGCGATGTACGAGTCCTGCGCTTGCCGGTTGTTCATGTCCTTGAGGCCCATGCGGACGGCATCCTCGCCGCCGTGACCGCCCGGGCGGTCGTCTCCGAACATCTCCAAGCCGCGCAGGAACCACTTCGTGACGCTCTTCTGGATCGCGTCCATGGTGACGAGGGCGTCGCCCTTCGCGGCACGCTCGACCCACCGCCGCAGCGGCACGACGCCCGCGGCGAGGTGGAAGGCCTCCTCCTTGAGCATCGACGGCATGCTCGCCGCGTAGGGCTCGTACGCCGAGACCTTCTGCATCGAGAGCTGGTACTTGCCCACCCGGTCGATGAGCGCGGCGAACACGACGTTGTCGGTGAAGCTGTCGAACTCGAGGTTGAAGGCGGCGAGCACGTGCGAGCCCGTGTTCATGTTGAGGATCTCCTCGACCATGTCAGCGGGCTTCTGGTCGGTCACCGGCGACCAGTCCTGGCTCGTGAGCAGGTGGACCATCTGGTAGCCGTGGCGGAGCTCCTCCGCCATCACGCGCAGCACCCACGCCTGGTCCTGGGGGTCGGCCGCACGCGCCAGCGTGCCCTCGTGCTGCTGGATGGAGCCGAACTCCGTCGACGCCTGCGCGCGGATCTGGCCGAGGAGGAGGTGCGCGGCGTCCTCCGGGAGCTCCTTGGGGCTCAGCGCCTTCGGCTGACCCTTGCGCTCACCGAGCTGGATCTCCGGGTTCACGTCGTCGGCGAGCTTGGCGCAGAGGCAGAAGGGCTCGTCCCGCGGGAAGTAGCGGTCCCAGAGCTGGGCGAGCTTCGGGTAGTCCGGGAAGTTGTGCTTCTGCCAGTGGACGACCGCCTCGTGGTACTCGCGCGGCATGTCGCGCCTGGTCTCCGCCATCTCGCACCCCTGTCCGATCGCGCCGATCTAACTAACTAGTTAGTAGAAGAGCATACGGCACGCCGCCCCCGGGCGAACAGGCCTCAGCGGGCCGCCCGCTGGGCAAGATACCCCCGGGCGGCAAGGTCCTGGAACGTGCGCACGACGTCGTCGACCGAGAGACGACCGCCCGGGCGGTACCACTGGTAGACCCAGAAGCAGAGGCCCAGGACGCCGAAGGTCGCGGCGACCGGATCGAGCGCGCGGAACGACCGGCCGGCGCTCCCCCGCCGGTAGATCCGCTGCACGGTCTCGACGATGCGCCGCTCCTGGCGTGTGACCGCCTGCAGGTGCTCGCGCCCGAGATGGCCCTTCTCTTGGAAGTACACGGTGAAGAACTGCGGACGCTCGGCCACGAGCCGGACGAACGTCTCGATGACGTCCGACATCTTCTTCGCCGGCGGCGCGGCGGAGCGCTCGACGGCCGCGACGCGCTCGAGCGCGAGCGTCAGCGTCTGGTCGAGGATCTGGTAGAGCAGCTCCTCCTTGTTGCTCACGTAGTAGTAAAGGGCCGCCTTGGTGAGCTCGAGCTGCTGCGCGACCTCCTCGATCGTCGTCCCGACGAAGCCGCGCTGCCCCATGAGCAGGGCCGCGGCGTCGAAGATCTCCTGGCGTCGCGGCAGCTTGGCGCGGGCGGCGCTCGCCGACCTCTTGCGCCGCAGGGTCCGGCCGTCCGGGCGCTTCGGCGCGATCTTCGCGGGCGCCAACGCTACAGGCGTTTCTCGAGCGAGGAGATGGGCGCGGGGGCGAACCCGATCGAGCGGACGAAGCCGAGGATCTGCTCGTCCTCGGTGCGCACCATCGTGCGCGCGACGTGCACGCCGGCGGAGCGGAAGTGCGCGAGGAGCGCGTCGGCGAGACGCCCTCCGACGCCCTTGCCGCGCGCGTCCGGATCGACGCCCATGAAGTCGAGCCAGCCCGTCGCTTCCTCGAGCCCGAATTCGCCGCCGCGCACTTCGCCGAGCATGAAGCCGACGACCTTGCCGCCGGACTCCGCCACCTGCGAGGCCTCAGCGTCGCGACGGATGTAGTAGGTGACGCGCTCCTCCCACACCTCCGGCCGATACCGGCCGGTGATGCGCTCGTCGATGCGCGTGATGCCGTCGAGGTCGAGCTCGCTGAGGGGCCGCACGGTGACGTCGGCCATCACGGCACCTCCGCCGGCGACGGCGGAACGGACCAGCCGTTCGCCTCGAGGTGGCGCTCGACGGCGCTCTTGCCGCCTTCGGGGAACACGGGCAAGCAGATGGGGTCGAGGAACTGGAAGAGCTGCGCCGCCGCCGTGCGCGGCAAACGGCGCGGGCCGAGGTAGGTGTGCACCGCGATCATGTGCGCGACCTCCTTGGGGAAGCCGACGGTGAGAGCGATCTTCGCACCCTCGGCAGCGTGGTCGAAGCCGGGCGTCGGGACGAGCTGTCCGTCCTTCTGGACGAACTCGATCACCTTCGCCGAGTCGTGCACGAGAGCGCAGGCGAGGAAGTGATCGAGGTCGAGCTCGAGCTTCCACTCGCGCTTCGCGAAGGGGACGAGCACCTTGGAGATCTCCATCTGCCCGCGGATATGCGAGGAGAGCGCGCCGTAGCGCCCGACCGGCAGCGAGGGGTGGATGGGGATCTTCTCGATGTCCGTGTGCGACGGGTCGCCGTGCTCGCTCACGTAGCGCCACTGGGCGTGGCACAGCTCGCGGATCTTGGGGTCGCGGATGCTCGCGATCTCCGGGAAGGAGCGCTCCAGCTGCCGATCGAGCACGGGTGGAGTCTGACATGCGGGAACGGCCGCGGCTCGACCGCTGCCGTTCCCGCCCGGGGAGAGAGGCTCAGGCCGTGGGCAGGGCGCGGCCGCGGACCCGTCCGAGGACGAGCGCCAGGCCGAAGAGGACCAGCGGGATCCAGCTGAACACGAGGCCCCAGATCGCGGCGTCGAGGGCGGTCCGCATGATCGAGGCCAGGGCGGCCACCGCGTGCTCCATCGTCTTCGAGGGGTCGTAGACCTGCGGCCCGGGAGTCGGGACGACGAGGGCGGCCGGCGAGATCTGGACGGTGATCGTGGAGTAGTCCGTGCGCGCCTTCATCGAGTTGACCTGTCCCGTGAGCTGCTCGATCTGCGCCCGGACCTGCGACAGGACGGAGTCGATGCGCAGGATGTCGTCGACCTTGTCCGCACGCGCGAGGAGCGCGAGGTAGCGCTGCTCCTCGTCCTGCTTCGCCTTGAGGCGCGCCTGGAGGTCGACGAACTGGTCGGTGACGTCCTGTCCCGTCACGCCGGACGAGACGACCTCGACGCCGGTCATGCCGCGGATCTGCCGCAGCGCGTCGTTGAAGCTCGCCTGCGGCACGCGGATGGTCAGCGTCGCGCTCTTCTCGTCTTTCGAGCCCGACTGCGTCAGGGCGAGGACGTCGCCGCCCAGGCCCGTCGCGATCGACTGCACGCGGTCGGCGATGCCCCACGCGTCGTCGGAACGGAGGGCGATGTTCGCGGTGAGGACGAGCGCCTTCTCGCCGTCGAACGCCTGCGGGACGGGGATCGGGAGGGGCGCGGACTGCGTCGTCTGCCCACCCTGCGCCGCCGGCGGAACGACGGCGACGCTGCTGCCGCCGAAGGGAGCGCCCGGCGCCGGGACGGCGCCCTTCACCGCGGCCGGGCCGGCGGTGGCGCCGCCCCCGCCGCTCGCGGCGGGTGCGCCTCGCGCGCCGAGCTGCGGGGCGCAGGCGGCGAGGAGGAGCGCGGGGAGCACGAGGAGCGCGACGAGTGCACGCGCGGGCTTGGCCTTCATCTCGGTCACCTCACGGGGCTTCTTGCCCAGAGGACGAACGAAGGGCGTCAGCGGTTCCCGCGCGGTCAGGGATCGGCGGTCACCAGCCCGGGCCGAACACCGCGGAGGCGTTCCGAAAGACGAGCTGCGAGAGCCGGTCGACCGTCGTGCCGCGGAGCCGCGCGACGAGCGCGTACGTCTCGACGACGAAGGCCGGCTCGTTCCGCCTGCCGCGCCGCGCCTGCGGCGCGAGGGCCGGCGCGTCCGTCTCGAGGAGGAGACGGTCGTCCGGAACGACCGCGACGGCCGCGCGCAGCGCGTCGGCGCGCGGGTACGTCACGGTGGCCGAGAACGACACGAAGAGGCCGCGCTCGATCCAGCCGCCGACCTCGCTCGCGGTCTCGCTGTAGCAGTGGACGTAGCCGCGGACGCCGCGAGCGCTGTCGACGATCGCGCGCACCTCAGCACCCGCGTCGCGGACGTGGAGGCATACCGGCTTTCCCACCGCGGCCGCGAGCGCCAGCTGCGATGCCAGCGCGGCTTCCTGCGCTTCGCGCGGCGCGGAGCGACCGGAAAGATCCATCCCGATCTCGCCGACCGCCACGACGCGATCGTCCGCGGCCAGCTCGCGCAGCCGTGCGAGGGCGGCCTCGTCGCACGTCGGTGACCGATGCGGGTGTATGCCGACGGCCGCGCGCACGAGCGGATCGCGCCGCGCGAGCTCGACGCTGCGCTCGCTCGAGGCCACGTCCTCGCCGCACGCGAGGATCCGCGCGA
>JAGWSB010000093.1 GCA_028876375.1 Chloroflexota bacterium | reverse complement strand
CGCAGCGCCTCCCAGTCGCGCAGCGGGCGACGCCAGCCGGCGTCGGCGAGCGCCGCACGGTCCGGATGCGCGAGCGCATGCGGCGCGTCCGGCAGCGGAGCGCGCGCGAGGACCGCCGCGACCACGGCGGTCGCCGCGGCGAGGGCGCCGATCGCGGCGCTCACTCGAGGAGGGCCCGCAGTCGTGCGGGCAGCTCCGCGGGCCGCGACATCCCCGAGCGCCACACGATGGCGACGGCGTCGCCGTCGACGGCCGCTATCTCGCGCACGACGCGCCGGCCGGAGCGCTCGCGCCAGAGATGCACCACGACGTCGAACGCGGCGAGGACGTAGCGCCGGACCGAGGCCGGCGCGAGCTCGCCGGCGCGTGACAGCAGGAGCTCGAGGCGGACGAGCGCGTCGGCGGCGGATCCGGCATGGAGCGACGTGAGCGCCCCCTCGTGTCCCGTGCTGAGGGCCTCGAGCAGCGCGGATGCTTCGCGCGGCGTACGCACCTCGCCGACGATGATCCGGTCCGGACGCATACGGAGGGCGTTCTCGACGAGGTCGGCGACGCCCACCGACGCGCCCTCGCGGCCGGGGACGCACTCGAGGTGTACGACGTGCGGGTGCGGCAGAACGAGCTCGCTCGTGTCCTCGATGACGATGAGCCGCTCCTCGGCGGGCACCGCGGCGGCGAGCGAGCGCAGGAGCGTGCTCTTGCCGCTGCCGGTCGCGCCGCTGACGAGGACGTCGGCGCGCGCGGCGACGCAGCGCTCCAGGAGCTCGGCGCACGCGTCGGGGAGGCCGCCGTCGGCGACCCAGGAAGGCGACGGAGCCCGCAGCGGGATCGACACACGGCGGAACTTGCGGATCGAGAGGGTCGGGCCGCCGACCGGCGCGACGACCGCGTTCGCGCGGCTCCCGTCACGCATCCGCGCGTCGACGAAGGGACGCTCGATCGTCAGCTCGCGTCCCACGCTCGCGGCGATGCGATACACGAGGTCGGCGAGCTCCTGCTCGTCGCGGAAGCGCGCGTCGGTCCGCTCGACCCGGCCGCGCCGTTCGACGAACACGTGGTCGGCGTCGTTCACGAGGATGTCCGTCACCTCGTCGTCGTCCAGGTAGCGCTGTATCGGGCCCGATCCGAAGAGATCCGCGCACAGGGCGTCGGCCGCGGGGTCGTCCAGCGCCTCACCCGCGACGGTGCGGACGCGCTCGAGGAGGAGCCGCCGCTGCCGCGGGTCCGCGTACGACCGCAGCAGCTCCTCCCCCGGCACGGCCGCCGCGATCTCGCGCCGCAGGCGCGTGACGAGCGTCCGGTCGATCACGACAGCGCGCCGATGAGCCGGTCGACGGCGGCCATCGTCGGTGCGCGCGCGGCGAAGGCGTCGGTCGCGAGGTAGGGATCCGTCGGTATGGCCGCGAAGAGCGGCCACGGCAGCCGAACGGCGATGCGCTCCGCGTCGGGGACCGCCGCGCCCACCAGAACGAGACCGACGCGGCACGGCGCGGCGCGCAGGAGGGCGACCGAGCAGAACGCCGCCTGCAGCTGCGAGGCGCGCGGTCCGGCGACGACACAAAGCGCGTCCATCGTCGCGAGGATCCCCGCGTCGAGGGCGTCGGCGCCCGAGCCGAGGTCGACGACCATCGGGTCACCCTCGGCGACGCGCGCGAGGAGCTGCGCGACGCGCTCGGTCTCGAACATCGCGTCGAGGCCCGGCGCGCCGGGCAAGAACGGAACGTCCGACCATCGAGATAGGCACTCGCGCTCTCGGCCCGGGCGCAGGAGCGCGTCGGCGACGCTGGCCGCCTGCAGCCCCGCGCGGAGCGCCAGCGACGGCGCCCAGCGGTCGATGTCGACGAGCACGGGCGCCCGCCCGGCGCCTGCTGAGCGGTGCGCGACGAGCGCCGCGGTCGACGACGTACCGACGCCGCCGACGAGAGACCAGAACGCGACGTGCGCGCCGCGAGGGATCGCCACCGCGCGCGCCGGTCGCAGCGGCTCGAGCGGGTCGGTGCGTCCGGTCGCTTCGCGCACGACGTCGAGCGCGAGGCCCGCGATGGGGGTGGCGTCGAGCCACGAGCGCAGGCGCCGCATCAGGAGAGCCACCCGGAGATGCGCGCCTCGCTCGCGAGGACGTGTCGCTCGTCGTGCGGGTCGTTCAGCGCGTCGACGTCGAACACGATCGGGCGCAGCGCGATCCGCGTCGCGGCGCCGCGCAGCGCCGCGCGCGTCCCCCACACCCGCCGGCGCCAGGCGAACGCCGTGTCGTCGCCGCGCAGGAGGGCTCGGCATCGCTCCCGCTGCGCCTTCGATGGCGGTCGCAGCGTCGACCATCGCCGCGCGAGCGCGTCGCGGGTCGCGGCGCCCAGCGGCAGCCGCCGGACGTCGACGACGTCGAGCGCGAGACCCAGGCCGGCGGCCGGCGCGAGGTCGCGCCCGATCGCGGCGCGCGCCCCGGCCGGGGGCGCCAGGTCGATCGCGTACGGCACGGCGGCGATCCCGGCGAACGCCAGGGCGCGGATGAGCGGGTCCGCGTCACCGGGCCCGACCGCGGCGAAGATCCCGTCCGCGCGCCGGACCAGGAGGGCCGACGCGACCTGCGCGAGCGCGGCCTCGACGACATAGCCCGCGACGCGCTCGAGGCGCAGCGAAGTCATGGACCGACGAGCGCGAGGACGAAGGTGCTCGAGCCGATGCGATCGGCGATGCGCAGCTCGGCACTCGGACCCACGGCGACGATCACGCTGCCGATCCGCTCGCGGACCGCCGTCGCCGGCCGGCCCGCGGCGCTCGCGTGCTCGAACGGAGCGCCGTACTCGCCGCGGACGTCGACGACGAGCGCCCCGGCGACGAGCAGCTCCGTCGCGCGGTCGGCTTGCGAACGCCCCGGAACGGGCACGGCGATCACGTCGACGCGCGACCCGGGCAGCACGGCGCCGCCGAGGGCGTGTCCGGTCTCGACGGGGACGGCGACCGCGCGATAGCCGGTCGGGACCGACACGCCGGCGGCGAACGCGGCGGGGGCATCGGCCAACGCGGCGGCCAGGACCAGCTGTCCTTTGTAGATGGGAGCGCGCGGATAGCGGCCAGCGGCCGCGGAGGGGTCGGTGACCGCGCCCGGCGGGAGCGCGTCCGGCGGCAGCTGGCGCGTCTCGAGGTCGGTGACCGCGAGCGCGCGCGCGGCGCGCAGGTCCGCCGCGGCGACGACGACGCTCACCCTCTGCGCCCCGGCCCAGTAGAGGACGCCCGCGACGAGCCCGGCGGCGATCGCGAGCGCGAGAAGGAGCCGCTGCTGCGTCACTCGACGATCGCCGGCGCGCGCACGACGACGGCGATCGTCGCGGGCACCCACCGGGTCCCCTCGACGGGTACCACGACCGAGACGTCGAACGACAGGACGAAAGGAACGGCTCCCGCCCGAACGTGCTCCCACATCCCCGTGAAGGGATCCTCGCCGCCCCCGCTCAGCGGCCCGATCGCGCTGACCTCGCCCGAGGCGAGCCGCCAGCCGGCCACCGTCGCCGGCGCACCGTCGACGAAGGCGCGGAGCCAGAGACGGACGGCGCGTCCGCGGAGGACCTCGATCCGGCCGAGAGCGTCCGCTTGCGGCGCGAGGACCACGACCGCGCGCGCGTCGCGCGGAGGCGCCGGCGGCGGCACGCTCACGACCGTGGGAGCGATGGGGACGGTCACGGGAGGGAACGGATCCTCGCGCGGCGCCCGCGCGCCCGGCGCGACCGGCGCGGCCGGGGGGCCGGACTCGACCGTCGCGGCGGCGGGCGTCGGATCCCGTGGGTCGACGGCCGGCGGGCTCACCGTCTCGTGCGGCGGCTCGACCGCGAGCGGGACCGTCTCGGAGTCGTCCTGAAAGAACACGTACTTGTCGTGCACCCACTGCCTTCCGTCGAAGACGAAGTTCTCGTACACGTGTCCCGCCACATAGCGGCCGTCGGAGCGGACGATCCGCTCGTTCCACAGCACCCCTTCGAGACCGCTGGCGACGCCGGCGGCGACGTCCGTGACGAGCCTCGCCGCGGTCCCGGGATCGGCCCTCTCCGTCCTCGAGCTGTACGTGGTCCCCGGCCCGTTCCGCTCCACGACGTCGCCGGCGTGGACCTGATCGACCCGGTGCAGCCCTTGCTCAGCGGCCCGCTGCCAGCGATCGACCTGCGGCGCGGGAGCGGGCGGCTCCTCGCGCGCGATGCGCTCCGAGACCGGCTCCGGCGCGGCCCATTCCCGCTCGGCGGGCGCGACCGGCTCGCGCGCGACGGGAGCGGCCGGCTCGGGCGCCTCGTACCGCGGCGCAGGCGCGAGCGGCTCGCGCTCCCACACGAGCTCGGGCCGGTAGACCGGCTCGGGCTCCCACACCGGTCCGCGCGCCGGCTCCGGCTCCCACGCGGGCTCCGGCTCCCACGCGGGCGCCTCGTACACGGGCCCGTCCCATCCGTCGTAGCCGCAGCAGTCGCCTTCGTCCGCCCACCACGCCGCGGCGGGATGCGCGACGAAGAGGACCGCGAGCGCGACGGCGAGTGCGAGGCGCCTCACCGCGCCGAGCTCGCCGAGAAGATGTGGATGACGGTGACCGGCCGCGCGAGAAGCGCGGCGAAGGCGGGAGTGCGCACGGGAACGTCCGCCGCGAGGCGCACCGTCGACGTCGCGTAGACGCGGCCGTCGAGCGGGTCGGCGTCGCCGTTGCCCGTGAAGACAGCGACGTCCGCCGCGTCGGCGATCGCCGCGGGTGCCGCCGCGAGCGATGAGCTCAGCGGATCGAGGTTGAGCGCGAAGTGCTCCCGCGCGACCGCCGCGGCGTCGGGCGCCGGCCGGAGCGCGCCGCTCCGCGCCAGCTCACCGTCGTCCTGATCGTTGACGGCGGTGACGGTCGCGAGATCGGCGGCGATGCGCGTGCGCTCGGCGACGACCCGCACGGCGCCCAGCTCCGCCGCGCCGGTGAGCACGAGCAGGATCGTCGGCAGCAGAAGGATCACCAGCAGCGCCAGCGAGCCGCCCTCGTCCCGCAGCGCATCCCTCATCGCGCGAGCTCGCCGCGCGCGACGGCCGTCGATCGCAGCGGGAGCACCGTCGTGAGGACGAACGGGACCGCGATCTGAGCGTCGGTCCGGACGCTGACGGTGACCCGCTCGCGCCATCCGACGCGCGGCGGCGCGATCTCGATCGTCGCGCGGCGCGGATCGATGCCCGCGTCGCGCAGAGACTCCTCGAGGCGCGCGCGCACCTCGGGCGTGTCGCCGCCGACCTCGGCGGCGTAGCGCGCGGCGTGCGCGGTCGCCGCATCCTGCGCGAGCCAGCGGTGGAACACGTCGCCGAACTCGACGACCGCGAAGAGGAGGGGCAGCAGCACGAGGATCATGAGGATCGTCTCGAGCGTCGCGCTCCCCTGTTCGCCGCGAAGCACTAGTGGACCGCCTGCATCTGCGTGACGAGCGCCTCGAGCCGGCTGACGAGGCCGTTGTTCCAGGACGTGATGCCGACGACGAGCGTGCCGAGGATGACGGCCGCTCCGACGATGTACTCGACGGTGGCGAGCCCGCTGGCCTCGCCGAGGAAGCGCGGTCGGCGCATGCGACACCTCCCCTGATCTGGTCAGGACAGGAGTCGGTATGCCCTTGCTAGCGCGGGAGCGCGGTCCCCACGGCCTCGTGGACGCGCGGCCGATCGCGGCGCACGTCGGTCGCTTGGGTGGTCATCGGACCGCGTCCAGTCCGGTCCGCAGCTTGGACGCGTCCAGCTGCCCCGTCTGCACGTGCCGGATCGTGCCACCGGCGTCGACGAAGAAGGTGGAGGGAACGCTCACGACGTCGTAGCGGTAGGAGGTCTGAAGTCCGACGTCGAGCATCGGCTCGAGGTGCGCGATGCGGAGCTGGTCGAGGTAGCCGCGGATCGTCGCGCCGTCCTCGTCGAGGTCGACGGCGAGGAAGCGCGTGCGTGGATCGGCCGCGGCGGCCTGGTCCAGGAGCGGCATCTCCGTCTTGCAGGGGACGCACCAGGTGGCCCAGAAGCTCAGGACGAGCGGCCGTCCGCGGTAGGACGAGAGACGGAGGGTGCGCCCGTCCGGCGCGACGAACTCGAAGTCCGGCGCGGGCTGTCCGACGGTCGCCCCGCCGCCCTCGAGCTGGCGCGTGATGACGTCGACCTTGGTGGGGCCGACGACGGAGGGCTGGGCTCTGTTGAACGGGAGCGAGGGCCACAGGAACGCCGCGACGGTCGCGGCGAGGATGGCTACCACGATCCCCAGCGCGAGCGGGCGCGCGATGCGCGGGCGCGCGTCCGCGACCTGCACGGCCACGTCCCCAGGGTACGCGCGCGAGCGGCTACTGCAGGAGCGGCACGAAGTTGAAGAGCTGCGCGAGGCGCGTGAACTGACCGGACACCAAGAGCAGACCGGTGGCGATGACGAGGACGCCGCCGGCGACGTTGATGACGCGGATGTTGCGGTTGAGGAACCGCACCGCCGCGTTCGCCGAGCCGATCCCGGCGGCGATGACGACGAAAGGGACGCCGAGGCCGAGCGCGTACGCGAGGAGGAGCACCGCGCCGGACGACAGCTCGAGCCCGAGCAGCATGGTGAGGATCGCCCCCAGGTAGGGCCCGACGCACGGCGTCATCCCGACGCCGAACGCCGCGCCGATGAGGAAGGAGCGCGGCAGGCCGCTCGTGGTCCCTTCGAGGCGCAGGTCGATCCCGCGGTCGAGGAGCGGGATGGTGATGAGGCCGATCATGTGCATCCCGAGGACGACGAGGAGGACGCCGGCGGCCTGCTGGAGGCGGTAGACGAGCTCGCCGGCGAGCGCCCCGACGACCGCGATGACGACCCAGAGGAGGGTGAAGACGACGCTGAAGCCGAGGACGAAGGCGACGGCGTGCAGGACGGTGCGCGCGCGGGCGCTCCCGGAGAGCGCGGCCTCCCCGGCGATGTTCACGAGGAAAGCGGGAACGAGGGGAAGGACGCACGGAGAGAGGAACGAGAGGATCCCGGCGCCGAAAGCGATCGCGACGTTCACGCCCGCGCGGGCATCTCCCAGTTCCGCGCGAGCTCCTGCTCGAGGAGGACCTCCGGCGTCTCGGGCCGCGAACTGAACCAGTCGCGCACCGACGCGAGGCCCTCGTCGAGCGACACCTTCGGGGTGAAGTCGAGGAGGGCGCGCGCCTTCGTCGCGTCCGCGCAGAGGCGCAGCACGTCGCCGGGCCGCGGCGCGTCGTGAACGACGTCGGCGCGCGAGCAGCCGACGACGTCGGCGACACGGCCGGCGAGGTCGTTGATCGTCACCTCGACGCCCGTCCCGAGGTTGATCGTCTCGCCCAGCACGCCGTCGGCGTAGCCGGCGAGGAGGATGCCGCGTGCGCTGTCGCTCACGTGGGTGAAGTCGCGCGTCTGCGTCCCCGAGCCGAAGACGATGCGCGGCCGCCCGGCGAGGCAGCGCAGGATCATCCGCGGGATGACCTCGCCGCTGTCGCCCTCGTGGTGCGACCGCGGCCCGTAGGAGTTGAAGGGGCGGATGACGACCGTCGGCATGCCGTACGTGGTGTGGAAGGCGCGCGCGTAGGCCTCGCCGGCGAGCTTCGATCCGCCATACACGGTGTGCGGGAAGGTCGGGTGATCCTCGGTCATGGGCACCCGCTTCGCCGTCCCGTACACCTCGGAGCTCGAGACGTGCACGAAGCGCTCGACGGCGGCGTCGCGCGCGGCGAGAAGGAGGCGCAACGTGCCGAGCGCGTTGACCTCGTGGTTCTCGCCCGGCGCGTGGATGGAGTGGCGCACGCCGCGGCACGCCAGGTGGTAGACGATCCGCGCGCCGCGAAGGTGCTGGCCCATCGCCGGGTCGCGGACGTCGCCTTCGACGAAGCGCACCTTCTCGGCCGGCAGCCCGGTGAGGTTCTCGCGCTTCCCCGTCGAGAGGTCGTCGATGACGGTGACGCGCGCGCCGCGGTCGACGAGCTGGCGCACCAGCTCCGAGCCGATGAAGCCCGCGCCGCCGGTGACGACGACCGTGTCCACGCCCACCACGCTAGCCGATCGCTTGCGCGAGGTCGGCGATGAGGTCGTCGATCGACTCGATGCCGACGGAGAGCCGGATGAGCCCGGCCGGCGGCTCGAGCGGCGTGCCGCGCACGGACCCGTGCGTCATGGAGAGCGGGACCTCGATGAGCGACTCGACGCCGCCGAGCGACTCGGCGAGCGTGAAGATGCGCGTCTTCGCGACGACGCGCTTCGCCGCCGCCTCGCCGCCCTTCAGCTCGAACGACACCATCCCGCCGAAGGAGCGCATCTGACGCCGCGCGATCTCGTGGCCCGGATGCGACGCGAGGCCGGGGTAGTTGACGCTCGCGACCTTGGGATGCTGCGCCAGCCAGTCGGCGATGGCCATCGCGTTGTCCGAGTGGCGCTCCATGCGCAGCGCGAGCGTCTTCGCGCCGCGGAGGACGAGCCACGCGTCGAAGGGCCCCGGCACGCCTCCGGCGGCGTTCTGCACGAAGGCGAGCCGCTCGCGGAGCGAGGCGTCCGTGCCGACGATCGCGCCGCCGACGACGTCGCTGTGGCCGCCGATGTACTTCGTCGTCGAGTGGAGGACGAGGTCGGCGCCGAGCCCGATCGGCTGCTGGAGGTAGGGGCTCGCGAAGGTGTTGTCCACGACGGAGAGGACGCCGG
This sequence comes from Chloroflexota bacterium, assembly GCA_028876375.1. Lineage (GTDB taxonomy): Bacteria > Chloroflexota > Limnocylindria > P2-11E > P2-11E > JACPOT01. The sequence continues at coordinate 1,297 of JAGWSB010000093.1, read as the reverse complement.
CCGCGCGCGCGACCCCGGTCACGGCGGCGATATCGACGATCTTGAGCGTCGGATTCGTGGGCGTCTCGATCCACACGAGCTTGGTCTTCTTGCGGATCGCCCTCTTCACGTTCCGCGCGTCGCGCATGTCGACGGGGCTGAGCTCGATCCCGGCGCGGTCGAAGACCCGCGTGAAGAGCCGGTACGTCCCGCCGTACACGTCGTCGGCGATGACGACGTGCGATCCCGCGTCGAGGAGGTGCGCGACGGCGTCCGCCGCCGCCATGCCCGAGGCGAACGCGAGGCCCCAGGCGCCGCCCTCGAGCGCGGCGAGGCATGTCTCGAGCGCCGTGCGCGTCGGGTTGCCCGTGCGCGCGTAGTCGTAGCCCTTGTGCTTCCCGACGGCCTCCTGCGCGTACGTCGACGTCTGGAAGATGGGCACGGCGACGGCGCCGGCCGTCGGATCCGGCTCCTGCCCCGCGTGGATCGCGAGCGTGTCGAATCCCGGCTTCCGCGGCGGGCCGACCTCGTCGCTCATCGCTGTCGCCGCTGCCGCTGGTGCGCGACGAACTCGAGGAGGTCGGCCTTGGTGATGATCGAGACCGGCTTCTCCTCCTGCGCGGCGACGAGCGCGGGGGCCCCGCCCGCGAGCTCGCTGTACAAGCGCTCGACGTCGTCCGTCGCCTGGACCACCGGGAAGGGCGCCTCCATCACGTTCTCGACCCTCGCGTCGACGAGGGCAGGCTCGCGGAACACGCGGTCGAGCATCGTCTTCTCCTGGACGCTGCCGACGATCTCGTCGACGCGCGCGGCGCTGCCGTCGCTCGTGACCGGGATCTGCGATATCCCGTAGCGCTGCATCGTCTCGATCGCGACGCGGACCGTCTCGGCCTTCGAGACGACGACGAGCTCGGGCATGCCGCGCTCGCGGTCCTTCATGACGTCGCGGACCGTCGCCGGCAGAGGGCGCTCGAAGAAGCCGTTCTGGCGCATCCACTCGTCGTTGTAGATCTTCGACAGGTACGAGCGCCCGGAGTCGGGGAAGAGCACGACGACGACCTGCTTCTCGTCGAGCTCGCGCGCGAGCTCGAGCGCCGCGAACATCGCGGAGCCGGCGGAGCCGCCGACGAGGATCCCCTCTTCGCGCGTGAGCCTGCGCGCCGTGAGGAGCCCATCGCGATCGGAGACGCGGAACCACCGATCGACGATCGCGGGGTCGAACGTCCCGGGGTAGAAGTCCTCGCCGATGCCCTCCGTCTTGTACGGATGGATGTCGCCCGTGTAGATCGAGCCCTCGGGGTCGGCGCCGACGATCTGG
>JAGWSB010000092.1 GCA_028876375.1 Chloroflexota bacterium | reverse complement strand
CGTCGCGGCGGTCACCCGCGGCCGCAACGGGAAAGAGCTCGCCGACCTGGTCGAGCTCGCGAGCGCCGGCGCGGTGGCGTTCTCCGACGACGGCGATCCCGTCGACGACGCCCACGTTTTCCGCATGGCCCTCGAGTACGCATGCGCCGCGGGCCGTCCCATCCTCGAGCATCCGCAGGACCGCGAGCTGTCCGGACGCGGCGTGATGCACGAGGGCCGCGTCTCCGCCGACCTCGGCTTGCCCGGCATCCCCGCCGCGGCCGAGGAGTCGGCCGTGGCGCGCGACCTCGCGGTCGCGCGTCTCACCGGCGGGAGGCTGCACCTCCAGCACGTATCGACCGCGGGCGCGGTCGCGCTGGTGCGCGCGGCGAAGGCCGAGGGCCTGCACGTCACCTGCGAGGCGACGCCGCACCACCTGGCGATGACCGACGCGTGGGTGGGCGGCTCGCGCGCCTTCGTCTGGGAGCGAAGGCGGGGGGCGAGCCCCCCGCCGACCCCCCGCGCGGTCGCCTATGACAGCGCGACGAAGGTCAATCCCCCGCTGCGCAGCGAGGCTGACGTCCGCGCGCTGTGGGCCGGCCTCGCCGACGGGACCATCGACGCGATCGCGACCGACCACGCTCCGCACGCGTCGTTCCGCAAGGACGTCGAGTACGCCGAGGCGGCCTTCGGGATCAGCGGCCTCGACACCGCGCTCTCGGTCCTCCTCGCCGCCGTCGAGGCCGGGATGGGGGACATCGCGACGGTCGTCCGCGCTCTCGCCGCCGGCCCGGCGCGCGTCCTCGGGATCGCGCCATTCGCCGACGACGTCGTTCTCGTGGATCCCGCGGCCGAGTGGGAGGTGACGCCGGCCGCGCTCGCGTCGAAAGGGAAGAACACGCCGCTCCTCGGTCGGCGCCTGCGGGGCCGCGTCGTCGCGGCCGTCGTCGACGGCGAGGTCCGCTACCGGGACGAGGCCGCGCTGAAGGGGAGGGGACGTGCCACCGAGGCGATCGCGCGCCGCTGACCGGCGCGACCTGCTGCGCGAGCGTCAGCTGCATCTTTATGCAAAAGAACCGTATAGTTATTCACCTATGGCGCGCGCGGCGGTCCTCGGGCTCGAGGACGGATCCACTTGGTGGGGCGAGGCGTTCGGCGACGCGTCGAGCGCCGCGGGCGAGGTCGTCTTCAACACGGCGATGACCGGGTACCAGGAGGTGTCGTCGGACGCCTCGTACAACGGCCAGGTCGTCGTCATGACCTTCCCGCTCATCGGCAGCTATGGCACCTTCGACCTCGCCGCCGAGTCGCGCCGTCCCTGGGTCGAGGCGCTCGTCGTCCGCGAGCTCATGTCGAACGAGCGCGGGCTCGCCCAGCTCGACGCGTACCTGCGTGCGCACGGCGTCCCCGGGCTCGCGGGCATCGACACGCGCGCGCTCGTGCGGCGCCTCCGCGCCGCCGGCACGATGCGCGGCGCGATCCTCCAGGTCGCGCCGCACCTCGCGGGGCGGGAGGAGGTCGGGCTCGAGGCCGTCGCGAAGGCGAGGACCTGCCGGCCCCTGGCCCAGCTCCCGCTGGTGCGCGAGTCGACGGGTCCGCTCCGTCAGGTCGGTTCCGGCGTGAAGGTCGCCCTCATCGACACGGGCGTGAAGGAGAACCAGGTCCGCGAGCTCGTTCGTCGCGGGGCGTGCGTGAAGGTGTTCCCGGCGACGTCGAGCGCGCGCGACGTCCTGTCGTGGGCGCCCGAGGGGATCGTCATCACCAACGGGCCGGGCGATCCCGCGGCGATCCCGCAGACCACGACGACCGTCAAGGTGCTGCTCGACGCGGCGCTGCAGCGCGGCCCCTCCCGCTCGCTGCCCATCCTGGGGATCTGCCTCGGCCACCAGCTGCTCGCGCGCGCCATCGGCGCGCAGACCTCGCGCTTGCGCTTCGGACATCACGGGAGCAACCACCCCGTCCAAGACACGCGGACGGGGCGCGTCGTCATCACCAGCCAGAACCACGAGTTCCAGGTCGACGAGGCGACGATCCCGGAGGGCTCGCCCTTCTTCGTGTCGGCGCGCAACCTCAACGACGGATCGGTCGAGGGCCTGGCGCACCGCACCCTTCCCATCCGCACCTACCAGTACCACCCCGAGGGCGCGCCCGGGCCGCACGACAACGAGCCCGTCTTCGACGCCTTCCTCGGCGACGTGCGCGAAGCGGTGGCGTCGAGGTGAAGGTCCTGCTCATCGGATCGGGCCCCATCCTCATCGGGCAGGCGGCGGAGTTCGACTACGCCGGGACGCAGGCGTGCCGGGCTCTGCGCGAGGAGGGCGTCGAGACCGTCCTCGTGAACTCGAACCCGGCGACGATCATGACCGACCCCGGCGTCGCCGACATCACGTACCTCGAGCCGCTCACTCCCGAGGTGCTCGAGCGCGTCATCGCGAAGGAGAAGCCGGACGCGCTCCTTCCGACGCTCGGCGGCCAGACCGGATTGAATCTCGCCGTCGCGCTCTACGACACGGGGATCCTCGATCGCCACGGCGTGCGCCTGCTGGGAACGCCCATCACGTCGATCAAGCAGGCGGAGGACCGCGAGGCGTTCAAGCAGCTGCTCATCTCCATCGGCGAGCCGGTCCCGGAGTCGGTGACGGCGCAGAACGTCGAGGACGCGCTCGTCTTCGCCGAGCGCATCGGCTATCCGCTGGTCATCCGCCCCGCGTACACCCTCGGCGGGACGGGCGGCGGCTTCGCGCACGACCGCGACGAGCTGGTCGCGCGCGTCCGCTACGGGATCGGCGCGTCGCCCATCGGACAGGTGCTCGTCGAACGCAGCCTCGTCGGGTGGAAGGAGATCGAGTACGAGGTGATGCGCGACGGCGCCGACGCCTGCATCACCGTCTGCAACATGGAGAACATCGACCCGATGGGCGTCCACACCGGCGACTCCATCGTCGTCGCCCCGTCGCAGACGCTCTCCGACAAGGAGTACCAGCAGCTCCGCTCGGCGTCGCTGCGGATCATTCGCGCGCTCGGGATCGAGGGCGGCTGCAACATCCAGTTCGGCCTCCATCCCGACCGGACGCCCGCGGACCACGCCGATGGGCGCGTGCCGTACTACGTCATCGAGGTCAACCCGCGCGTCTCGCGGTCGTCCGCGCTCGCGTCGAAGGCGACCGGCTACCCGATCGCGCGCGTCGCGGCGAAGATCGCGATCGGCAAGCGGCTGCACGAGATCCCGAACGCGGTGACGAAGCGCACGACGGCGGCCTTCGAGCCGACGCTCGACTACGTCGTGGTGAAGATCCCGCGCTGGCCGTTCGACAAGTTCCCGAACGCCGACCGCCGGGTCGGGACGCAGATGAAGGCGACGGGCGAGGTCATGGCCATCGACCGCACTTTCGAGGCCGCGCTCCTCAAGGCGCTCCGCTCGCTCGAGGTGAAGGGCCAGGGGCTCCTGTGGGAGTCCAAGGACTGGGCCGGCATCCGCGACCCGGGCGAGCTCGTCGACAAGACGCTGCAGAGCCCGCCGACCGACGAGCGGCTGTGGCGGGTCCTCGCCGCGCTCCGGCGGGGAGCGGACGTCGAGCGCATCCACAGGGCCACGCACATCGACCTGTGGTTCCTCGAGCGGTTCAAGAACATCGTCCGCTCCGCCGAGGCCATGCAGGGAGCGACGCCGACGCCCGCGACGCTGCGTCGCGCCAAGCGCATGGGCTTCTCGGACGCCGACATCGGCACCCTTACCGGGATCCTCTCCGCCGACGTGCGCCGCCTGCGAGAGCAGTGGGGGATCCTCCCCGTCTACAAGATGGTGGACACGTGCGCGGCCGAGTTCGAGGCCGTAACGCCGTACTTCTACTCGACCTACGAGCAGGAGAACGAGGCCGAGTGCCTGCCCGGCCCCAAGGCCATCGTCCTCGGGTCGGGCCCCATCCGGATCGGCCAGGGCATCGAGTTCGACTGCTGCTGCGTGCAGGCGGCGGGATCGCTCGCGACGCGCGAGATCCGCTCGATCATGGTCAACAGCAATCCGGAGACGGTGTCCACCGACTTCGACGCGTCGGCGCGCCTCTACTTCGAGCCGCTGGACGAGGAGTCCATCGCCGAGGTGATCCGCAACGAAGGCGGGGAGGCGAAGGTCTTCACGCAGTTCGGAGGGCAGACCGCGCTGAACCTGGCGGAGCGGATCGAGGCCGTCGGCGGACGCATCGCCGGCACGAGCGCCGACTCCATCGGCCTCGCCGAGGACCGCCGGCGCTTCCACGAGTTCGCCGACGCGCTCGGCATCCCCCAGCCGCCGGGCGGTACGGCGGACTCGCTGGCGGAGGCGGTCGAGATCGCCACCCGCGTCGGTCACCCCGTGCTCGTGCGGCCGTCGTTCGTCCTCGGCGGCCGCGGGATGGAGATCGCGTACAGCGCCGACGACCTGGAGCGCTACTTCGCGAGCGCGCTCGAGGCAGGGACGGGGCGCGTCCTCGTCGACAAGTACGTCCGCGGGCGCGAGGTCGAGGTCGACGCGGTCTCCGACGGGACGGACACGCTCGTCGCCGGGATCATGGAGCACATCGAGCGCGCCGGCGTGCACTCCGGAGACTCGTTCGCGACGTACCCGGCGCAGAACCTCTCGGCAGCGGAGCGCGCCGAGATCGTCTCGCTCACGCGGCGCATCGCGTCGTCGCTCCCGGTGAAGGGGCTCCTCAACATCCAGTTCATCGTCGAGGAGCCCATGAGGGGGGCTGCGCCCCCCTCAGACCCCCCGGCGATCTTTGTCATCGAGGTGAACCCGCGCGCGAGCCGCACCGTCCCGTTCCTCACGAAAGTGACGGGCGTGCCGCTCGTGCGCCTCGCCGTCGCCATCGGCATGGGCTCGACGCTCCGCGCCGAGGGCTACGCGCGCGACGACGGGATCTGGCCGGAGGACAGCCTCGTCGCCGTGAAGGCGCCGGTCTTCTCGATGGCCAAGCTCCTCGAGGTCGACACCTACCTGGGGCCGGAGATGAAGAGCACGGGCGAGGTCATGGGGATCGACCGCTCCTTCGCGCCCGCGCTCTGGAAGTCGCTCGTCGCGTCGGGCATGGCGCCCGCGCCGAGCGGGAAGGTGCTCGTCACCGTCGCCGACAAGGACAAGGCGGAGGCCGCGGTGATCATCGAGGGGCTCCACTGGCTCGGATACGAGATCGTCGCGACGAGCGGGACCGCCGCGCTCGCGCGGTCGCTCGGCGTGGGAGTCACGGAGGTCCCGAAGCTCGCCGACGGCGACCGGACGATCCTCGACCTCATCCGCTCGGGCACCTGTGCCGCCGTCATCAACACGCCGACGATGGGCAAGACCGTCGACCGCGACGGCTTCCTCATCCGCCGCGCCGCCGTCGAGGCGCGCGTTCCGTGCCTCACGTCGCTCGACACGGCGCTCGCCGTCGTGACCGCGCTGCGCGCGAGCTCCCTCGCCTACGAGGTGGCGCCGCTCTCGGTCTATCGCGCGGGCGCGGCCACGGGAACGGCGCAGCCCGTCGCGAGCGCGGACTAGGCTCCGCGGGTGATCCTCGAGACCGGACGCGTCGTCGCGAGCGAGACGGTCGCGGATCTCGGGACGCTCATCGTCGTCAGCGCGCCTCTCGTCGCCGCCCGCGCCCACCCGGGCCAGTTCGTGCACGTCCGGCCGGGGGAGCGCTTCGACCCGCTGCTGCGGCGCCCGTACTCCTTCAACGGCATCGACCGCCACGCGGGCGAGATCGAGCTCCTCGTCAAGCCGCTCGGGCCGGGCGGAGAGTGGATCGCGCAGCGGCATCCCGGCGACCCCCTCGACCTGCTCGGGCCGCTCGGCACGTCCTTCGTCGTCCACCGCGCGACGACGCACCTGCTCCTGGTCGCGGGCGGCACGGGGATCGCGCCGATGAAGGTCCTCGCCGAGCAGGAATCGGCGCGGCGCAACGTCACGCTCGTTATGGGCGGCCGCACCATCCACCACCTCTGGCCCGCGCATCGCCTGCCCGCCGCCGTCGAGTACGTCACCACGACGGAGGACGGCTCGTTCGGCGTGCGCGGGCGCGTGACGGACGCGCTCCCCCAGTACATCGCGTGGGCGGACCAGCTCTGCGCCTGCGGCCCGTGGCCGATGCTCGCCGCGATCGGACGCCTGCGCCACGACGCCGCGCGCGCGACGACGGTCGTGCCGGGCAAGGAGGTGCTCCTCGACGCGCAGATCGCCGTCGAGCAGCACATGGGCTGCGCGATGGGTGTGTGCCGCGCCTGCGTGATCGTCACCCAGCACGGCAACGCGCGCGTCTGCCGCGAGGGGCCGGTGTTCTCGCTCGGTGACGTCCGCTTCGCGCAAGGGGAGCCCGCGACGGTCGGGCTCACCGCCTGATGCCCTGGCGCCGGCCGCGGAAGCACGTCGACCGCGCGCGCGACATCGGCCGCTCCGAAGAGGAGGCGCTCGAGGAGAAGGCGGAGCACGCGGAGGAGGACGAGGCGGTCGAGCTGGCGGCGATCGACGGCGCGTCGATCGTCGAGGCCGCGACGGGGGAGGCGGAGGACGAGCGCATGCCCAGCGACCTCGCCGCGAAGCTAGGCGCCGCCGCGGAAGGGCACGAGTTCCGCGCATGGGGCGAGGAGGCCGAGGATCGCGAGGTCGCGGATCGCGAGGTCGCGGATCGCGAGGTCGCGGATCGCGAGGTCGCGGGGAGGGACCGCGTAGTAGGGACGGCCCGACCCGAGGACACGTCGCCATCCGAGGCCGTCGTAGCGCATGTCGAGGATGGCGTCGACCTCGAGGTCGAGGTCGCGCGCGGACTGCGCTTGCGGAACCCCGTGCTCACCGCGTCCGGCACGTTCGGGCAGGGCGTCGAGTACGCCGAGCTCATCGACGTGTCGCGGCTCGGCGCGATGGTGAACAAGGGAACGACCGTCCACGCGCGGCCGGGGAACCCGCAGTACCGCATCGCCGAGACGCCTTCGGGGATCCTCAACTCGATCGGCCTCGAGAACCCGGGCGCCGCCGCGGTCGCGAAGAAGTACGGCAAGGAGTGGCCCGGCCTCCGCCTGCCGGTGATCGTCAACGTCGCCGGCTACACCGTCGCGGACTACGTCGGCGTCGTCCTCGAGATGGAGGGCACGCCGGGCGTCGTCGCCTACGAGCTGAACGTGTCGTGCCCCAACGTGAAGGGCGGGACGCTCTTCGGCTGCGACCCGGAGCTCGCCGCGGAGGTCACGCGCGCGGTCAAAGCGGAGACCGACAAGCCGGTGATCGTGAAGCTCACGCCGAGCGCGCCCGACGTCGTCGCCGTCGCGCGCGCGTGCGAGGAGGCGGGAGCCGACGGGCTGACCGCGATCAACACCGTGCCGGGCATGCGTATCGACGTCGCGAAGCGCCGCCCGGTCCTCGGCACGGGCACCGGCGGCCTTTCCGGGCCGGCCATCCGCCCCATCGCGGTCCACATCACGTACCAGGTCGCGCGGGCGGTCTCCATCCCCATCATCGGGGCGGGCGGCGTGACGTGCGCGAAGGACGCGCTCGAGTTCCTCATGGCCGGCGCGTCCGCGGTGCAGGTCGGCAGCGCGACGTTCGCCGACCCGCTCGCCCCCATCAAGACCGTGGAAGGGCTCGCGGAGTACGTGCGCGCGAGCGGCCTCGCCTCCATCCGCGATATCGTCGGAGCGGCGCAGCGCGGGGGGAAGCGCGACGCCGGAACGGAGTACGTGCAATGAGCGCGGTCACGATCGCACCCGTCACCGAAGCCGACCGCAGCGGTCTCTTGCGGCGCGTCCGCGCCGCGCACCGTCTCTTCGAGCTCGGCGTCGCCGACCTCACGAAGGATCAGGTGGACCACTTCGAGCGCAAGGGCGTCCTGCCCATCGCCTTCTCCCTCGCGCACATGGTCATCTCCGAGGACCGCGGCATGACGCGCCTCTTCGGCGTGCCCCTGCTGTGGGACGCGCACGCGGGGAAGGTGCGCCTCGACGGCGGCGTGCCGTTCCAGGGGTCCCCGATGTCGCAGGCGGAGAAGGTCCGCATCGGCGACGTCGACGCCTGGCGCGCCTACCAGCGCGACGTCTTCACGCGCAGCGAGCAGCTCATCGCGGGAGCGTCGCTCGAGAAGCTCGGCGACATCTACCCGAACAAGCCGAGCGGGACGTCGTTCCTAGCGCTCCTCGTGGAGGACGCGCCGGCACGCGTCGTCGACGCGTGCGAGGCGTGGGTGTTCCAGCACGCCATCCGCCACGTCGGCGAGCTCGAGCACGCGCGCGCCCTCGTCGGGCTCGGCGGCCTGTCCTAGCCGCCGGCGTATACCCCTAGGGGGTATACGCTATGATGGCGCGGATGCCGATCTACGAGTACCGTTGCGACGCCTGCGGCCTGCCCTTCGACCAGCTCCGGCCCATGGGCGCGTCGGACACCGCGACCTGCCCCGCCTGCGGCTCCGTCGACGCCCGCCGGCTCGTGTCGCGCGTCGCCTCCGTCGGGGGCGACTGCGGCTCGGGCGGCGGCTTCACCTGAGCGGCGTAGCCGTGGCCCGTGCGGTCATCCCCCGGGATCCCTCGGCGAAGGACGCCGCGGTGCGCGATCGGCTCCGTCGCGTCGAGGGGCAGCTCGGCGGCATCGTGCGCATGATCGACGAGGGCCGCGGCTGCGAGGACGTCGTCACGCAGCTCATGGCGGTGCGCGCCGCCGTCGACAGGGCCGCGGCGGAGGTCGTGTCGGCGCACGTCGACGAGTGCGTGCGCACCCTCTCGCGGCCGCGCGCGCAGAGCGCGGTGCGCGACGCGATCTCGCTGCTCGCGCGCCTCCCATAGCGAAAGGAGCTCGACCATGGCGATCGAGACCCGGCACGACGTGCGCTACGGCTTCGGTGTCCGCACGCGCCTCCCGTACGACCAGGCGGTCACCCTCACGAAGGAGAAGCTGAAGGACGAGGGCTTCGGCGTCCTCGCCGAGATCGACGTCCAGCGCACGATGAAGGAGAAGCGCGGCATCGACTTCCGTCCCTACGTGATCCTCGGGGTGTGCAACCCGCCGCTCGCGGAGAAGGCGTTCACGGCGGAGATCGACATCGGCCTCCTCCTGCCGTGCAACGTGGTCGTGTACGCGACGGACGACGGCGGCAGCATCGTGGAGGCGATGGATCCCGACGTCGCGCTCGGCGTCGTCGGCGACCGCCCGGACCTCGCGCCGGTCGCGACCGAGGCGAAGCAGCGCCTCCGCCGCGCCATCGACGCCGTCGCCGGCGCCTAGGCGATCTTCTCCCCCGAGCGCAGTGCGCGCTCGGCCGCCGCGTCGCGCAGCTCGTTCCGCTTCCGCGCGTACAGCTGCGCCGCCTCGACGAACGTGGCGTGCGACCAGGTGAGCGGCGACACGGAGAGCGCATCGCCCGTGTAGGGGTGGAGCTGCTCGGCCATGACGCCCGAGGGCAGCGCCCGCGCGAGGCACCACTCGAGGAGCTCGCGCGCCCGCGCGAGGTCGGCGTCGGTCTTGGCGCAGGCGATGCGATGCTCCGCGACCCAGAGCGTCCCGACGAACCAAGGGTCGCCGGGGATGTCCGGGCCGAGCGCGTCGTCGCGGAAGTAGCGGTCGTTCTCGTACCGCGCGATCCCGCCGATCGCGGTCGGCACCGCGAGGTGCTGCTCGATCGCGCGCATCGTGGCGACCACGCGCTCGTCGTCCGGCGGCAGCATGCCGAAGAGCCACACGCCGGCGAGCGAGATGTCGCAGGTCGGATCCTTGGCGATGGCGCCGTCGGCGAGGACGTCGATCGTCCGCAGGAAGCGGCCGCGCTGCCCGTCCCACAAGTGCTCGAGCGCGGCGGCTTTGATCTCGTCGGCCGCCGTCCGGTACCTCGTCGCGAGGTCCTCCTGGCCGAGCGCGCGCGAGAAGGCTTCGGCGGCGGTGATGCCGGCCCACACCGCGCCCGTCGTGAAGGCGTGGATGCCGCGGCGCTCCTCCCACAGGTCGATGCTCGGCGCGGGGAGCTTGGTGCGCGGCTCGCGGTACGACACCATGAAGTCCGCGGCCGCGCGTACGAGCTTGCGGTACAGCGGGCGGATGAACTCGAGGTCGCCGAGGCGTTCGTAGTGCAGCCACAGCGCCCACAGCGGAAGCGCCGTCTCGTCCTCCTGGATCGGCAGCTGCAGCTTGCCGTCGGCGGTCGTCCAGGCCAGCCATGACGAGCCGACGGATCCGTCGGG
>JAGWSB010000091.1 GCA_028876375.1 Chloroflexota bacterium | reverse complement strand
TTCACCTTCGAGATCAAGCGGCCCCACGATCCGACGAGCGGCTTGAGCACGGCGGGATAGCCGAGCTCTTCGATCGCCGTCAGCGCCGACTCGGGCGTGAACGCGAGGCGCGTGCGCGGCGTCGGGACGCCGTCGCGGATGAGGCGCATGGTGGTGAGGAGCTTGTTCCCGCAGACGTCGGCGACCTCGAACGTGTTCACCGTGGGGATGCCCCAGGTGTTGAGCACGCTCAGCGCGTAGAGCGCGCGGCTGTGCTGGATGCAGCGCTCCAGGACGACGTCGCACCCGACGTCGGGGCGCCGCTCCGCCTCGAGCACGAGCGTCCGGTCGTCGATCGTCCGCGCGGGGATGTGCCGCCGTTCGAGATCCTCGAGCAGGAGCTTCTCTTCGACGCGCACGCGTGAGAGGAGGACGCCGACGGTCGGGGTGCTATTCACCCCAGTCTTCTTCTTCCTCCGGCGCGAGCGCGAGCGCCACCGGCGAGATCTCCGTGACCTCCAGCTCCGCCCCGCAATCGGGGCAGGCCACGATCTCGCCCTTGACCGCGTCGGCCCCCACCGTCACGTCGGCGTCACACTCGGGACACTTCGGCATCGGATCCCGACCCTTCCTCGCGCGAATATGAAAAAGGACGCCTCACTGCGTCCTTTGCGGTGAGCCAGCAGGGATTCGAACCCTGGACCCAAGGATTAAGAGTCCTTTGCTCTACCGCTGAGCTACTGGCCCGGGGTCATTTTAGGCGTCGCGGGCGATCCGCGGAAGGCCGCGGAGCGTCCACTCGGTCCGCGGTCCTTCGCTTTCATCCCGCCCTCCTTGGGCTCAGGGGGCAGCCGGGGCCGCGCCGCCCGGAGCGCCGATCTTGAAGATCTTCGTGCCGCAGACCGGGCAGCGGCCTTCGGTCGCCGGGCGGCCGTTCTTCATCGTGATCTGGCGTGGATCCGCGATCTCGCGCGTCGCTTTGCACTTGACGCAGTAGCCGGTGGCCATACTCACCTCCTGATCTTTCGCCGAGGGCGAGGATGCCCGAGAAAGCCACAAAACCCCGTCGGCCTGGCCGGCGGGGCTTGTGGTGAGGAAGGGAAGGGTTGGGGATCTTTTTGAACGTTCTCGGATGGCCCTGTGTGCAAGGCCCGTGCCGATCCGGGACGGAGGTGCGCTGAGCGATGCGGGCCGAGATCCTCTCCATCGGGACCGAGCTCCTCCTTGGGCAGATCGTCGACACTAACGCGGCGTGGCTCGCGGGACGGCTGGCTGACCTGGGTATCGACTGCTACTGGATATCGACGGTCGGCGACAACCTCGGCCGCGCGACGGATGCCGTCGCGCGCGCGCTCGCGCGCAGTGACGTCGTCGTGTGCACCGGCGGTCTCGGACCCACCGAGGACGACCTTACGCGCGAGGCCATCGCGGGGGCTCTGGGCGAAGAGCCGCGCGTCGACGACGCCCTCGCGGCCGAGCTGCGCGGCTGGTTCGGACGCCGGGGTCTGGAGATGCCGGAGCGCAATCGCAAGCAGGCCTGGCTCATCCCGTCGGCGCGTCCGCTCGCGAACCCTCTCGGGACGGCGCCGGGCTGGATCGTGAAGACGCGTCATCCCGCGCCGGGCGGTGCCGAGCGCATCCTCGTGGCCATGCCCGGCGTCCCGCGCGAGATGACGCGGATGTGGGAGCGCGAGGTCGAGCCGCTACTGCGGACGAGCGCGCCCATCCGCTCGCGGACGCTCAAGCTGCTCGGCATCGGCGAGTCGACGGTCGAAGAGGAGCTCGGCGCGCTGGTGCATTCGACCGCGCCGACCGTCGCGACGTACGCGAAGACCGACGGCGTGCACGTGCGCATCACCGACCGCGACGCGGATGCCGTGGCGCGCGATCGGCGCATCGAGGCCATGGAGGCGCAGGTGCGGGTACGCGTGGGCGCGCACGTGTGGGGCGTCGACGACGAGACGCTCGCGAGCGTCATCGGGCGGCGGCTGATGGAGCGCGGCCGGCGGCTGGCGACGGCGGAAGCGGTCACGGGGGGTGAGCTGGCGCGCGCGCTCTCGGAGGCGGAGGACGCCGCGCGCTGGTGCGCCGGCGGCATCGTCCTGCCCGGCGCCGACGAGACGCGACTCCGGGCCGCGGTCGAGCCGCTGGGCGCGGAGGTCGAGGTCCTCGTTCCCGACAGCGCGGACATCGGCGTCGTCATCGTGAGGCGGCCCGAGGGAGAGGAGCGCGCGTCGTTCCGCTTCGCGTCGCCGGCCGATGCCCGCCGCCGCGGTCTGCTCGCCGCGCTCGATCTGCTCCGTCGCACTGCCTAGGGCCGCGCGTTCCCCGCTCCCTTGTCGCCTCTGTCGTCGCGCGCCGCGCCGCCGTTCTCGTTGTGCGAGCCGGCGCGCGGAGGCGCCTTCGCGCGCTCCTTCGCCTTTTCCACCGCCTCGCGCGCCTTCTCGGCCTCGTGCTTCGCGCGCTCCGCGGCCTCGCGCGCGGTCTGCGGGTCGATCGCGGGGCGCAGAGCTTCCGTCCGCTGCGGGTGGACGTCCACGCTGGACGGCGCCGCGGCAGGATCGAGCTTCGTCGTCTTCTCGCCGCCGGCGGCGGGCGCCGGCATCGCCGCGAGGGCCGGCAGCTTCGGCCCGGCCACCGTCGCCGCCGACGCGGCGCCGGGGGCCACGCCCTCCCGATGCGACGCTTCGTCGCTCGCCTGGGCCGCGATCTCGGCCGCGACCGTCGCGATCTGCCCCGCGACGTCGGCGCCGTGCTCGGCGATCGCTTCGGACACGCTCGTTCCGCTGGGCGCCGGCGGCGCGAAGGAGGCGACGGTCCGGAAGACCGGCGCGATGGCCTCGCCGCGAGGCTCCGACGCGAGCTCACGCGCGACGCGTGCCGCGCGCGCTTGCTGCTCGGCGAGCCGCTCCTTCAATCGCGCGACGACGGCGGCGCCGTCGGGTGCGGCGCGCTCGACGCTCGCGAGGTCGGCCGCCGCGCCGGCCAGGTCCGCGGCGTAGGTGCTGCCGGCGACGATGGCCTCCGGCTGGATCCCGCGCAGCGCCAGCCGCTCGGCCTCGTCGAGGCGGTGCTCGGCCATCGAGAGCTGCACCGCCGCGCGGTCCTCGGGGCTTTGGGCGAGCGCGAGCCGGATCTCCTCGCTCGCGACCTTCACGGGGTAGAGCGGCTCGGTGGGCAGCGCGTCCGCGCTGGCGACGGTCGCGCTCCCGACCAGGCCGAGGAGCACGACGGCGGCGACGGCCGCGCGCACGAGGTGCGGCGCCGGCAGCGCCACGATGGCCATCGCGTCGTAGAGGCGATCCGCCGGCGAGGCCCTCCGGCCGCGCAGGCTCGAAAGGACCTGATACCTGATCCGGGCGCGCTGGTCTTCGTCCAGGTCGTCCGGGCCTCGGGGCCGCCAGGGAGCGCCCACCGGACCGTCTAACGGGCAGGCAGCCCGCTCCGTTGCGATGCACCCAGGCAGGCGTCAGGTCCGCCGGCGTGCCTGACCCTCGCCGCCGGAACGACGCGCAGCGGCGGCTTCCCGAGCGTACCTGGGCAAAAGCGAGGCCCGGCACTGCAGGGGAGCAGGCAGTGCCGGGCCGGGAGGCAGGACGCACTCAGCGGGCGGGCCGAGTGCGGACCTGACGTAGGGAGGAAGAGGTATCAGCTACACCCTGTCGTCTCTCCGCAGTTCTCGCACTTGTGGCAGGTGCCGTTGCGCACGGTCAGCCAGCCGCAGCGCGGACAGGGTGGCGCGTCGGGGGTCGAGTTCATGCGCTTGGGGCCGGGCCCCGGGGTCGCGCTCGCCGCGACGGCGAGCGGCAGGGTCTTGCCCAGCAGCTCGAGCTGCGCAGCGGGATCGGCGATCTCCGTCGAGCGCACCAGGCCGAGCTGCTCGCGGTCGTCCGGCGACAGGAAGCGATACCCGAGCCAGCGGAACACGTAGTCGACGATCGACTTCGCGAACCCGATCTCGGCGTTCCCCGTCCAGCCGCTCGGCTCGAAGCGCATGTGTCCGAACTTCTCGACGAGGTGCGCCAGGGGCACGCGGTACTGGAGGAGGAGCGACACGCTCGTCGCGAACGCGTCCATCATGCCGCTGAGCGTCGACCCCTCCTTCGCCATCGTGACGAAGAGCTCGCCCGGCGCCCCGTCGTCGAAGAGACCGACGGTGATGTAGCCCTCGTGCCCTTCGATCGAGAACTTGTGCGTGAGCGACGCGCGCGTGTCCGGCAGGCGGCGGCGCTCGACCGTCGCCGACACGACCGTCTCGACGCGCTTCTCGTTCGAGGACGACGCGTTCGTGGAGACCGGCTGGACCTTCTTGCTGCCGTCGCGGTAGACGGCGATCGCCTTGGCGCCCGCCTTCCAGGCCTGGACGTAGGCGTCCATCACGTCCTCGACCGTCGCCTCTTCGGGGAGGTTCACCGTCTTGCTGATGGCGCCGGAGATGAACGGCTGGACGGCGCCCATCATCCGGATGTGCCCCATGTGGCTGATCGAACGGGTCCCGCCGGGCGCCTTGAACGCGCAGTCGAAGACCGGAAGGTGCTCGGCGCGCAGCTCCGGCGCGCCCTCGATCGTGCCCTTGTCCTCGATGTACGCGGTGACCGCGCCGGCCTCGCTCTCGGTGTAGCCGAGGCGCCGCAGGGCGCCGGGGACCGTCTGGTTGACGAGCCTCAGCATGCCGCCGCCGACGAGCTTCTTGTACTTGACGAGCGCGATGTCCGGCTCGATCCCCGTCGTGTCGCAGTCCATCATGAAGCTGATCGTGCCGGTGGGAGCGAGGACCGTCGCCTGAGCGTTCCGGAACCCATGCTTCTCGCCGAGCGACACGACCTCGTCCCACGCGTGGCGGGCCGCGGACAGCAGGCTGGGCGGGACCAGGTCGGACGGGATCTCGTACGCCGCGTCGCGATGCTTGCCCATGACGCGGACGTGCGCGGCGCGGTTCGCCGCGTACGCCTCGTACGGCCCGACGACGGCGGCGACGCGCGCCGACTGCGCGTAGGCCTCCCCGGTCATGACCGCGGTGATGGCGGCGGACATCGCGCGGCCGCCGTTGGAGTCGTACGGCAGTCCGCGTGACATGAGCAGCGCGCCGAGGTTCGCGTAGCCGAGGCCCAGCTGCCGCATCGCGCGCGCGTTGCGCGCGATCTTCGGCGTCGGGTATTCGGTCGGGCTCACCAGGATCTCCTGCGCGGTGAACACCACGTCGACCGCGCGCTGGAAGCGCTCGACGTCGAACTCGCCGCGCTCGTCCACGAAGCGCATGAGGTTGAGGCTCGCGAGATTGCACGCGCTGTCGTCGACGTGCATGTACTCGCTGCACGGGTTGCTGCCGTTGATGCGGCCGGACACCGGGCAGGTGTGCCAGTCGTTGATCGTCGTGTCGAACTGCATCCCCGGGTCGCCGCACTGCCACGCCGCTTCGGAGATGTCGCGCAGGAGCTGGCGCGCACTCAGCGTGTCCATCGCCTCGCCCGTGGTGACCGCGTGGAGGTCCCAGTCTCGGTCCTCGAGCGCGGCGCGCATGAACTCGTCCGTCGCGCGCACCGAGTTGTTCGCGTTCTGGAACTGGATCGACTGCCACGCCTCGCCGTTGAGGCCCATGTCGTAGCCCTGCTCGCCGAGCGCCCACGCCTTCTTCTCTTCATTCGCTTTGCACCAGACGAACTCGCGCACGTCGGGGTGGTCGGTGTTGAGGACGACCATCTTGGCGGCGCGGCGCGTCGTGCCGCCCGACTTGATCGAGCCGGCGACGGAGTCCGCACCGCGCATGAAGGAGACCGGGCCGGAGGCCAAGCCGCCGCCGGAGAGCTGCTCGCGGCTCGAGCGGATCGTCGAGACGTTGATGCCGCTCCCCGAGCCGCCCTTGAAGATGACCCCTTCCGTCTTGAACCAGTCCAGGATGGAGTCCATCGAGTCGTCGACCGACAAGATGAAGCAGGCCGAGGCCTGCTGGCGGGCGCCCTCGACGCCGATGTTGAACCAGACCGGCGAGTTGAAGGACGCGTGCTGGTTCACGAGGATCCAGCTGAGCTCGTCCGCGAAGACCTGAGCGTCCTCGGCGGTCGCGAAGTAAGCGCCCTCGACGCCCCAGCGCGTGATCGTCCCGACGACGCGGTCGATCATCTGCCGCACGCTGGTCTCGCGGTCGGGGGACGTCAGCTTGCCGCGGAAGTATTTCGAGGCGACGACGTTCGTCGCGGTCTGCGACCAGAACTTCGGCACCTCGACGCCCTTCTGCTCG
Source organism: Chloroflexota bacterium (assembly GCA_028876375.1). GTDB lineage: Bacteria > Chloroflexota > Limnocylindria > P2-11E > P2-11E > JACPOT01. The sequence goes on along the minus strand of JAGWSB010000091.1, from coordinate 3,942 downwards.
AAGACGTTGCCGTTCTCTCCGGGGATGACCGCGTCGCGCAGCTCCCACTCGATCTCGTCGTAGGGGTGGATACCCGCCTTGGTGAAGGTCCGCTCGAAGGTGAGCCCGCGGCGCGGCGCGTAGGGCGTCTGGTCCCGGGAGATCTCGGCGATGGCCATGTTTTCGCGCCTCCGTCCCGTCTTCCTCAGCATATCCCGAGGCCCCAGATGCTGCGCCCGTCGCCCATCCGGACCCAACATCTAGTGGTCGGGGCGCGAAATATGTGCCCCGGGCACGATCATGTCAAGGACGAAGAACGGTCAGTGTTCGGACGCTCGGCACCCGAACGGCCCAGCGGGCTGGGCCGAATGCGGCGCTAGGCCGTGGCGGGCTGCTGGACGGCCTTGGCGGCCTCGACGAAAGCGCGGACGCCACGGCGAAGGTCCTCTTCGGCGATGTTGAGGGGCGGAATGAAGCGGACCACTTGGTCGTGCGCGCCGCACGTGATGAGCAGGACGTCGCGCTCCAGGGCGCCGGCGATGGCCGCCTTCGACGCGCCCTTGTCGGCGAACTCCACGGCGATCATGGCCCCCATGCGCCTGATCTGACGCACGCGGTCGTCGCGGCGCAGCGGCGCGAGCTCCTCCTCGACGACGCGGCCGACGGTCTCGGCCCGCTCGATGAGGCGCTCCTCCTTTATGACACGCAGCGTCGCGAGGCCGGCGACACAGGAGACCGGGTTCCCCCCGAAGGTCGACCCGTGCGTCCCGGTCTGCCACTTCGCGTGGAGCTCGCGGGGCGCAGCCACCGCGCCGAGGGGCAGCCCTCCGCCGAGCGCCTTCGCCAGCGTCATGATGTCCGGCCGGACGCCCTGCCGCTCCGCGACGGTCCATGCTCCGGCCCGCCCGAACGCGGTCTGGATCTCGTCGATGATGAGGAGCGCGCCGATGCGGTCGCACAGCGCGCGCAGCTCCGCCAGGAAGCGCGGCGGCGCCGGGACGTAGCCGCCCTCGCCGAGGACGGGCTCGATGAGCACCGCCGCGACGTCGTCGGCTGGGACCTCGTGCTCCAGCATCGCGTCGAGCTCGTCGAGCGCGTGCGTCGTGCACGCGTCCTCGTCGTGCGGCGGCGCGATGCGGCAGGCGAGCGGGTACGGGTACGGCGCGAAGTGCACGTCCGGCATGAGCGAGCCGTAGCCGCGGCGGTACGTGGATTTCGAGCTCGTCACGCTGAGGGCGCCGACCGTCCGACCATGGAACGATCCGCGGAAGGCGATGACCGACTCGCGCCCCGTGGCCTGACGCGCGAGCTTGAGCGCGCCCTCGATGGCCTCGGCGCCGGAGTTCTGGAACACGAACGTGTCGAGGCCACCCGGGAGGACTTCGCCGAGGAACTCGCCGAGCACGACCGCCGGCTCCGTCGTCGCCACGCCCACGTTCATGTGCATGATCTTCGCGGCCTGCTCCTGCACGGCCTTCACGACGGCGGGATGCGAGTGGCCGACCGGCGTCACCGCGATCCCGCAGGTAAGGTCGAGGACCCGCCGCCCGTCCTTCGTGATGAGCCAGCTGCCCTCGCCTCGCTCGAGCGGCAGCCAGGTGTAATGCCCGAGGACCGGAGAGAGGACGCGCTTGGCGCGATCGGCGAGGTCGCTCACGCCGCGAAGTGTGCGCCTTTCCGCGCGCGCGCGCCCCGGGCCGGACGGCTTACGCCGAGCGCGCCAGCAGCTCGCCGATCCGGTCGAGGAGAGCCGACGGCGCGGCCGGCAGCTCGAGCGCGCCATCCTCGCCGAGCGCGCGCGCGGCGCCCGCGGCGGCTTCGCGGTCGTACGTCGCGATGAGGATGGGAAGCCCCTGCGTCCGCGCATCGCGGCGGAGGTAGGTCGCGTACGCGACGCCGCTGCCATCCTCGAGCTGCGCCTCGCTGACGAGGATGTCGACCCCGGCTCGCGCCGCCTCGGGGATGTCGCGCATGGCGCCGACCTCGACGACGCGGTAGCCGCCCAAGCGGAGCTGGAGGGCGTTGGCGTGCCGGCGCTGCTCGTCCGGATCGGCCAAGAGGACGCAGCGCCGCCTCGCCTCACCCGTCCCGTTCGTCATCGTGGGACGTTCTATCAGGACGAGCGTGGGTGGGGACAGAGGGCCTGGAAGACCGTTCGGCTCGTCTCAGAGGGGTCTCAAGGCAGCGCCAGGGCAAGCCGGCCGGACCGTTCGGCGGCCTACCGAGCATCTATAGAGTGTGACCTCGAATGTCGGCCGACCCGCGTTGGCAGGCGCTGTATGCGGCCTGCAGGCCGGCCTTGTACCGCTCGGCGGCCTTGCTGGTGGGCGAGGCCGAGGCCGAGGAGGTCGTCCAGGACGCCTTCGAGCGGGCGATGAGGGAACGGGACTTCTTCACAAAGGTCCGCGATCCGGTCGCCTGGCTCAGGACGGTCTCCACGCGAGCGGCACTGGGCCGTCTGCGGCGCCGCGCGCTATTCGACCGCGCGCTGTCGATCGTCGGCCGGCAGGACCATCAGGTCGACCCCCTGCGCACCGACCTCGAGGCCGCGCTGGCGCGCCTGCCCGCGAAACAGCGCGCCGCCGTCGTGCTGCGCTACTACCACGACGCGCCGTACGCGGAGATCGCCTCGGCGCTCGAGATCGACGTCGAGAGCGTCGGGCCGCTGCTCACACGAGCGCGGGCCGCGCTGCGTGAGTCGCTGAAATGAACGACGAGGAGCGACAGCTCGGCGAGCGGCTGCGCTCGATGGCCGACCGCATCAGCGTCCCGACGAACGCGCTCGGACGGCGGCCGCGGCGCGTCCGCGCTCGACGGTCCGAGGCCGAGACCGGGGTCCTACAGATCGTTCGCGAGCGCATGGCGCATCAGCAGACGCGCGCCGTCGCGGGCGTCGTGCTCCTGGCCATCCTGGTGACGACGACGCTCGGCATCATCACTCCCAGCCGCGCCGTCGCCTCCAGCTCGATCCTCACCGTCATCTCCGGCAACGTCCTGGTGCAACCGACGCCCGACGCGGCGCTGCGCAAGGGCGTCGACGGTGAGACGCTGAAGGCGGGCATGACCGTCCAGGCGGTCGCGCCGGACGGGCGCGCCGTCCTCACCTTCGAGGACGGCTCGACCAACGAGCTCGAGCCGGGATCGAGCGTCTCGATCGACGAGGTCTCGACCGGCACGCGCGGCGAGCTCCTCGTGCGGCTCGGACAGACCATCGGCAAGACCTGGTCGCACGTCCAGCCGCTCCTCAGCCCGAACTCGCGATTCCACATCAAGACGCCCTCGGCCACCGCGGTCGTGCGCGGCACCAGCTTCGAGATCGACGTCGAGATCGTCGGCGCCAACGGCCAGGTCGTGACCAAGGTCAACGTGTTCCAAGGCCAGGTCGACATGGTCGCCGCCGGCAAGGTCGAGCCCGTGACGTCGCAGCACACCAGCGAGGTCGTCCAGGGCCAGCCGCCCGCGGCGCCGCAGCAGGTGAGCGTGCCACCGGTGCGCCTGCGACTGGGCATGAACTCGCCGGCGATGCTCACCGTCACCGACCCCGACGGACGGACGGCGGGGCAGACGCCCCAGGGCACGGTCAGCCAGATCCCGCAGACCACCGTCACCGGTCCACAGGAGCACCCGCAGCTGGTGGACGTCTTCTCGCCGCTCTCGGGCGACTGGGAGATCGGCGTCGTCCCGCGCGGCGACGGCGGCGCCTTCCAGATGGTCGTCAACACCTTCGCCGGGACCGACACCAAACAGTCGCAGACGCTCACCGGCCAGATCCAGCCCGGGCAGAGGCTGGTGACGCACATCCACATCGGCGGCGATGGATCGGCCGACCGTCCCGGCGCGTTCGTGGCGACGCAGGAGACCAAGGCCAAGATCGCCCTGGCGCAGATCGGCGCCACCACCAGCGCCCCGCTGCCCCAGGCCAAGGTGTACGCGCCGTCGGTCGATCAGCTGCCGCCCGCGTTC
>JAGWSB010000090.1 GCA_028876375.1 Chloroflexota bacterium | reverse complement strand
CATGAGTCCCGACCTTCATAAAGATCAGGCCGGAACCAGGACGCAGTTTAGGACTCGGCATCTGGCAACAACTCCAACTCGTACTCGCTCTCGTGCGCCTTGCCGTAGTCGACGCGAGCGAGTTCACGTACGTATCGGACACGGGGTGCGTTGCCCCGCCCATAGAAGTTGGCGAGGCGCGCGGGGTCGCTGATGTTCTGACTCCCTCTGGGTGGCGTTGTCCCTGGGAGGGCTCTAACGAGGATGTTGCATGAGCGCAACTCGGGGTTGTCATCGAGGTGATAGCTGTGGAGGCGCGGCATGAGCCGCTCAATCGCAAAGCCTGACGTCAGCGCAAAGCGCTGTACGCCGGCGCTGACCTGTTGCGTCCAGGCAAGGCCGGGGTCGTCGCCGATTACGACAAGGCCTTCACCGCGATACCCGGTCGCCTCCATCCCTCGTTGCATGAAGACCTTTACGCTCTCCCCATCATTGCTCGCACCCCACGGCGGGTTCGTGTAGAAGGCGTCGAACGCGCCCAACTGTGGGAACGCATCGAGGCAGTTGTAGAGCGTGGCGTCCAGGGTCGTCAGTCGCTCGGCATCCGCGAACCGCTCGACCGCGTGACAAATACGTTCGTCGAAGTCGAACACTGTGATGTGTTGCGGCCCGTAGGTGACGATCCCACGACGCTGGAGATAGGCGACACATACGCTAATTGCGTCGCCGTCGCCGACAAACGCGACGTTCTTGCCGTTGGCCCAACGAGCGACGAACTCGCTTTGCAGGACCATATCGCCGGTCTTCATCCAAATCTGGTCGAACTCGCGGAGCGGCCGGGGTCGGTTCTGAACCACGTCCGAGACGGCATTGACCGCTGCGCGGAAGTCGAACTCGGGCTCCTGCACCCGCCGAACCTATACCGAGCATGCAAGTAAGGGCTAGTGCGCGTTGTCAGTACTCGGCACGCACCCCCCAACTGCAGCTCACGGCACTTGCAGGCGGAGTCAAGCGCGCGAGCGCGCCCCATGGCCGAGGGTGCGAGGCTAGCGTCCTGCGCGCAGCGCCTCGTGCGCCTCCGCCTCGCGCGCCAGGATCCCCTCGAGCGCATTCGCCCACGCGCGGCGCAGCCCGCCCTCGACGAATCGCAGCGCGACGGCGGGCTCGAACGGACCCGTCCCCACCTTCTCCGCCGCCGCCGCGACCTTGTCGTATCCCTCCGCGGCGCGCAGCAGCTCCGCGCCGGCGCGCGGCGCGACCGAACCGCGCACGGAGCGCAGGAAGCGAGCGGCGGCGCGGCGCTTGTCGGCGAGGATGGTGCGCATCGCGTGGTCGGCGAAGGCCGCGGTGCCGCCGTGCTTCGGATCCGTCCAGCGCGTCTCGTCGCGCAGCGCCGCGAGCCACGCGCGCAGCGCCCCGTCGCTCGCGTCGGCTTCGGCGATCGCCCGTGCGACGCCGTCCCGCGCGAGCGTCTCGCGGCCGGGGGGCGTCGCGCGGTCGAGGAAGACGAGGTCGCCGTGGCCGGGTCCGGCGAAGGCGTCCCAGCCGAGCGGCGTCGGGTCGTCGTGCGCGTCGAAGTACGTCCGCGCGAAGAACGTCGGGCCGCGGTCGTCGATGCCGACGATGAGCCCGTACTCCGCCGGCCCGACCGCGCCGCGCACGAGCGGCGGGAGCTTGGCCTCGATCTCCTCGCGGATGCGGTCGAGCACGAGCGCGCGCATCTCGTCGTCGAAAGGGGGGCTCAGCGGGTCGATGCGCACGCCGGCCGCGCGCGCGGCGCGCGCCAGGGTCTCCTCGTCGAGCGGGCTCGCCGCGCCGGGGTCCCAGCCCTCCGCGTCGATGGAGGTCGTGAAGGCGGCGCCGCTCGCGCCCATCACGTCGTCGTACGACGCGCCGCTCGCGAGCGCGACGCACGCGGGGAGGCTGCACTCGCGCCCTTCTCCCGGCCGCAGCGGCGGGGTCGCGAGGATCGTCTTCACCCGAGCGGACGCCGCGCCGGTCACGCCCGCTCGGCGGGTCCCGGGAACGCGTGCTTGAGGAGCGTGATGGCCTGGAGCGTGACCCACTTGCTCGCGTCGATCCGCGACGGCATGCGCGCCGCGTACGGCGCGCGCCCGCCCCAGCGGCCGCGCTCGTCCTGGCGCGCGAGGAGCCAGGCGATCGAGGACTGCGCGCGCGGATCGTCGAGCGACTCGGCGGCGTCGAGCGCGCGCAGCACGAACAGGACGTCCGCCTGGTAGAAGAGCGGGAAGCTGAGCTGCCGCCAGAGGTAGCTCTGCCCGGTCGTCGCGGGGTAGTCGCCCCGCTCGGGACGGTAGCTGAGCAGGAACTCCACGCCGCGCCGGATCGTCCGCTCGACCTCGCGCGTCCGGGCCGTCTCCGGCAGGGCGGAGAGCGCCCAGACGAGCCGGGCGTAGCCCCACGAGCAGGGCAGCTCGCCGTTGATCCAGCAGGCCGCGTCGAACTTCTTCGCGTCGTGGACGAGGCGCTGGACGAGCGGCTCCAGACGCGCGTCCGTCCCGTAACCGGCGGCGCTGACGTAGCGCACGACGTTGGCCGTGTAGCAGGAGGCGCCGTGGTCCTTGTCGAAGACCCAGCCCATCCCCGCGCTGCCGTCCGCGAGCTGTTCGAGGATCCGACGAGCGCCGAGCCGCACGCGCCCGTCGCTCGGATCGGCGCCGTACTCGACCAGCAGCAGCATCGACCAGTGCGACGACGTGTACTTCGGCGAGTAGTGCGCGCCGTTCCATCCGCCATCGGCGTTCTGCCGACGGAGGATCGTCGAGATCGGCGGAGAAGCCATCACGCGGGTCTGCGCCTCACGCAGCTCGGTGTCGCGCGGCGATCGATCGAGGAGGTGACGGAGCGTCAGCGAGCGGACCGCCGGGTCGCGCTTCTCGAGAAGCCACGGCAGCGGGTCTCCGCGAAGAAGCGCGCGCCACGAGCTCAAGAAGGTCGCCCTCCCCTGATACCACCCGCGGACCGGGCGGAGGCCCGATGTTAGTCCGCGCCCTCGCCGATGACAGTTACGGTGGCGGTGCGATCTCGGTCGTCTCCGACCTGACGCTTGGTGTGGATCGTGACGCGCTCGTGCCGCACGCTCACCGCGCCCGACATACTCCCGCCGTGATCACGCGCGCCGACGCACGCATCCGCGCGACGGCCCTCCTGCGCGAGGCGCGCGACGACACCGCCGCGCTCGACGCCGACCTCCTTCTCGCGCACCTGTGCGGCGTGGTCAAGGAGCAGCTGTACGGACACCTCGACGTCGCTCTGACGCCCGCCGAGGAGGCGGCATACCGCGAGCTCGTCGCGCGGCGCGCGCGGGGCGAGCCCGTCGCGTACCTGCGCGGATACAAGGAGTTCTTCGGCCTCCGCCTCACGGTCGACCGCCGAGCGCTCATCCCGCGGCCGGAGACCGAGGTCCTGGTGGAGAGCGCGCTCGCCTTCATCCGGCGGACCGGACGCGCGCTCGTCGCCGACGTCGGCACCGGATCCGGCGCCATCGCGATCGCTCTCGCCGTGACGGAGCCCCGCGTCCGCGTCATCGCGACCGACGTCTCGGCTGCCGCGCTCGCCCTCGCCCGCGCGAACGCGGAAGCCCACGGCGTCGCCGCGCGCGTCGACCTGCGCCAGGGCGACCTGCTCGCGCCGCTCGACCGCGCGGTGGACGTCGTGACGGCCAATTTGCCGTACCTCCCCGACGCGATGGTCGAGCGCTGGAGCCGCGAGCGGACGTCCCTCGCTTTCGAGCCGCGCGAGGCCGTCGTGGCCGGCCCGGACGGGCTCGACGTCATCCGGCGCTGCCTCGCGCAGCTCCCGGGGAAGCTCGCCGCCGGCGGCGCGATCTTCCTCGAGTGCGATCCGCCCCAGGCGGAAGCCGTCGCCGCCCTCGCCCGGGGCGCCGTCGGCGGAGCGGTGCGCGTCGTCCCCGACCTCTCCGGCGCGCCGCGGGTCGTCGTCGGGGAGCGCGCCTAGCGGGGTGTGCATCCCGCACCCCTGCTTGCCGAAAACCGACTGAAACGCTATGAAATACGGTCAGTGACCGCGCATCTCTCGATGCGAATGCCTCGGCAGGCCGGCGGGTGCCGCCGCGCCTGCGCCTGTCTCTCGGCGCTTTAGGCCGGAGCCCCGGACCTAGGCGCCAGGCCCACGGACGGCCCATCGGCCGTTCCGCGCGACCGCTGAAGAGAAACAGAGGAGAGGTCGATCACGTCGATGTCGTACTTACGTTCGTTCACCTTTCTCGCGATCCTGGCGCTCACCGTCACCGCCTGCGGCGGCGCGGCGAAGCCGCCGGCGTCCGCGCCGCCGGCGACGGCCGCGGGCGCGTCCTCGAGCGCGTCCTCGAGCGTCGGCGCGCTCGAGAAGATCACAGACCTGCGCCTCGACTACGCCTACTACTCGCCGCCGTCGCTCGTCCTCAAGAAGATGGGCTGGGTCGAGCAGGCCTTCCCGGGCACGAACGTCAAGTGGGTCCTCAGCGCCGGCTCCGCTCCGGCGCTCAACTACCTCCAGGCGAACGCCGTGGACTTCGGGTCGACGGCCGGATCCGCGGCGCTCCTGTCGCGCGCGAACGGCAACCCCATCAAGGTCGTGTACATCTACGAACAGCCGGAGTGGACCGCGCTCGTGGTCGCGAAGAGCTCGACCGCGAAGAGCATCACCGACCTCAGGGGCAAGAAGGTCTCGACGCTGAAGGGCACCGACCCGTACTTCTTCATGCTCCGCACGCTCCACCAGGCGGGCATGAGCCAGGCCGACATCCAGTTCGTCGATCAGCCGTACGCCGAGGGACAGATCGCGCTCGAGCGCGGGCAGGTGGACGGCTGGGTCGGGCTCGACCCGCTGATGGCCGCGAGCGAGCTGCACGCGGGCAGCAAGCTCATCTACCGCAACAAGGACTTCAACACCTACGGCTTCCTCAACGCGCGTGAGGACTTCCTCAAGAAGTACCCGAACGTGACGAAGAAGGTCATCGAGCTCTACGAGCGGGCGCGCAAGTGGGTCATCGACCACCCCGACGACACGGCGCAGATCCTCTCCGACGCGGCGCAGGTCCCGCTCGACGTCGCCAAGCGCGAGCTCACCGACCGCATGGTCTTCACCGTCTCGCCGGTCCCCGGCGAGACGCAGGCCAACGTTCTGCGCGCGGTCATCCCCATCATCCAGGAAGAGCACCTCGCGAAGCAGGGGGTCGACCTCGAGAAGACGATCAACGACCTCATCGATCCCCAGTACGCCCAGGCGGTCGTCAAATAGCCGCGCCTGACGTCGCCCTCGCGGCGGCGGTCGACGGCGAGAGGCCGTCGGCCGAGACGGCCGCGCGTCCAGCCCGACGCTGGCGCCGGCCGTCGCTCCTCGCGTGGATCCTGCCTGCCGCGATCGTCGCGGCGTGGTGGGGATCGGTGTCGGCCGGCATCTTCGACCCGTACCAGCTTCCGCCTCCGCTGCTCGTCGCCGAGGCGGCGGTGAGCCTCTGGCGGCGCGGCCTGCTCCAGAGCGACATCGCCATCACCTGCCTGCGCGTGCTGGAGGGCTTCGCCATCGGCTCGGTATTCGCCGTCCTGCTCGGAACGGTGACCGGCTTCTGGCGCAGGGCCGAGGAGGCGCTCGAGCCGACCCTCCAGGCCCTGCGGACCGTCCCGACGCTCGCGTGGGCGCCGCTCCTCCTGCTCTGGCTCGGCATCGACGAAGCGCCGAAGATCGCGCTCGTGGCCATCGGCGCGTTCTTCCCCGTCTACGTGAACCTCGTCGCCGGCATCAAGGGCGTCGACCGCAAGCTCATCGAGGTCGCGCGCGTCTACAACCTGTCCGACCTCCAGATCGCGAGGCGGGTCGTGCTACCGGCGAGCCTCCCCGACCTCCTCACCGGCCTGCGTCTCGGCGCGACGCAGGCCTGGCTCTTCGTCGTCGTCGCCGAGTTCTTCGGCTCGACCCAAGGACTCGGCTTCCGCCTCACCGACAGCCAGCTCACGACGCGCGTCGACCTCATGTTCGTCGCCCTCGTCGTCCTCGCCATCCTCGGCAAGATCACGGATTCGATCCTCCGCGTCGTCGAGCGCCGTCTGCTCTCGTGGCGCGACACGCTCGGGCAGATGCCGTCGTGAGCCGCCCGCTCGCCGTCAGCGCCGTGCGCAAGCGGTTCGGGGACGTGCCGGTCATCGGCGGCGTCGATATCGGCGTCCCGGCGGGCGAGATCCTGGCGCTCGTCGGGCCCTCCGGCTGCGGCAAGAGCACCCTCCTGCGGCTCATCGCCGGCCTCGATACCCATTACGCCGGCGAGATCAGCGTCGACGGCTCCGTCATCTGCGGGCCGGACCCGCGCGTCGGCCTGGTGTTCCAGGAGCCGCGGCTCTTCCCCTGGCTGACGCTCGCGCAGAACGTCGCGTTCGGCCTGCACGATCCCGACGGCGCCGAGGCGCGGCGGCTCGTCGCCGACGCGCTCGCCGTCATGGGCCTCGCGTCGTTCGCGCATGCGCTTCCCAAGCACGTCTCGGGCGGTATGGCGCAGCGCGCCGCGCTGGCGCGCGCGCTGGTCACGGAGCCGCAGGTCCTCCTGCTCGACGAGCCGTTCAGCTCGCTCGACGCCTTCACCCGCATGAAGCTCCAGGACCACCTGCTCGCGGCGTGGCAGCGCTACCGCCCGACGCTCGTCCTCGTCACGCACGACCTCGACGAGGCCGTGTACCTCGCGGACCGCGTCGTGCTGCTGAGCGAGCGCCCCAGCCGCGTGCAGGACGTGCTGCGCGTCGCGCCCGCGCGGCCGCGCGACCGGCGCGACCCGAGCCTGCTGGGCCTGCGCGTCGCGCTGCTCGAAGCGCTGCACCTGGAGAGGGGGGCCGTCGGTGCGGCGAGTTAGGCCCGCCGACGAGGGCGCGGTCGGCGTCGTGCGGACGCGGACGCTCGACCTGCACGGCCCGCTGGCGCTCGACTGCGGACGCACGCTCGCGCCGGTGACCATCGCGTACGAGACGTACGGCGAGCTGGCGCCCACGCGCGACAACGTCATCCTCGTCTGCCACGCGCTGTCCGGCGACGCGCACGCCGCCGGCTGGAGCGACGACCCTCAGGCGCCGAGCGCCGTCGACGGCGCGGGCGCGGGCGGCCGCGCGCGCGGCGGGCTCGGGTGGTGGGACGGGATGATCGGTCCCGGCAAGGCCTTCGACACCGACCGCTACTTCGTCATCTGCACGAACCTCATCGGGTCGTGCCGCGGCTCGACCGGGCCGGGCAGCGTCGACCCCGCGACCGGCCGCGTCTACGGCACGACGTTCCCGGTCGTGACGGTCCACGACATGGTCCGCGCGCAGGCCGCCTTCCTCGACGAGCTGGGCATCGCGACGGTCTTCGCCGCCAGCGGCGGATCCCTCGGCGGGATGCAGGCCATCGAATGGGCGCTCCAGTTCCCGGACCGCATCCGCTCGATCGTCCCCATCGCCGCGACCGCCGGTCTCGGCACGCAGGGGATCGCGTGGAACGCGATCGCCCGGAACGCGATCATGGCCGATCCCGACTGGCAGGGCGGAATGTACGAGGGCACGGGCCGCGCGCCGACCGCCGGCATCAAGGTCGCGCGCATGCTCGGCCACATGACCTATCTCTCCGACGCGGCCGTCCGCGAGCGGTTCGCGCGCCGGTTCCAGGAAGGGGACGCGCCCTCGTACGACCTCGAGCGGGCCGACTTCGCGATCGAGTCGTACCTGCGCTACCAATCGGAGGGGTTCGCGAAGCGCTTCGACGCGAACGCCTATCTCTACATCTCCCGCGCGCTCACCTACTACGACGTCGCGCGTCGCTACGGCGAGGGATCGCTCGTGCGGGCGTTCTCGCGCGTCCGCGCGTCGGCGCTGCTGCTCTCGTTCTCGTCCGACTGGCTCTACCCGCCGAGCGGATCCGAGGAGATCGCGCGGGCGATGCACGCGAGCGGCAAGGACGCGACGCACGTCGTCATCGACGCGGACTACGGTCACGACTCCTTCCTCCTCGAGGAGCGGCGCATGACCGAGCAGATCCAGGCGTTCCTCGACCGCGTCGCCCGGGAGCGTGTGGCATGACGGAGCGGCGAAGGGGCGAGGGCGAAGAGGGCACGCGCTCCTACGGCTTCGACACGCGCGCGGTGCACGCCGGCCAGCGCCCCGACCCCTACACCGGCTCGCGCGCCGTGCCGATCTTCCAGACGACCTCGTACGTGTTCGAGGATCCCGAGTCCGCCGCCGCGTACTTCAACCTCCAGGAGTACGGCAACACGTACTCGCGGATCATGAACCCCACGACGGCCGCATTCGAGGAGCGCGTGGCGAGCCTCGAGGGCGGCGTCGGCGCCGTCGCGTTCGCGAGCGGGCTCGCGGCCCAGGCGGCCGCCTTCTTCACGATGCTCACGCCCGGCGACCACGTCGTCGCGTCGAGCGCGCTGTACGGCGGCACCGTCACGCAGCTCAAGCACCTGTCGCGGAAGCTCTCGCTCGACGTCGCGTTCGTCGACCCCGACGACCTCTCCGCCTGGCGCTCGGCGCTGAAGCCGAACACGAAGCTCCTCTACGGCGAGGTGATCGGGAATCCCGGCGGGAACGTCCTCGACCTCGCCGCGGTCGCCGAGATCGCGCACGGCGTCGGCGCTCCGCTGATGGTCGACTCCACGTTCGCGACGCCGTACCTCTGCCGGCCCATCGAGCACGGCGCCGACATCGTCGTGCACTCGGCGACGAAGTTCCTCGGCGGCCACGGCACGAGCATCGGCGGCGTCGTCGTCGAGTCGGGGAAGTTCGACTGGTCGAACGGACGCTTTCCCGTCGTCGCCGATCCGTCCCCGGCGTATCACGGCCTCGCGTTCCACGAGACGTTCGGGATGTACGGCTACCTCATGAAGCTGCGCGCGGAGTCGCTCCGCGACCTCGGCGCGGCGCTCTCGCCGTTCAACGCGTTCTTGTTCCTCCTCGGCCTCGAGACGCTCTCGCTGCGGATGGAGCGGCACGTCTCGAACGCTCTCGGCGTCGCGACCTTCCTCGCCGCGCACCCGGCCGTCGAGAGCGTCCGCTACGGCGGGCTGCCGTCGAGCCCCTACACGGGGCTCGTCGCGAAGTACCTCCCGCGCGGCGCCGGATCGATCTTCGTCTTCGACATCAAGGGCGGCCGCGAGGCGGGCAAGCGCTTCATCGACGCGCTCAGCCTGTGGAGCCACCTCGCGAACGTCGGCGACGCGAAGAGCCTGGTCATCCATCCCGCGAGCACGACGCACCGCCAGCTCTCGGACGCGGAGCTCGTCGCCGCCGGCGTCGGCCCCGGCTCCATCCGTCTGTCGGTCGGCATCGAGACCCTCGCTGACCTCGTCGACGACCTCGACCGCGGGCTGCGCGCGGCGGCGTCGGCATGAGCACGAGCTCGCGCGTCTCGCCGGCGCCCACCGCGGTCGACCCGCGCTACCAGGATCCGCGCACCATCGTCGAGGTCCTGCGCTCCGCGCGGACCGTCGCCATCGTCGGCCTGTCGCCCGACGACCTGCGCGCCAGCAACTTCATCGGCTTCTACCTGCGCCGCCACGGATATCAGGTGATCCCGGTCAACCCGAAGGAGAAGACGATCCTGGGCGAGACGAGCTACCCGGCGCTCTCGGCGATCCCCGTGGCGGTGGACATCGTCGACGTGTTCCGGCGGCCCGACGCCGTCCCGGCGATCGCGCGCGAGGCCGTCGCCATCGGAGCGAAGACGCTGTGGCTGCAGTTCGGCGTCGTCAGCCCCGAGGGCGCGCGCATCGCCGAGGAGGGCGGGCTGCGCGTCGTGATGGACCGCTGCATGAAGGTGGAGCACGCCCGTCACCTCGGGCGCATGCACTGGCTCGGATTCAACACCGGCGTGGTCACCGCGCGCCGCGCGCGCGAGCTCGCCTGACCGCTAGCCCCTGACGGGGAGCAGCTCCGACAGGACGCGTCCCGTCCGGGTCCCGAGCGAGTCCGCCTCGGCGACGGCCGCGCGCAGGTCGTCCGCCTCGTCGAGGTCGAGCGCCAGCCCCGCTCGCTCCACGACGCGCACGCGCAGACCCGCGCGCGACGCCGCCTCGCGGTGCGCGGCGAAGCTGTCCGGGCCGAAGAGCGGCTCGAGCGCATCCGGAGGCCGCAGCACCAGCGCGTTCGTCCCGCGCGCACGCCGGTCGGGCGCGATGACGACGTCCGCCTCCTCCGCCGCCTCGAGCAGGGCCGCGACGTCGTCCGCTCGCAGCGCGGCGAGATCGGCCGGGAGGAGCGCCACGCACTCCG
>JAGWSB010000089.1 GCA_028876375.1 Chloroflexota bacterium | reverse complement strand
TCCTCTGGGAAGAACGCGATCACGACGATCCGCCCGAGCGCGTCCTCGGCGCGCTTGGGCGCCCCGTCCACCAGGTACCGCCGCGGGCGGCGGCGCTCGCCGGGTGATGGCGCGATGAGGACGGCTTCGACGCGCGTCGTGTCCTCCTCGCGCCGCGTGTCCGCGGCGGCGCGCGCGATGGCCGCGCCCCAGCGCACCATCTCGCTGTCGTCGCGAGCGCGTGGGGAGTCGCCTCGTGCGAGGAGGTGCAGCGCTTCGAGCAGGTTCGTTTTGCCCGCGCCGTTGGGGCCGACGAACGCGGTGACGCCCGGCCCGAGCTCCACGTCCGCGCGGTCATAGCTCCGGAAGTCCTCGAGGATCAGCCGCGTCACGCGCATCGCCGATCAGGCCAACGCTTCAGGGCAGCCGCTCTGCGCGACGCGCTTCCGCAGCGTGCTTAGCTCGGGATGCGGAGGGGCATCACCACGTGGAGGTAGGCCTCCTCGTCGCCGACGACGCGGACGACGCCGGGCGCCAGGGGTCCGCCGAGCTCGAGCTTGATCTCCGGCGCCGAGAGGCTCGCCAGCGCGTCCTGCACGAAGCGGCTGTTGAAGGCGATGGTCGTCGGTTGTCCTTGGACGCTGGCCTCGATACGGCCGGTGTTGTCGCCCACCTCGGCGGCCGTCGCGCTCACGACGAGGGGGGTATCGCTCGTGGGGTCGATCTGGAAGCGGACGATGTTCGCGGCGTCGCGCGCGAAGTACGACGCAAGGCGCGTCGCCTTGAGGAGGTCGTCGCGCTGGACGATGACCGTCGTCTGGCTTGCGGCCGGGATGACCTGCCGATAGTTCGGGAACTGCCCCTCGATGACGCGCGACACGAGGTCGGCCGCGTCGGTGTGGAAGATGACCTGGCTCTTGTTCGGCGTCACGAAGATCTCGACCGGGTCGTCGACCTCATCGAGGATGCGCTCCACTTCGAACAGGCTCTTCGCTGGCACGATGACCTCGAGCTTCTCGGTGACCGGCGCGAGGAGCGGCGAGCGCCGCACCGCGAGACGGTAGGGGTCGGCTGCGGCCATGAGGACCTCGCCCCCCTCGAAGGTCGTGAGCACGCCCGTGAGAACGGGGCGGCTGTCGTCGGTCGCGGCGACGAACGCGACCTCGTGGATCATGCGGCGAAGGACGTTCTGCGCGATCTTCGTCGTCGGCTTCTCGGGTACGCCAGGGATGATCGGGAACTCCTCGGCGTCGAGCCCCTTGAGGTTCGCCTCGAAGGGGCCGCTCTTGATGTGCACCGTCTTCGTTCGCACGTTGAGCGAGAGCTCGATCTGCCCCGGCGGGAGGGAGTTCACGAAGTCGGTGAAGAGCTTCGCCGGCACCGTGATGGAGCCTTCGTCCTCGACCTTGGCGGGTACCCAGCAGTTGATGCCGACCTCGAGGTTCGTGGCGGTGAGCTTCAGCCTCCCGCCCTCCGTCCGGAGCAGCACGTTGCTCAGGATGGGGAGCGTCGTACGCGTTGAGACGCCGCGCCCCGCGAGCTGGAGCCCGCGAGCCAGGTTCTCCTGGAGGCAAGTGACCTTCACGCGGTCCCTCCCGTCCCCCTCTTGGTGGATACGAGCTGGATCGAAACAGCGCCCGTAGTAGTAGCGCTGTGGACCATACGGCTTGCCCCTTCCGACCGCACGACCACAAGGGTTTGCCCCTCCCCCGCCGTGTGGATGGCCGGTGGGATCACGGGGAGGAGCGTTCCGACGATGTAGGCGATATCGACATAGCGTGCGACCCCCGACACTCCATGGAGGGGCTTTGTCCACAAAAAGAGGCTCTTTTCCACAGGAACTCCGGCCTTATCCACAGAAACGTTCGGAAAGTCGAGGTCGCGGCGCTGGGTCACTCGGCGTACAGCATCTCCCGCAGAGACCCGACCTCGCGGCGGAAATCGTCGCTCTCCGACATCTCCCGCTCGATCTTCTCGCAGCCGTGCAGGACCGTGGAGTGGTCGCGCCCGCCCAGCGCCGCGCCGATCCGGAGGAGAGGCGCTTCGGTCTCCTCACGCATGAGATACATGGCGACCTGACGCGGCAGGACGATCTGCTTGTCGCGCGCCCTGCCACGCAGCTGCTCGACGGGCACCTGGTAGTAGTGGGCGACGACCTCGACGATCTTCTCCGGCGAGAGGTTCTGTCGCCGCGGCGTCTGCAGGATGTTCTGCAGCATCTGCTGCGCGAGGTCGCTCGTGACCGGCACCGCGTTGAGCGTCGCGTACGCGACGACCCGCGTCAGGGCGCCCTCGAGCTCGCGGATGTTCGAGACGATCCGCTGCGCCAGAAAGTCGATGACCGGCGGCGGGACCGCGACGCTCTGCGCCTCGGCCTTCGCGCGCAGGATGGCGATGCGCGTCTCGAGGTCGGGCGGCGAGATGTCCGCGATGAGGCCCCACTCGAAGCGTGAGCGCAGCCGCTCCTCCAGGCTGGCGATGGCCTTGGGTGGGCGATCGCTCGACAGGACGATCTGCTTCCCTTCCTCGTGGATGGCGTTGAAGGTGTGGAAGAACTCGTCCTGCGTGCCCTCCTTGCCGGCGATGAATTGGATGTCGTCGATGAGGAGGACGTCGATCCGGCGGTACCGCTCGCGGAACTCCTCGGTCTTCTGGGTGCGGATGGCATTGATGAACTCGTTGGTGAACTTCTCGCTCGTCGCGTACCCCACGCGCTTGCGCGGATGCCGCGACATGACGGCGTTGCCGATCGCGTGCATGAGGTGCGTCTTGCCGAGCCCACTGCCGCCGTAGATGAAGAGCGGGTTGTAGGAGTGGCCGGGCCGCTCGGCGACCGAGAGCGCCGCGGCGTGCGCCAAGCGGTTGTTCGAGCCGACGACGAAGGTCGAAAAGGCGTAGCGGGGGTTGAGAACGGCCGTCACCGGCAGCTCCCGGCGGTCGGCCGGGGCCGGCTGGGGCTGCGCGACGGCCCCGTCGGGGCGCGCCGGAGACACGACGGGCCGCGGCGGCGCGCCGGCGGCGGAGGAGGTCACGAACCGGACGTCGACGGTGCGACCGACGATGTGCTGGAGCGCCTCACGCACCTGCTGGCGGTACTTCTTCTCGAGCCACTCGCGCGCGAACGTGTTCGGAACGCCGATGCAGTAGACATCGTCCTCCTCGGAGAGGATCGACGTGTCCTTGAACCACGTGTCGAAGTTCGCCTTCGTCACGCCGAGCTGCAGCTCGCCGAGCGCGCTCGACCAGACCTGTCTCATGTCGCGGCCCTCGACCCGTTCCTGCGCCATCCTGCCCTTCCCATCTGCGATGACATGCTCGCCACACCGGATGGATCACGTGAGAGCCGCGAGGTCATCGGACGCTCCCCTGGAAGCGCGCGAAATATACCGCAGCACGTTCCGCGTCGGGCAGGTGCATGCCCGCGCGGATCCTCCCCGTGTCGCGCGTACACTTCAACGAGGCTGGCGGGGCGGCGTCATGGGAGACAGGCCAGCATCCTCCAGAGCTTTCCGAGAAGGGGACCACCGACGTGAAGCGTACGTACCAGCCCAAGGCGCGGCGTCGCGCACGCGTGCACGGTTTCCGTGCGCGCATGCGGACGACCGGCGGGCGCACCGTTCTCGCGCGCCGCCGCGCTCGCGGTCGCAAACGTCTCACCGTCACGCGCTGACGGAGGCGATGCGCGCGGAGCGCCTGCGTCGTACGAAGGACATCGAGATCGTTCGCGCCGAAGGTGAGCTGCGGGCCTATCGGCTCTTTTCGTCGCGCTCTCGTGGCAACGGTCTCGCGAGCGTGAGGATCGCCGTCGCGTCGCCTCGCTCCGTCGGCACGGCCGTTCGGCGTAACCGCGCGCGGCGGCGCATCCGCGAGGCCATCCGCGCCGCCCTGCGCGAGCGCGCGGCCGCGCCGGGGACCGACCTGTTCGTGCTGGCGCGGGGCGCGGCGGTGGATGCCCCCAGCGACGCCCTCCGGGCGGCGGTGCGGGCGCAGTTGGACGCCGCGCTGGGGACCGCGTGAAGCACGCCGTGCTCCTGGCGCTGCGCTGGTACAAGCGCGCGGTGAGCCCGATGCTCCCGCCGGCCTGCCGCTACACACCGACCTGCTCCGAGTACGCGATGGAGGCCGTCGAGCGGCACGGCGTGGCCGCCGGCTCCTTCCTCGCGGTGCGGCGCATTCTGTCCTGCCATCCCTTCGCTCGCGGCGGCTATGACCCCGTGCCGCAGAAGGTGCACCACTGATGGACCCGCGGACATACGTCTGGAACCTGATCCTGGTCAACCCGCTGCTCTCGCTCCTCGTGGGGGCGTACGACCTCATCCCCGACTTCGGCTTCGCGATCGTCATCGTCACGATCCTCATCCGCCTCGTCCTCTATCCGCTCTACGTGACGCAGATCCGCTCGCAGCGCGCGATGCAGGAGATCGGGCCGGCGATGAAGGAGCTGCAGCAGAAGTACGGCAAGGACAAGCAGCGCATCGCCGAGGAGCAGATGAAGCTGTATCGCGAGCGCGGGGTGAATCCGGCGATGGGCTGCCTCCCGCTCCTGCTGCAGATGCCCATCCTCTTCGCGATGTACGCGGCGTTCCTCAACGCGCCGCACTTCAGCGGCGAGGAGCTGAAGAACACCATCTGGGCCTTCGTCCCGACGCCCATCGGCGCCGGCGACCATCTCGACCTCACGGCGCACTGGCTGCCGTGGATCAGCTCCTGCATGGAGAACGGGACGCCGCTCACCGGGCTCGCTTGCAAGAACGCGGACATCGGCATCCCGGCCGGCCTGATCCTCCCGGCCTTCGCCGGCGTCTTCCAGCTCATCGCCTCGCTCATGGCCATGCCCACGAACCAGCCGAAGAGCGACGACCCGCAGGTCCGCATGACGCAGTCGATGAGCTACTACTTCCCGCTCATCACCGTGTTCTTCGCCTACCAGTACCAGTCCGGCCTGGCCGTGTACTGGGTGGTGTCGACGTTCGTGCAGATCGTGCAGCAATACTTCGTCAGCGGATGGGGACAGCTGCCGCGCTGGCTGCCGTTCCTCCGTGGCATCCCGACGCCCGCCGACGCCTTCATCGCGCGTCAGCAACGCGTCGCCGTCGCGGAGGTCGAGGCCGACATGAGCGCGGCGCCGCCCCGCACGCGCGACGAGGAGGATGAGCGCCGGACACGCCGGCGCAGAAGGAGGGGACGGTGAGCCCGATCCGTGGCGACGAATTCACCGGCCGCACCGTCGAGGAAGCCGTCGAGCGCGGACTGCGCGAGCTCGCGCGGCGCCGCGACCAGGTCGACATCGAGGTCCTCGACAAGGGGAAGCCCGCGAACATGCTCGGCCTGGGCGGCGAGGACGCGCGCGTCCTTCTCTCCTACGAGGACTCGGAGGCCGATGAGCAGCAGCCGGCCGTCGACGAGGCCGAGGTGCCGCGCCGACCGGGCGCGCCGCGCGCGGAGGTCGACGACGAGGAGGAAGCGCCCGCGCCGTTCGCCGAGGAGCTCCCCGTCGCGGCGACCGTCCTCACCGAGCTGCTCGAAGCGATGGGCATCGAGTCCGAGGTGAAGATCGAGACGATCCCCGGCCGTGAGGGCCTCGAGGTCGAAGGCGCGGAGCTCGGCGCGCTCATCGGGCGCGGCGGGGAGAACCTCGTCGCGCTGCAGCAGGTCGTCTCCGCCATCACCTCGAAGCGGGCCGGCCACACCGTCCACGTGCCCATCGACATCGAGGGCTATCGCCGCCGCCGCGAGGAGCAGCTCAAGGAGGTCGCGCACCGCGTCGCGGAGCGCGTCAAGGCGACGGGTCAGGCTGTGACGCTAGAGCCGATGCTCGCGTACGAGCGGCGGATCGTGCATCTCGCGGTGCAGGCGACGCCCGGGCTGCGCACCGGATCGGTCGGCGTCGAGCCGAACCGCCGCGTCGTCATCACTTCGACCGCGCCGGACGCGCGGGGCCCCGTGGGACGACCGCCGCTGCGCGGCCGCCCGCCCCTGCGACGTCCGGGTCCACCGCGAAGGGTGTTCGGACCGGGACCAGCGCCTTACCGATCCCGCTACGGAGGTCCACCCCGCTCTCAAGGTCGCTGACCCGACGGGGGTGACCCCCTCGGTCGGTGCCTCGGTCATCCTGATGAACGGGAGATCAGCGCAGCGGGATGCCGCTGCGGCGCATCGCGTCGGCGAACCGCGCCGCGATGAGGGCGTAGCCCTGGTCCGAGGGGTGGAAGCCGTCCGGCGCGACGGTGACCGTCGTCATGAGCGCCGCGGAGCCGGTGAAGAGATCGACCACGACGACGCGGTCGGAGTGCTGCGCCGCCGCGACGCGGATGACCTCGTTGTACGCCGTGACGACACCGATCAGCCTCGACTGGTCCACGCCGGCGTACGCGGGGACGGCGCGCAGGTCGGGCACGTTGCCGATGAAGATCCGCGCGTGGGTGGTCTTCGTGAGGCCGTCGACGATCGCATTGAGCGCCGTCGCATAGTCCTTGTCCGAGACCTGCGCGTTGATGTCGTTCACCGCGAGCCAGATCGTGACGAGGTCCGGGTCCTCCGCGACCGCGCTCGGCAGCTGGTCGCGCGCCGCCTGCGCTGCGAGCGAACCCGACACACCGAGGTTGCGGTAGGTGCTGCCCGGCGGGAGGACCGCGGCTATCCGCGACGGCCACGATCCGGTCGATGGATCGACGGATCCGACGCCGACCGTGTCCGACGCGCCCATCGCGACGTAGCGGATCGGCGCCGCCGCCTTCGTCGCCGTCGGTAGTGGCGCCGGCGTCCTCGCGGGGGTCGGTGACGGGCTCGGCGTCGGCGAGGGTGTGGCCAGCGGCGGAAGCGTCGGGAACGGCGTCGGCGAGCTCGAAGGCGTCGCGGCCACCGGTCCGCAGGCGATCACGAGGCTCATGGCGAGGGGCCACCATCGCACCCTTTCAGGCTATGACGCCTCCGGTCGAGCGAGGCTTGCCCGGTACAATGGACATGTCCCTAGCGGGATCACGGGGATGCGTGGTTTCGACAGGGCAGGAGAGCGATCCGTTGCGAGCCGGGGGTGCTGTTCACCCCGTGAACCGAGCAGCAGTCGGATAACTGCCGACAACTCTTACGCCCTCGCTGCCTAAGCAGTGAGCGTCCCGCCGGTCCCCCCTCCGCGGACCGGTGAGGACGAGAAAGCGGAGGTGCGGCCCACCGATCGGCCGGTGGGTGGGCCTAAGACAACCGGCCTGGCGGGATCGAGAGCGCGTCGGTGTGCGCTCGGGACCGCGAGACAAAAACCGCCGACGAGGCTTCGTGGACGCGGATCGTTCGATGGCTCTGGACGGGGAGTTCGACCCTCCCCCATCTCCACAGCGGCCGTGCGTCGCCGCTGCGATGGTTGTTACTGGCGTAACTAGAGGCGCACCTGAAACGGCGCGACTTTGGGCGGGTCTTGCGTGTAAAGAGAGTCGCGCACGTCGATCTCGAAAGGACCTGGGCAACGCGGCGGGCAGGGACTGTCCTGGATCACCCGCCGCACGTCGCTCAGCAGCTGGTCCCGGAAAGCGTTCACGTCTCGTGACGCCGACGAGCGCCAGGTCACGGCCGCATCGCGCTGTGTCCAGACAGCACCGGGCGCCGGGCCTGAGGATGAGGGTTCCTTCTCCAGTAGCTCACTGTTGCGCTCGCGGCGGAGGCGGAAGGCCAGGCCCTGCCACGTGCCAGTGCATGTGCGGTGTCACGCCGGGCGCTGCCGCGTTCGCCTCGACGCGGAAGCCCTGGGTATCCAGGCCAAGGCCGCGGGCGACCTCCTGAACGCCGCGGAGCATCGAGGCGAGCAGCGCGGCGTCGAGAGCCTCGGCGGCGAGGAGCGAGGGCACGTGCGCCTTGGGGACGATCACCGCGTGGATCTGGTACTGCGGATAGGGGTGCTCGAAACCCAACACCCGCTCATCCTCGTAGAGGACTTTCACTTTCAGCTTGCCGCTCAGCACGTCCTCGCAATACCAGTCGCGACGGCGCCCCTGCTCGTCCCACGCCACGTCGGGAGGCATCGCAGTGACCCGCGTCCCATGCGGGCCGGTGGTGGCAACGCGTCCCGCGATCGCCAGCATCACCTCCCGCCGCACGCGTTCGACCTGGATAGCGAGTGACGCGATGACCTTCGCCGCCGCAGTGCCGGTGTCCTCACCCATGACGCGCACGAGCCCCAGGAGGAGATGCTCCGTACCGACCGCGCCATCGCCGATCGCTTGCGCCTCTTGGACCGCAGCCTCCATGACCCGCTTCGTTCGGGGATCGAGCCTGATGTCGCGCGGCGGCGCGCCCTCTCTGCGGGGCACGGTCCGCTCAACGTCGCGCCGCGCTCTGCTGAGGTCGATCCCGAGCGACTCGAGGACTCGCGCGGCGATGCCCTCTCCCTCGCGGATCAGTCCGAGGAGAAGGTGCTCGGGACCGATGTGGTCGTGGTTCAGGCGAATGGCCTCGTCCTGCGCGAGCGCAAGCACGCGTTTCGCGCGGTCGTTGAAGCGGTCGAACGGACCCGTCTACGGATCTCCCCGCGGACACGCTAGTACTGGCGGGAAGCCGCTGCCACGCGCGCCCTTGGAGCGAGATCGAACGCCTACCCGCGCGCGCTGCACCACCCAGGCTGGAGCGCGGCGAGGAGTTCGCGGGTCCGCGCGACGTGCCAGGCCAGGTTCGCCGCATGTCCCTTCCACACGTTGTAGCCGATCCCGGAGAGGCCCTGTCGCAGCGCGTAGCACCGCACCCGCTCGTAGAACCGGGGCACGTCGAAACCGGTCGCCCGGTAGTGTTCCGCGAACAGCGCCGCCACGTCCACGCCCGACCACGCGGGCACCCAGTCGCGGCCGTAGACGAGCAGGGCAACGTCGTACAGGAAGTCGCCGTACATCGAGCTTCCCCAGTCGAGCACCGCGGCGATCCGGTCGTCCTCGACGAGGACGTTCCGGTTGAGCAGGTCGTCGTGGATCAGGTGGCGGTCCTCGGGGCACGCGTCGGCGAGTTCGG
This sequence comes from Chloroflexota bacterium, assembly GCA_028876375.1. Taxonomy (GTDB): domain Bacteria; phylum Chloroflexota; class Limnocylindria; order P2-11E; family P2-11E; genus JACPOT01. The sequence continues at coordinate 1,559 of JAGWSB010000089.1, read as the reverse complement.
TCACGGCGTCCAGGGCGCGCGCGAACGCATCGGCGGCGTCGGGGGACTCGGCAAGCCGCTCCCGCCAGCCTTCGTTGCGTCCGGGCGGCACGGTCGCACCGACGGTGAGCAGTGAGTCGCGCCAGCTCGCCTGCTGCCCGCCGTGGTGCACGTCCCAGCCGCCGTAACCGGTCGTCGCCGAGAGGTCGATGGCGCGCATGGCATCGAGCGCTGCGAACAGGCGCGGGAGGACGCGCCGCAGGCCGTTCGCGTCGAGCTCCTCGAGCGGTCCGCCGTGCGCCAGGCGCGACACCGCGTAAGCGCTGCCGGCGACTTCGCCGATCTCGAGCACTTCGGGCACGGGCAAGTCCGCGTTGCGCCAGCGCGCGACCGCCCGATCCTTCTCGAAGTCATCGCGCCAGCGGCTGAAGCGGACGATAAGTTCTTCCGACCTTCGGGTGATCGCGTACACCTTGGACCACTCGCCCGGCCGTGTCGTCTCGATGCGCTCCGCGCCGAGCGGACCCGCGAGGAACGCCCGCGCCACCGCGTCGTCGATCACGGCCTGCGACCATGGGAGTGCCGCCGCAGCGACCAGATGGCAGCGCTCATACCCGACATCATGCCTGCGGAGTTCGCTGTCAGACTGCGCGACACCCATTGGCTCGTTCCCGCAGGCCTGTCCTTGCGGGAGGGTCGTCCACACAACGACCCGTACCCAACTAGGAGGCCCGGTGGCGTTCGAGACGTCGACCGCATCAGGACATCAGCCGCTGAAGGCGAGCATCGTTCGCGAACTGCCGGCGCCGTCTCGCGGCAACGGATGATCGGCTCGAGCTCGCGCTATCGCTTCTGGTGCTCGACCTCGGCGAGGATCTTGTGCGCGCGCTCCTCGTATTGGGATGGAACGAGAAGGCTGAACTGCAGAGGGGTCCCGAGGGTCGCCAGCCCGATCGGGAAGTCGCTGTCGCTGACGACCTCGGCAGGCACGCCCTCCTGACGCAACTGATGCATCGCGAGCTGCGCTGCGATCTGGTCGGTCCGGATGCGGATCATCTTCGGCATGGCTTTACGGACACGCGACGCGCCGACGACGGCGGGTGAGCCGAGACACGTTGTCAGTGTCTCACGCAAGACATGGACCGAGACGTCGATCGTCCGACTCTGCCCCACGAAGGTGCTGCACGAGGCCTTCGGGATCGGGGCCGGCCTCTTCACGACCGTGCACGCGTACACGAACGGCCAGCGCCCGGGACGCGTCGGGCCGACCGGCCTGGGCAGAGGGCCGGTCAGCTGGAATCTCTCCGCGTCGATCGCCGTTCCTCCATAGAGATGATCCACCTGTGAGCTACGACGCGCTGGTCATCACCGCGCATCCCGACGATGCCGAGACGCAGATGGGCGGCACCCTCGCGAAGCTCTCCCGCGCGGGCAAGAAGCTCCTCGTCGTCGATCTCACGCTCGGCGAGCCGTCCGACCTCGCGCCCGGCGAGCGCGCGCGGCAGGCCGCGGAGGCTGCGCGCATCCTCGGCGTCGACCGCATCACGCTCCACCACCAGGACCGCATGCTCGTGGACGAC
>JAGWSB010000088.1 GCA_028876375.1 Chloroflexota bacterium | reverse complement strand
CGCGTCGGGTCGGGCGCGGCGCACGCCGTCCTCGTCCGCCTCGCCGGCAACGCCGCCGCCGTGGAGCGCCTGCGGCGGGAGGCGACCGCCCGCCTCCGCTCGCCCCGCGAGATCCCCGACGCGGCGTGGCAGGCCGTCGCCGACGCGCCTGCCGACGCGGAAGTATCGCTGCGCGCGACGTGGCCGCCCGCGCTCGCGTATGACGTCGACGCGGCGGACGCGGTGCTCTACCCGGGGATCGAGACGCTGCACCTGCTCACGCCGCTGGACGCCGCCGCGACGCGCGATCTTCGCGCCGCCGCGGAAGGGCGCGAGGGCGCGCTCGTCGTCGAGCGCGCGCCGTCCGAGCTGCGCCGCGCGGTCGGCACGTGGGGCACGCCGCGCTTGCCGGGCGCGATCGCGCAGCGGCTGCGCGCCGCCTTCGACCCGAACGGTGTGCTCGCGCCCGGTCGCGTCCCGTGACGAGCGGCTCGGCCTTCGAGCTCCCCTCGGACGGTCTCCAGAAGTGCATCCGCTGCGGCATGTGCCTGGAGGCCTGCCCCACCTACGCGCTCACGGGCCTCGAGACGGAGTCGCCACGCGGCCGCATCCATCTCATGGACGCCCTCACGCGCCAGCGCGTCGCGGCGACGGCCCGCGTGTCGCTCCACCTCGACCGCTGCCTCGGGTGCCGCGCGTGCGAGGCCGTCTGTCCTTCCGGCGTCCCTTACGGCGAGCTCATCGAGCTCGCTCGCGCGCAGCTCGCGCCGCCGTCGCGCTTGCGCGACGTCCTCCTGCGCGGGATCCTCGCGCGGCCGCGCGTGCTCGACGCGCTCGGGCGCGTGGGCTCCCTCTACGAGCGCACCGGCCTGCGCGCGCTCCTCCATGCCACCGGAGCGATCCGGGCCCTCCCGCCCGCGCTGCGCCGTCTCGAGTCGCTCTATCCGCCCCTCGCGCGCCCACGCTATCGGCCCCCCGCGCGGCCGGCGGCGCCGACCGCGCGCGTCGCGCTCCTCCTCGGCTGCGTGATGCGCGTCGCGTACGGCGACGTGCACACGAGCGCGGCGCGCGTGCTCGCGCGCCTCGGCGTCGAGGTCGTCGACGTCCCCCAGCAGGCCTGCTGCGGCGCGCTCCACGCGCACGCCGGCGACCGCGCGGCGGCGCGCGGGCTGGCGCGCCGCGCGATCGCGGCGTTCGACGCCGCCGGGGTCGATGCCGTGGTCGTCGATGCCGCGGGCTGCGGGGCGCACATGAGGTCGTACGCCGCCCTGCTCGCGGACGATCCGGCGTGGGCGGAGCGCGCGCGGTCGTTCGTCGCGGGCGTGCGCGACGTCACCGAGTACCTCGCGTCGCTCGACCTCCCCGCGACGCTCGGGCGGCTCGAAGCGCGCATGACGTACCAGGACGCCTGCCACCTCGCGCACGCCCAGGGGATCCGGCGCCAGCCGCGCGAGCTCCTGCGGCGCATCGAGGGCCTCGACCTGGTGGAGATGCCGCACGCCGACATGTGCTGCGGGAGCGCGGGAACATACAACGTGGTGCAGCCCGAGTACGCGGACCTCCTCCAGAGGGCCAAGGTGGACGCCGTCCTCTCCACCGGCGCGACGGCGGTCGTGTCGGCGAATCCGGGCTGCATGCTGCAGATCGCCGCGGGCCTGCGCGCACGCGGCGCGGACGTCGCGGTCTTGCACGTCGTCGAGGTGCTCGACCGGGCGATGCGCCCGTGACGACGTTCCTCGCGCGCAGCGCGACCGTCCTCCTCACCGCCGTCGCGATGCTCTCGTTCCTCCTCGGCCTCGTCGCGCTCGTCGGCCTCGGCCGCCCCGACCGCATGGCCGTCTACTTCGTCGTGACCGCGCTCTCGGTCGCGGGCGTCGCGATGCTCATGCGCCGCGACTACCGGAGTCGCCGCGCCGCCGAGGCGCACCTGCCGGAGGACCGGCGCCCGGTCCGCCGCGTCCCGCGCCGTCCCATCACCTTCCCGCTGAAGGAGACGCTCCTCACCTTCGCGTTCTGGTACGCGGCCGTCGCGGTGATCGACCGCGTCACCAGCGGCTACACGAGCACGTTCACGCTCGCGGCCATCGCGCCGTTCGCGGCGTTCATGTTCACGACGATCACCATCGCGGGACGCCACATCGCCTTCCGCCTCACCGCCGAGGAGGACGAGGCGGGACCGCCCGATCGGCCGCGGACCTGATCCCGCCCCGCGGGGGACCGGCGCGGTGCTACGCGCTCGCGGGGCGTGCCCGGTGGTGCTCGGTCTCGCGCTGGTAGGCCTCGACGATGGCGACGAGGAGCGGCTCCGAGAAGGGCGGCCCGACGAGCTGGAGTCCGACGGGGAGGCCGTCGCTGCCGAGGCCGCAGGGGAAGAAGATCGCCGGCAGCCCGGCGAGGTTGCCCGCCGGGATGAGGCCGACGTTGCCGCGCCGCCGCGCCGGGACCGCCGCCGCGTCGCGCGCGGCGGATGCCCCCGGCGGCAGCGTCGCGGCGTCGAGAGCCTGCTCGATGGGCGTCGCCGTCGCGGTGCGTCCGGCCGAGAGGATGACGTCGCAGTCGCGGAAGATCTCGCGCGTCCGCGCGATGAGCACGCTGCGCAGGCGCATGGCCTGGAGGTAGTCGCGCGCTGTGATCCGCAGCGCGGCGCGGAACCCCGCCTTCTGCCGCGCGTCCGGCATCTCGTCGAGGCGGTCGCCCTCGATGAGCTCGGCGAAGATCGTCGCGCTCTCCGCGCCGATCACCGTCCCGGCCATCGCTGCGTACGGGAGGTCCTCCGGCAGGCGCGCGTCGACGAAGCGCGGGACGATCCGCCGCAGCTCCTCGACGCCGCGAAGCAGCGCGTCGCGCGCCGCCGGCGAAGCGAGCTCGACGATCTCCTCGCCCGCGTAGCCGATCCGCGCCGACTCGACGCGCTCGCGCGCGGCCTCGGCGTCGAGCGGCCGGAAGCGCTTGCCCGACGTCGTCGCGTCGTGCGCGTCGGGGCCGGCGATCGCGGCGAGGACGACGGCGCAGTCCGACGCGCTCCGCGCCAGCGGACCGATCTTGTCGAGCGTCCACGAGAGCGCCATCGCGCCGTGGCGGCTGACGAGGCCGTACGTCGGGCGCAGCCCGGTGACCCCGCAGTAGGCGGAGGGCGTCCCGATGGAGCCCGACGTCTCCGATCCGAGGGCGAAGGGAACGAGGCCGGCCGCGACCGCCGCGCCGCTCCCGCTCGACGATCCACCCGTCCAGCGCGAGGTGTCCCACGGGTTGCGCCCCGGCCCCTGGAGCGACGCGCTCGCGTAGCGATATCCGCCGCCGCCGGCGAGCTCGACCATCGCTAGCTTGGCGGCGAGGACGGCGCCCGCGCGACGGAGCTTCGCGACGGCGGTCGCGTCGGCGCGGAAGACCTGCTTCCGATACGGGGCGGCGCCCCACGTCGTCGGAGCGCCGCGCGCGGCGAGGAGGTCCTTGGCGCCGTAGGGGATGCCGAGCAGCGGGGAGCCGGCGTCGCCGCGCGACAGCGCGCGGTCGGCCGCGGCCGCCTCGCGCAGCGCGCGCGCGCGCAGGAGCGACGCGACGGCGTTGTAGCGGGGTCCGTTCTTCTCGAGGCGGTCGAGCGTCTCGTGCGCGAGCTCGACCGCGCTCACGCGCTTGGCGCGCAGGGCTTCGCCGAGCTCGGCGACCCCGGCGAACGCCGTCACGGACGGAACGTCGTCGGCGGCTCCGTCTCGATCGGCACGTTCACACCGCGGATCTCCGCGGCCTCCCTCTCTACTTGTGCGGCACGCTCCTCGGCGAGCCGCGCCGGGTCATCGGGGTCGCGCGCGTCCTGCTCCATGGCGCGAAAAGGTACTCGCAGACCGCCGGGAATGGCACGTGCCCGGTGCTAGCCTCCATCCATGGAGGCTCCGCGCAGGTACCTCGTCCGTGAACGGCCCCTCTCCGCCGACGATTACGACGTTCCGGTGGGCTGGTGGGGCTGGAACTGGGAGCCGCCGGTCCCGATGTCCCTCACCGAGGTGCTCGCCGCCGGCAACTTCGACCGCCGCACCGCCGCGCTGTGCTGGCTCGTGCTCGAGGCGCACGGGTCGATGCTCATCGCCGCGGAGCAGCCGCATTCGGGCAAGACGACGACGCTCACCGCGTTCCTCGACGTCCTTCCCGCGAGCGTGCGGCGGATCTTCATCCGCGGCTGGGCGGAGACCTTCGACTACCTCCGCCACACCGAGCCCGCGCACACGATCCTGCTCGCGAACGAGCTCTCGAGCCACCTGCCGGTGTACCTGTGGGGCCCGAAGGCGGTCGAGACGTTCCGGACGCTGCGCAGGGGCTACGCCCTCGCGTCGACGCTCCACGCGGACACCGCCGAGGAGGCCGTCGCCCAGCTCAGCGGCGACCTCGGCATCGACGCGGCCGACCTCGCGCGCGTCGACCTGCTCCTCGTCATGCGCCTGTTCCGCGCGGGTACCGCCTACGGCCCGCTCGTGCGCCGCGTGGTGTCCGTGCATCGGCTCGTGCCCGACATCGGCGGGGTCGTGCGGCCGCTGCCCCTCGTCGAGTGGGACGCCGAGCGCGATTCGCACGAGCACGACGAGGCCGCCGAGGTCGAGATGCTGTGCCTGCGGCGCGGCGGGTCGGCGGACGCGCTGCGCGCGGAGATCGCGCGTCGCGAGGCGTACCTTGGAGACCTGAGCGCCCGCGGGGTGACGGACATCCCCGCGGTCCGTGACGCGCTCGCCGAGTTCCGCGGAGAGAAGCTGCCGCGGATCATCAGAGGGGATCCGACCGCATGAACGACAGACCGGGCACCATCGGCGCGCTCCGCGAGAGCGGCTACACGCCACGCACGGTGAAGGAGGAGCTGCGCTCCAACCTCATCCGCGGCCTGGCGGCCAAGAAGCCCCTCTTCCCGGGGATCGTCGGCTACGAGACGACGGTCATCCCGCAGATCGAGAACGCGGTCCTGTCGGGGCAGGACATCATCTTCCTCGGCGAGCGGGGCCAGGCCAAGACGCGCATCGCGCGCTCGCTCATCGCGCTCCTCGACCAGGCCGTCCCCGCCATCGCCGGCTGCGAGATCAACGACGAGCCGTTCGCGCCGATCTGCGCCGCCTGCCGGTACCGCGTCGCGAACGACGGCGACGCGGTCGAGGTCGTGTGGCTCACCCCGGACCAGCGCTACACGGAGAAGCTCGCGACGCCGGACATCTCCATCGCCGACCTCATCGGCGAGGTCGACCCCATCAAGGTCGCCGAGGGCCGCTACCTGTCGGACGAGCTCACCATCCACTACGGCCTGCTCCCGCGCACGCACCGCGGGGTCTTCACGCTCAACGAGCTGCCCGACCTCGCCGAGCGCGTGCAGGTCGGTCTCCTCAACGTGATGGAGGAGCGCGACGTGCAGATCCGCGGGTACAAGGTGCGGCTGCCGCTCGACCTGTTCGTCGTCGCGTCGGCGAACCCCGAGGACTACACGAACCGCGGCCGCATCATCACGCCGCTCAAGGACCGCTTCGGCTCGCAGATCCGCACTCACTACCCGAAGGAGATCGCGACCGAGGTCGGCATCGTCGAGCAGGAGCGCGCGGAGTTCGTCGACGCGGGGATGACGACCGTCGTCCCGGGCTACATGAAGGAGATCCTCGCCGAGATCTCGCAGCTGGCGCGGCGCTCGCCCGAGATCTCGCAGCGCTCGGGCGTCTCCGTCCGCGTGACCATCGCGAACTACGAGAACCTCGTATCGAACGCGCTGAAGCGCGCGCTGCAGCTCGGTGAGACCACCGTCGTTCCGCGCATCAGCGACCTCCCGGCCGTCGTCGCCTCGACCTCGGGGAAGATCGAGCTCGAGTCCGTGGGCGACGTCACCGAGGAGCGCGTCATCGAGCGGCTCGTCCAGCGCGCCGTCAAGAACGTCTTCGACCGCACGTTCGCGCTCGCGGAGTTCGAGTCGCTCCTCGCCGCCTTCCAGCGCGGCGCGACGATGCACGTGTCGGCGACGCTGCCGAGCCAGGAGTACGTGAAGCAGGCGCTGCAGATCCCCGGGATGAAGGGCGCCGTCGCCAAGGTCGGCGCGACCGGCAACCCGTCCGCGATCGCCGCGGCGGTCGAGTTCGTCCTCGAGGGGCTGCACCTCAACCGCAAGCTCAACAAGGAGCGCGGAGAGACGCGCTCGACGTTCCGGAGCTGAGATGAGCGGCGGGCTGTTCCCGTCCTTCGACGACGTCCACTACCGGGCCTGGGACGGGACCCAGCGCCTCGACGAGCTCGACGCGAGCGAGCTCCTCGGCGCGATGTCCGACGAGCTCCTCTCCGGCGCCGACCTCGAGGAGGCCATGGCGCGCCTCGCGCGCTGGGGACTCCCGGGCCGGATGGAGGGCATCCAGGACCTCATGGAGCGCCTGCGCGCGGCGCGGCAGAAGCGCGCCGAGCGTCACGGACTGTCGAAGATCTTCGAGGAGCTGGAGAAGAAGCTCGACGAGGTGAAGGGCCTCGAGCGCGGCGGCCTCGAGCGGCGGCAGCAGCAGGCCGCGGAGGCGCCGCCCGAGATGCGCGAGGCCATGCAGCACTTCGCCCAGGAGCGGCTGGACAAGCTCGACGCGCTGCCGAAGGACGTCGGCCGCGCCATCCAGCAGCTGCGCGACTACGAGTTCGTCGACCCGAGGGCGGCCGAGGCCTACCAGGAGCTGCTGAAGATGCTCCAGGAGCAGGTCCTCTCCTCCTACTTCTCGAACATGCGCCAGCAGCTGCAGGACCTCACGCCCGAGAAGCTCGAGCGCACGCGGCAGATGATCCGCGACCTGAACCGCGCGCTGCGCGAGCGCATGGAGGGCGGCGAGCCCGACTTCGAGGCGTTCCAGCGGCAGTACCCCGAGCTCGCGGGCAACGCCAAGGACTGGGACGACCTCGTCCAGCAGCTGGCGGCGGGGATGGCGGCGATGCGGTCGCTGTGGAACTCGATGCCGTCCGAGATGCGCGACCAGCTCGAGCAGCTCCTCGGCTCGGCCTTCCAGGATCCGGGGCTGCAGCAGGCGATGAGCGACCTCGCCGAGACGCTCGGCCAGCTCATGCCGATGGACGGCAACGCGTACGAGATGACCGGTGACGAGCCGGTGTCGCTCTCCGAGGCGCTCGAGCTGATGCGGCAGATGGACCGGCTCAGCGACATGGAGGGACAGCTCCGCGCGGCGGGCGATCCGAAGGATCTCGCCGAGCTCGACGCCGACGAGGTCGAGCGCCTCGCCGGCAAGCGCGCGCGCCGCAGCCTCGAGGAGATCAAGCGGATGTGGGAGCTGCTCGAGGAGGCGGGGCTCATCCGCAAGGACGGGCCGCGCTACGAGCTCACGCCGCGCGGCATCCGCAAGATCGGGCAGCGCTCGCTCGAGGAGATCTTCGCCACGCTCAAGCGCGACGCCTTCGGGAGCCACCGCGCGCGTCACCGCGGCGGCGGCGGCGACCCGACGGACGAGCTGAAGACGTACGAGTTCGGGGACCCGTTCCTGCTCGACCTCCCGGGGACGGTGCGCAACGCGGTCATGCGCGGTGGCGCCGGGACCCCGGTGAAGCTCGCGCCGCAGGACTTCGACGTCTACCGCACCGAGCTCATGACCCAGTCGGCGACGGCCATCCTCGTCGACGTCTCGCGCTCGATGCTCTTCCGCGGCTGCTTCCTCGCGGCGAAGAAGGTGACGCTCGCGCTCGACTCGCTGATCCGCTCGACCTTCCCGAAGGACGACCTCTACATCGTCGGCTTCTCGGCCTACGCGACGGAGCTCAAGCCGGCGGACCTGCCGCGGCTCACGTGGAACGAGTATGTGTACGGGACGAACATGCAGCACGCGTTCGAGACCGCGCGCTCGCTGCTCGCGCACTCGCGCGGCAAGAACAAGCAGGTGATCCTCATCACCGACGGCGAGCCGACGGCGCACTTCGAGGATGGGCGCCCGCGCTTCTCCTACCCGCCGACGAAGCGGACGTTCGAGGAGACGCTGCGCGAGGTCGTGCGCTGCACGCGCGAGGGGATCCAGATCAACACGTTCATGCTGGCGCGCGGCCACTACCTGGTGGACTTCGTGGACCAGATGTCGAAGATCAACCACGGGCGCGCGTTCTACGTGGAGCCGGAGCGCCTCGGCGAGTACGTGCTCATCGACTACGTCGACAACAAGCGGAAGCGGGTGGGCGGCTAGCTCAGGCTCGCGCCGTAGGGTCCCCGCTGCGGATGAAGCCGAGCACGCGGCGCCAGGCGTCGCCGTTCTCCGACCCATACTGCGCGTGGTGACGATCGAAGAACGAGTGCGGCAGTCCCGGATACACGTGGACGAAATGCGGGACACGGCGCTCCGCGAGTGCGGAGTCGAGCGCCTCCGCCGCCGACCGCGGGATCCCCTTGTCCGCACCCCCGAAGAGACCGACGACGGGGATGTGCATCCGGTCGACGTTGTCGATGGGCGCCGACTGGTCGTCGTCGGCGTAGCGCGCCGGCCAGCCGTAGAAACCGATGGCGCCGGCGAGGCCGTCGTGCTCCGCCGCGGCGTTGAAGGCGATGCGGCCGCCCTTGGAGAACCCGACCACGTAGATGGTCCGCGCGCTGGTCGCGCCGCGCAGGTGACCGACGCTCGTCGCGAGGTCCGCGCTCGCCTGCGCGGTCGTGTTCCGCGCGTTGTGCGGCTGCGGATCGAAGTCGTCGGCGCGGCGGTCGGTGCCCGCGGTGCGGCCGAAGTAGTCGAACGCGAGCGCGTGGACGCCCGCGTCGACGAAGCGCTCCGCGAGGTCCTCGTAGAACGGCACGAGGCCGCGGTCGTCGGGCGCGATGACCACCGCCGCCTCGCCCTCGGGCGCCTGCGCGAGGTACGCGCGGAAGCGTCCGCCGTCCTCGCTCGTGAGGACGACGTCGCCGCCTGAGCCGCCCGAGATCGGCCGGAAGCGCAGGTCGGGCGGGACCGCGGGGGGTCGGGCGTGCGGTGGGGAGCACATGTCGGCGCGTATCCTGCCACCCGGCCTGCACGAGCACAGCGCCGCTGCGGTCCGTATGCTCGGCGTCGTGGCGGACCTGAAAGCGACGGTCGCGGCGAAGCTCGCCGAGATGGAGCCCTACCTCCAGCGCTCCGGCGCGCGGATCGAGCTCCTCGGCATCGAGGACGCCGTCGCGCAGGTGGAGGTCTGGCTCACGCGCCCCGGACCGGCCGAGCTCGTGACGTCCGTTCAGCTGAAGAGCGGCGTCGAGCGCGCGCTGCGGGACTCGATCCCCGAGCTTCGCGGCGTCGAGGCGCTGAACCTGCCGCCCTACGAGCTGATCGGGTGGGATCAGCCCGCGTTCGTGCCGGTCGAGCTGCCCGCCGAGGAGCCGCCGAAGGCGTAACGGACGGTCAGCGCCCGCCGCGCGTCGCGCTCCGCCATCCGTTCCGCACCCAGTACGAGGAGCTCCTCCCGCAGCGCCATCGCGTCCGCGATGAGGCGATCGACGTCGACGCCCTGGCACAGCGGCGCGAACGGGCGCAGGTGCTCGATGCCCTCGGCCATGAGGACCGCCGCGCCGTGGAAGTTGCCGTGCGACCAGTGGTAGAGGCCGACGCCGATCTGGATGATGCCGTGGTACAGGTCGCGGACGGGGGTCCGCGTGCGGCGCCAGAGCTCCTCGAGCGTCTCGTGCTGCTCGAAGAGCTCGCCCGCGTTCAGCTGCTCGATCGCGCGGCGCAGCTCGGGCGGCGGCGGCTCGTCGCAGCGGGCGCGTATCGGCTCGGACGCGATCTCGGTGCGCGTGGGACCGCGGATCGTCTTGCGCCGGCGCGCCGCGGCCGCCGGATCGCGGGCCGCGGGGTCACGCTCGGGCGTGCTCGCTCCCGATGACGCCCCTGAATCGCAGCTCGTCCTCGATGAACTCCCGCACGCCGTCGTTCTCGAAGCAGCGCGGAAGTCCCTCGGCGGTGTCGGCGAACCCTACCTTGATGCCCTCGCGCAGATCGTGTCCGGCGATGAGGAAGCCCTTCGGGAGCTCGTACATGCGGAGGTACTGGAAGTGCCAGATCGGCCCCGTCTGTCCGATCGCGCGTCCTGCCAACCGTACGCGGTCGCGGTCGTCGCCGACGACACGAGTGTGTCGAGCGATCTCCGTACGCGCCGCCGAACGCTCCTCGTCGGTCGCGTCGTGTGGGAGCGGAAATTCGGCGATCTCGTCTGACATCGGACGGATAGCGATGATAATGTTGTGGCCGTCCGCACGCGTTGTCGATGTCTGTATGAGGGAGTCGCTGTCAGATGGCGTACGTGATCACGGAACCCTGCATCGATGTGAAGGACGCGAGCTGCGTGGACGTGTGCCCCGTTGACTGTATCTATACGACCGATGCGGACAACCAGTATTTCATCCATCCCGACGAGTGCATCGACTGCGGAGCGTGCGAGTCGGTGTGCCCGGTGAGCGCGATCTTCCCCGAGGACGCCGTCCCGGAGAAGTGGAAGAGCTTCATCGAGCTCAACAAGAACTACTTCAACAAGTAGCGCCTCCTGCGCCGAGGCGTCGCAAGCGACGGAACGCGAATATTCCGGCGGTTCCTGAACTTCGGCGGCCATAGGGTCCTCGGCGGACGGAAGCACACCGCTCCAAGAGCGCATAACTGCGGTGCTTCCCAGGAGGTCCCGATGGCGTCCGCGCTCACCGCACCCGCTCCCTCGTCCCTGGCCACGCTGGCCGACCTCGGCGTCCTGGCCGCGTCCTTCCGCCGCTCGCTGCGCGCGCGCAACCGCTCCCCGCGCACCGTCGACGGCTACCTCGAGGGCGTCGAGCGCTTCCACGCCTACCTCGTGCGCATGGGCATGCCGACTGCGGCGGCGCACATCCACCGCGAGCACGTCGAG
>JAGWSB010000087.1 GCA_028876375.1 Chloroflexota bacterium | reverse complement strand
GTTCGCCGCGCGGCGAGGAGCTCGCGGAGCAGACGCTGGCGCTGCCCGCTCTTCTTCGGGACGAAGCCGACGAACGTGAACTCGCGGGTCGGGAGCCCGGACGCGACGAGGGCCGCGACGGCGGCCGAGGGGCCGGGGATGGGGACGACCTCGTGCCCCGCCGCGATCGCCGCCGCGACGAGCGCCTCGCCCGGGTCGGAGAGCGCCGGGGTCCCGGCGTCCGACACGAGCGCCACGTCCCAGGCGCGGCCGAGCTGCGCGACGAGCTCGGGGGCCTTGCGCCGGTGGTTGAACTCGTTGTAGGCGGTCAGGTGCTTGGCTCGGATGCCGTGCCTCCGGAGGAGGATCTGCGTGTGGCGGGTGTCCTCGCAGGCGACCATGTGCACTTCCTGGAGGACGCCGAGCGCGCGCGGCGACACGTCGTCGAGATTCCCGATGGGCGTCGCCACGAGGTAGAGCTTGCCCACGCGGCTACGCCCCGCCCGCGCGCAGGCGGACGGTCTGCACGAGCGCGATCCCCAGAAGGACGAGCGCGCCGCCGACGAGCTGCGGCGGCTGGAGCACCTCGCCGAGGAACACGAAGCCGGCGACGGCCCCCACGACGGGCTCGAACGTCGACGTGAGGCCGACGCGCGCGGCCGGCAGGAGCGACACCGCGCCGAGCGTGAGGACGTACGGGATGAGGGTCGCGACGAAGACGATGCCGACGATGAGCGGCCACTGCGTCGCGGCGAGCTCCCACGGCAACCGCGTCGGGACGCGATAGACGGCCCACGCGGCGCTCGCGAAGAAAAGGCCCCAGAAGAGCAGCGTCCAGGGGGTGTAGCGCCGGACGACGCGCTCGGCGATGAGGAAGTACGCGGCGAACGTCAGCATCGCCACCAGCGCCCACGCCGTCCCGAGCGCGTTGACCTCGCGGAGCGACGCGTCGTACGCGCCGACGACGAAGTAGCAGCCGACCAGGGTGATCGCCGCGGCGATCCACAGCCGCCCACCCACGTGGCGGCCGAGGGCGCGCGCGATGACGAGGAGGAGGAGCGGCGCGGTGTACTGGATCGCGAGCGCGACCCCGAGGGGCAGCCGCTGGATCGTCTCGTAGTACGCGCCGTTGACGGCGGCGATCCCGAGCGCGCCGAACAGCGCGAGGATGGGGAGATCGGCGCGGCGGACCCGCAGATGACGACGCGCGAAGATCGCGAGGACGACGAGGAGGACCAGGAACGAGAAGAGCGCGCGCAGCTCGGCGAGCTCGCTCGGCTCGATGCCGGCCTTGAAGGCGTCCTTCGCGATGACGCCGCCGATGCCGTACAGCGCGGCGCCCGCGAGCGCGAGCAGATACCCCAGTGCGCTTCGGAGGCCCTCATCGGGACGGAGGCTGCCCTGCGGCGAGAGCTCGGATCCGGTCTCCTCGACGGCAAGCTCGTTCAGTCGGCCTCCCAGTCGCGCGGATAGAGGAAGTCGTGGCCGATCGTCCGCAGGCTCACCTTGGCGATGAGCGGCGTGACGCGCTTGAAGTGGCTCTTGCGCACCATCTCGCGGATCCGCCCCACGAGCACCGCGCCGAATCCGGCGGCGATGAGCTCGGCGGGACGCAGCCGCCGGTCGACCATGAAGTACAGGATCAGGTCGGCCTGCGCGTAGGTGAAGCCGAGCTCCTCCTCGTCGGTCTGCCCGAGCCACAGCTCCGCGGTCGGCGGCTTGCGCACGACGCGGTCGGGGACGCCGAGGAGGACGGCGAGCTCGCGGAGCTGCGTCTTGTACAGGTCGCCGACGGGGTTCAGCGACGACGCCATGTCGCCGAACCAGGTGCCGTACCCGAGGAGCAGCTCCGTCTTGTTGCTCGTCCCGACGACCGCGCCGTCCGGCCACGCGAGGTCGAACTCGATGGACTTGCGCTCGCGCGCCATCTTGTTGCCGAGCCGCACGCGGTGCATCTCCTCGCCGACCAGATCGCGGTAGGCGTCGATCTGCGCCGTGATGGGGACGACGCGCAGCTCGACCCCGAACCTCTCGGCGACGGCGCGCGCGTCCTCGAGCGACCCCGGCGTGCTCGTGCGGTACGGCGTGTGGACGGCGAGGACGCGCTCCGGGCCGAAGGCCTCCGCGGCCAGCCCGAGCGCGACCGCGCTGTCGACGCCCCCGGACAGGCCGACGACGCCTCGCCGCAGGCCGACCTTCGACGTCTCGTCCCGGAGGAACGCGACCAGCATCCGCCGGACGAGCGCCTCGTCGATGCGGAGCGGCGAGAGGTCGCTCGGGTCCGGATGGATCGCGCCGACGCGCTGCTGCTCGCGTGGATGGACGGTCAGTCGAGCACCTCTTTGAGGCCGGGCGGCAGCCCGACGCGCTCGGCGAGGTGGCGCAGCACGACGTCGTGCCGCTCGTCGCGCAGCAGGGGGTTGCGCGCGCGCTCGCGGGAGGCGAGGAGCGGGTCGATCTCGGCGACGAGGAGATCCTCCTCGAACTCCTTCGCCCGCGCGGCCACCGTGCCGTCGGGAGCGACGACCTCGGAGCCGCCCCAGAAGGCGATCCCGTCCTCGTGGCCGACGCGGTTCACGAAGACGACGTACATCGTCAGGTACTGCGCGTAGAAGGTGTCCATGAGGCGGCACGACTCCGCCGTGCCGAGGTCGCCACCCTCCGCGACGCCTCGCCCCGGGCTGGCCGCGACGTACAGCAGGACATGAGCGCCGCGCACGGCGTACAGGTACGGGGTGGACATGTGCCAGGCGTCCTCGCAGATGGCGATGCCCGTCGGGCCGAGGACGCTCGGGAAGACGTCGAACCGCTCGCCGCGCGCGAAGTACCGCCCGTCGTCGAAGATCCCGTACGTGGGCGGGTACACCTTGCGGTGAACGTGCGCGATCCGTCCCTCCGACCAGTAGCCCGAGGCGATGTGGATCCGCGCGTCGGGCGAGCGCTCGATGAACCCCGCGACGACGTCGATCCCGCGCGCCGCCTTCGCCAGCGGGGCGAGGACGTCGTCGTCCGCCGCGCAGGCGAGGTCGTTCGCGAGGTCTTTCACGTAGTAGCCCGTCAGCGAGAGCTCGGGGAAGACGACGAGCCGGGCGCCCGCCTCTCGAGCGCGCTCGATCGTTCGCAGGTGCATCTCGAGGTTCCGCTTCATAGCGCCGAGCGCCGGCGCGCACTGGGCGACGGCGAGGCGGACGGTCACGAGGCGGTCCGCAGCGATCCGACGCGCTCCGCGTACTGGTGGGCGAGCGCCCACGCGCGTCCTTCGTCGTGCGCTTCGGCCCAGACGTTGAACAGCGGCTGGTCCGCGTCGGGGAGGACGAGGACCCATTCCCCGTCGTACACGTGCTTCACTCCGTCGACCTGCTTCGTGCGCTCCGTCGCCGGCTCCTGCGCGAGCATCCGCATCACGCGGCCCTTCTCCTCCCATGGGCACGCCACCTTGAGCCGCGCCATGCGCGGCATCGGCGTCGCCTCGATGACGTCGGCGAGGGTCGTCCGCGCGACGGCGAGGAGCTCGATGAGCCTCACGACGGCGAAGAGCCCGTCGAAGGAGGGATGGAACCGCGGAAAGATGAAGCCCCCCAGCCCGTCGGCGACGAGCACGGGGTCCTCGCGGGCCGCGAAGCGCATCTGGGCCTCGGCCGAGTTGCGCACGCGCAGCACGCGGCCGCCGGCCTCGGCCACCATCGTCTCGATCGCCGAAGGCGCGAAGACCGGGACGGCGACGACGCCGGGCGTGACGCGCGCGGTCAGCCCGACGAATGCCGTGAGGAAGTGGCGGTCCTCGGCGATGCGGCCGCGGTCGTCGACGAAGAAGACCTTCTCGGCGCCGGCGTCGATCGTCACGCCGAAGCTGGCGCGGAGCGTCGACGTGATCGCGCCGAGCTCGCGCATCTCCTGCTGGAAGGCCTCGAGCGAGCGTGCGCCGACGCTCTCCGACACGACGGCGTTGATCGCGACGACGTCGACGCCGAGGGAGCTGAGGAGCTGCGGCAGGAACTGCGCGCCCGTCCCGTGCGAATAGTTGACGACGACCTTGAAGCGCGCGTCCGCGATCTCGCGCTTGCTGGCGACCTCGCCGAGGAACGCCTCGCTGTAGGCCTCGCCGACGCGCGGCAGGTCGTAGATCTGGCCGACGTCGTCGTACGTCACGCGGCGGAAGTCCTCGCGGAAGTACACGTTCTCGACCTTCCGCTCCTGCGCGCGCCCCATGTCGAGCGCCTGCTGGTCGAAGAACTTGATGTCGCACACGCGGTCGTCGAAGGGCGAGATGCGTACGTGCGCTCCGCCGGCGGCGCCGATCCGCCTGGTCTCGTAGCGGTCGATCGGGAGCGGGACCTGTCCGAGGTCCGCGACGTGGATGCCGCTCCCCACGACGCCGCTCATGATCGCGCGCTTCAGCATCCGGCTGGTGCGGTGCTGATCGCGATTCATGGTGACGGTCGAGCCGGGCGCGAGCGTCGACGCGTAGGCCGCGCCGAGGCCCGCGGCGAGCTCCGGGGTGAGGTCGACGTTGACGAGGCCCGTGACCCCGAATCGGCCGAACAGCGCGCGGCGTCCCTGCGCGCCCCAGATGAGGCTCGATGCGACGACCGCTCCGCTCTCGATCTGCTTGTCGGGCCAGATCTTCACCTGCGCGCGGACCCGCGCGCCCTCGCCGACGATCGAGTGGTCGGCGACGACGCTCCCCTCCTCGAGCACGACCCGCGCCTTCAGGGCGCACTGCCGCCCGACGATGGATCCGTGGACCTCGGAGCGCTCGCCGATGTAGCTGTTGCGCCACACGATCGAGCGGTCGATCACGGCGCCGGGCTCGACGACGACGTAGTCGCGCAGCACGGTCGGTCCGATGACCTGCGCCTGCGGCCCGACCTTCGTGCCTTCGCCGAGGAAGACGGGGCCGTGGACCTCCGCGCTGTCGTCGATCTCGACGTCGCCGTCCGCCCACACCCCCGGGCGCACTTCGCGCCCGAGCGGAGCGACCCGCACCTTGCCCTGGAGGACGTCGGCGTTCGCGCGCGCGTACTCGCCGATGCTTCCCACGTCGGTCCAATACCCCTCGGCGACGTAGCCGTATAGCGGCTCGCCCTCGGCGAGCAGCTGCGGGAAGAGGTCCTTGCTGAAGTCGAAAGGCGCGCCGGCCGGGAACCGCTCGAGCACCCGCGGATCGATCACGTAGATGCCGGTGTTGACGGCGTCGGAGAAGACCTCACCCCACGACGGCTTCTCGAGGAAGTTCGTGATGCGGCCGTCCGCGTTCGTGATCACGACGCCGTACTCGAGGGGATCCGGCACGTGCTGCAGGCAGATCGTGACCGCGGCGCCCTTCTCGCGGTGGAAGGCCGCGATCTTCCCGACGTCGATGTCGGTGAGCGCGTCACCCGAGATGACCAGGAACGGGAGGTCGCCGAGGGCCTCGCCGATCTGCCGCACCGAGCCGCCGGTGCCGAGCGGCGTCTCCTCGACGCTGTAGCGCAGACGCATGCCGACCGAGCCGCCGTCGCCGTAGGCGTCCTGGATCACGCTCGCCAGGTACTGGAGGGTGACGAACGCGTCCGTGATCCCGTGCTTCTTGAGCAGGTCGAAGATATGGCCGAGGCACGGCTTGTTCACGATCGAGACCATCGGCTTGGGGCGATTGATGGTGAGCGGACGAAGGCGGCTCCCCTCGCCGCCGGCCATCACGACGGCGCGCACGCGGCCAGTCTAGGAGCCTAGGTGGATCCCTCGGCGCCGATGGCGAACACCGACTCGAGATCGTGCCGCGAGTACATACGGAACGCGACGTGGGTGTGCGTGCGCGCGACGCCGGGGACCTGCGCGATCTTCTTCGTCACGATGTCGGCGAGCTCCTCGTGCCCGCGCGCCCTCACCATGGCGATGAGGTCGATCTCGCCCGTCACCGAGTAGACCTCCGACACGCCCTCGATCGCCGCCAGCCGCTCGCCGAGGTCGCCGAGCGCCTGCTTCTCCGCGTTGATGAGGACGATGGCGGTGATCATCAGAGGGACTTCACGTCGATGTCGTGCAGCGCCGCCTTCACGAGGTGCGCGGCCTCCTGGAACGCGATCGCCTTGCCTCTCTCCAGAGCCGCTTCGTACGAGTCGTTCACGTCACCCGACGAGCGCTCGTCGTAGGTGTGGAAGAGCTCCTCCAGCTGGTCGATGGAGCGCTTGACCCTGTCGCGAGCGGCGCTGCTGATCACAGATACCCTCCCGGTCGGTCGCTGGAAAGCGATGTTATGTCTCCTAGCATCGGCTCGATGGGACCGGGTCTGACGGAGCTGGTGCGCAACGGGACGATGTCGGCGGAGGTCGCGGCGACGCTCGCCGGCGCCGTCGAGGAGCGTCGATCGTTCGTCGTCTTCGCCGTACCGCGGCTCGCCGGCAAGACGACGGTCACCGAGGCGATGCTCGCGCGAGCACGTTCGAGCGAGCCCGTGCGCGTCGTCAGCGGCGCGCCGCGCGAGATCTCTCATCTCTACGCCGGCGATGGCCGCGGATACGTCGTGATCCCGGAGATCAGCCCCTACCCCGTGATGCCCGGCTACATCTGGGGCGAACCGGTGCGCCGCGTGTTCGCGGTCCTCGAGCGTGGCTACGCGCTCGCGACGGCGCTCCATGCGCCGGACGCCGAGAGCGCGTTCGACCTCATCTGCACCGAGAACGGCGTCTCCGACGAGGAGGCGTCCCGCATCCGGCTCGCGATCTACATCCGCTCTCTCGGCGCGTGGCAGCAGCCGCGGCGCCGCGTCGTCGAGGCCGTGCACGAGGTCGACGGCGTCGCCGGCGGACGGCCGCGGCTGCGCGCGCTGCATCGATGGGACCGCGCGACGGACCGTTTCGTGACGGTGAACGCGCCGACGATCGTGCGCGCGGAGCGCTGGTCGGAGCTGGCCAAGGAGCTCGCGGAGACGGCGTCCGCCTGACGAAGGGAGCGATCGTGAGCGTGGTCAGCGTTCGCCCTCGACCTCGACCACGCCGACCGCACCGTCGACGGTCACGGTCTGACCGTCGTGGAGGCGCCGCGTCGCGTCGCCGGTGGCGACCACCGCGGGGATCCCGAACTCGCGGGCGACGAGCGAAGCATGCGCGGCGAGCGTCCCGCCGTCGGTCACGACCGCGGCGGCACGCGAAAAGAGCGGCGTCCACGCGGGTGCCGTCGCTCGCGCCACCAGCACCTCACCCGTCTCGAAGCGTGCGAACTCCTCCGGACCCCTCACGATGCGGACCCGACCGGTCGCACGGCCCGGACTGGCCGGCTGCCCCACGAGCACGCCTTCGCTGGGCGGTGCCTTCGACCGCGCCGTCTCGATGGTCCCGATCATCTGGCTGCGCGCGAGCGCCGGAGGCGAGCCGATCTCGAGCGGCGCGGCCAGCCGGCGCTGTGCGTCCCAGAGCCGGCGCCGCTCGCGCGTCGTTCCATGCAGGGTGGTCGTTCCGTCGGC
Source organism: Chloroflexota bacterium (assembly GCA_028876375.1). Taxonomy (GTDB): domain Bacteria; phylum Chloroflexota; class Limnocylindria; order P2-11E; family P2-11E; genus JACPOT01. The sequence goes on along the minus strand of JAGWSB010000087.1, from coordinate 4,175 downwards.
CGCGAGAGCGGTCGAGACCTCGTCTCGCTCGAGGAAGAAGACGTCCTCGGCGCTGGCGATCGCCCCCCGCTCGCACAGGATGGTCCCGAGGCGCAGCGCGCACTGGCGCAGGAGCGGCCAGCCCAGCGTGAACGAGCGGGTCTGCTGCTCGCGAATGACGGCGTAGCGCTGGGCCATTTCGAGCAGGCGGTCGAACCGAGCGAGGCGCGCGGAGTCCGACGCGAGCGCGGCGCGACAGGCGGCTTCCGCCGCCTCGCGCTCGGCACGCAAACGGTCCTGGACCCGCGCGTCGGGCGGCGGTGTCACCGCCGTCGGCCAGCGCCAGTCGACGCTGTAGACCGCGTGCGAGACGGATCCCGGCGCGGCGCCGGGAAGGCCGATGAGCAGCCGCTGGTAGGGCGCATCGACCTGGGCGGAGAGGTGCGCCTGGAAGAAGCGGGCGAACGCGCCTTCGACCTTCCAGGCCGATCCCGCGACGCTCGCGATCGACCAGGCGATCCTTCCCGCCAGCTCGCCGACCTCATCGATCGCTGCGGCGAGCTCGCTCGGGCCTGCCGACGCGGCCTCGCTCTCGCGGGCACGCACGGCGTCGCCATATGCCGGCAGGCGTTCTTCCCGCCAGCGCGTCGCGAGCGTGGTGAGGAGACCATCGGCGCGTTCCGGCGCACGCCCCGCGAGCAGGAGCAGCGTGATCATCCGAGCGAGCGAGCGCGGTCGGCGCAGCAGCTCGAAGAGCGCGTCGCGGAGCGGTCCGCGTCCCTGCGGCGTCGTGTAGTACCAGCCGTTGATGATCGCCGTCGCCGGTTCGATGGCGATGCCGATGTCCTCCTCCGTCGCCGCGGCGTAGCCGGCGTCGAGTCTCGGCAGAAGCCAGGTCGCGAAGAGCGGCGTGACCGGGTCCGGCAGCCATTCTCCGAGCCGGAGGTTGCGCAGCCACCACCCCGGGTACGGCGGGATCCACTCGACCGCCGCCGGCAGAGCGGTCATCGGCCGCGCCTGCAGGAGGTAGAGCACGCCGTGCGCCACGGCCCACTCGATGTCTTGAGGCACGCCGAAGTGCCGCGCGACCCGGCGCGTAAGCTCCGCGACCTCGCGGGCTGTGCTCTCATCGATCGTGACTTCCTCGCCCGAGCGGCGTTCGACGCTGTCACCGCGGCCGACCCACTGCTCGCCCACGGCCTCGCCGGAGACGAGGCGCTCTCCGAGCCCCCGCACGGCCGTGATCACGACCTCGTCGCGTGCTCCGGTGAGCGGGTTCGCGGAGAAGCTCACGCCCGCCGCGTCGGCATCCACCATGACCTGGATCAGCACGGCCATCGCGTCATCCGTCGTCTCCTGGCCGCCCCGCGCAGCCCGATAGGACGACACGCGCCCGCTGGTGGCGGAGTCGAGCACGTGCCGGACGGCTTCGAGGACATCCGGCGCGGCCACGCCGAGCAGCGTCTCGTACTGCCCGGCGAAGGATGCGCTCTCGAGATCCTCAGCGACGGCCGACGAGCGGACGGCGAACGGACCGGCACCGAGCCGGCCGACGGCGTCCGCGAGCAGCGATCGGACGTCATCCCAGCCGTCGCGGGCCGCGGACGTCACGACCACGCCGCGAGGCACGGGCAGACCAGCAGCTGCCAGACGCGCGAGATTCGCCGCCTTGCCACCGAGGAGCGACCGCGGGAGATCGGCGGACTGGTCGAGCGCGACGACGAGCGGACCATCCGCGGCCCCGGTCACGACGCGACCGCGGCGAGGAAGAGTCGGACGAGCTCGTCGACCGCGGCGCGCGACGGCGGCTTCGGTCGCCGGCTGAACGCGCCATCGCTCACGACCCAGGTGAGGAGCGCGCCGGCCAGCATCCGCGCGGCCACCTCGACGTTCACGTCGGCACGCAGCAGCTTCCTTCGGCGTGCGTCCACCAGGAGCGCGCGAAGCGTCTTCGCGCCGGCGAGCTCCTGGCGCAGGAGCGTCGCGAGCTGGGGCCGTCGTCCGCTCTCCCCGATCGCGAGACGCAGGAGATCGACGTATTCCGGATCCATGGTCCGCGCGATCGCGAGACGGACGAAGTCCCTCAGGACGCGCTCGAGCGTCGCGCGAGTCGCGTTCGGAAGCAGCGACAGCTCGGGGGCCGATGACAGCCGGCCGACCGTCATGTCGCGCATGACGGCGGCGAGGAGCTCGTCTTTGGTCGGGTAGCAGTGGTAGAGCGTCCGCTTCGACACCCCCGCGGTCTGCGCGATCGCGTCGGTGGACGTGTTGTCGAAACCGCGCTGCAGGAAGAGAGGACGGGCGGCGCGCGCGATCCGCAGCTGCGGAGGGTCGCGCCGGGAGGTCTTCACCATCGGTACGGTACTGTACCGTACCGGTACGCACATGGAGAGCGTCGGCCCGACACGTCGTCCGGCCGGCATTCGCGCAAGACGTGCTTCGGGCTCAGGAGCCCGATGTAGCCCTAGCCGCCGATCTCCAGCTCACGGGTCGGCACGTCGACCTTCACCTCGACGCGGCCGTCGACGATGCGGACGGGGTACGCGTTCACGGGATAGACCGCCGGAAGGGCGAGGACCTTTCCGGTCTGGAGATCGAACCGCGCGCCGTGGCGCGGGCACTCGACAGCGCACTCGTCGAGCTCGCCCTCGCCGAGGATCCCGCCGTCGTGGGTGCAGACGTTGTCGATCGCGCCCCACGAACCGTCGTCGCAGTGACCCAGGCACAGGCTCTTGCCGTCCGCCTCGACGACCGCGACCTCGCCCGGCGCGATGTCCGCCGCGCGCGCGACGGCGACGTACCCCGGCTCGGTCATGCCGCCTTCGCCTCGATCTCGGCGACGCGTCCGATCCGCGGGACGAGCGCCTCGAGGACGCGCGTGCGCGTCTCGGCGTCGGGGATCCGGTCGACGACCCGGGAGAAGTGGCCCCGGACGAGGAGCTGCTCGCCGAGGGCGCGCTGGATACCTCTCGACATGACGTAGAACAGCTCCTCCTCGTCGAGACGCCCCGCCGTCGCGCCGTGCCCGCACCGCGCGACGTCGTTGGTCAGGATCTCGAGGACGGGGATGGGATTCGCGCCGGCTTTGTCGGACAGCAGCAGGTTGCGGCACTCCTGGTAGGAGCCGGTCGCCTTGCTCGTCGGCTCGACGCGCACGACCCCGTAGAAGGTCGCCTTGGCCGCTCCGTACAGCGCCGAGAGGTAGAGCAGGTCGGACTGCGAGGCGCGGCCGTCGAGACGCTGCAAGGAGTTCACGTCGAAACGCTGCTCGTCGCCCGCCGCGATGAGCCCGTACAGCTTCACCTCGGCCGCGTTGCCGAGGATGTCGGAGACGATGCCGATCTTCGACCGGCCGCTGCCCAGGAGCACGTTGTAGCTCGCGAGCCGACTGTCGGCCGCGGAGCCGTACCACTGCGCGCCGAGGTCCCAGACGTCGCCCGCGAACTGCTGCAGGTGAACGTAGCGGACGTCGGCGCCGCGGCCGAGGTGGACATCGAGGTGAGGGATCGCGACGCGCGCATCGCCTCCGCCCTCGGAGCGCAGCTGCTCGACGAACGTGATGCTGCTCTCCTCCTCGGCGACGACGATGGTGCGCGAGAGGCAGGCCGCATCGCCGGCCGCCCAGGTGCGCTCCGACGTGATCGGCACACGCGCCGCGACGCCGCGGGGGACGTGCACGAACGTCCCGGCGGTCCAGAGCGCATCCGCGACCGCGGAGATCGCGCCGTGTGTCGGGACCTTCCCGCTCGCGTCGATCCAGCGCTCGACGAGGTCGGGGCGCTCGCGGACGGCGACGTCGAGATCGTCGACGTAGACGCCCTGGGGGAGCTCGCCGCGGCCGCGCGTGACCGCCGAACGGGCGCCGACCAGCGGCGACGCGGGGATGGACGCCGGCGGGAACCGTCGCCACTCCTCTTCGTGCCCGGTCGGCCACGGAAGGTCGTTCACGCGCTCGGCGGCCGTGCGGCGCGAGCGCCGAAGCCACTCCGGCTCGCCGCGCTCCACAGAGAACCGCTCGACCACGTCCGGGTCGAGCGGCTGGCGCAGGGTGGGAAGGGCCGCGGAAACGGTCACCCGATGGCGCCGGCCATCTGGAGCTGGATGAGACGGTTCATCTCGATGGCGTAGTCCATCGGGAGCGTCTTCACGATCGGCTCGATGAAGCCGTTCACGACCATGGCCGTGGCATCGCTCTC
>JAGWSB010000086.1 GCA_028876375.1 Chloroflexota bacterium | reverse complement strand
GCTCGACCGCGCCGCGGCGGCCTTCGCGCCGCTCGAGGCGGGCGCGCCCGCGCCGCCCGTGCGAGCGCCGGAGCCGCCCCAGCACGGAGAGCGGCGCGTGATCGTGCGCCGCGCCGGCGGCGCCGTGCCGCTCGTGCAGCTCGCGTTCAAGTCGGTCCGCGCGAGCGATCCGCTCACGCCGGCGCTCCAGGCGGTCGCGGTCACGCTCGCGGGCGCCACCGGCGGCGGGCGCGAAGCCGCGTCGGGACGATCGTCCCGCCTCTACCGCGCGCTCGTCGCGGCGGGTCTCGCGACCGAGGTCGAGGCGGGAGCGGGCCTCAACAAGGATCCTTACCTCTTCCAGGTGGAAGCGACGCTCGCTCCCGCCGGCGACCACGCGGCCGTCGAGCGGCGCATCCTCGACGAGCTCGAGCGCCTCGCGGCCGAGGAGATGGGCGCGGACGAGTTCGCGCGCGTACGGCAGCAGCTCCTGGCCGCGAACGCGTTCCCCAGCGACACGGTGACCGGGCGCGCGTTCCGCGTCGGGCAGCTGCTCTCCACCGGCGCGGCGTCGTCGATCGGCGAGTGGTACGCGCGTCTCTCCGAGGTGACGGCGGCCGATGTCCGGAGCGCCGCGTCGGCGACGTTCGCCGAGCTCACGCGGACGGTCGGCTGGTTCGTGCCCATCGGCGGCGGCGCGCGGTGAGCGCCGTGGCCGCCGCCCCCTTCGCCGTCCAGCGCGCGCGCGTCGGTCGCCTGCGCGTGGCCGTCGCGCCCATCGCGGGGCTGCGGTCGGTCGTCGCGCTGCTCGCGCTCGAGGCCGGGCAGTGGTCCGAGCCGCCGGGCCGCGCCGGGGTCGCGCGCCTGGTGGCGCAGGCGCTGGCACGCGGCACGGCGACGCGATCCGCCGAGGAATGGGCGTCCGCGCTCGACGACCTCGGAGCCGTCGCGCGCGTCGACGTCGGCTCCCACATCGCCGTCCTCTCGGGGCAGGCGCTCGCCGCCGACCTCGCGCCGTACCTTCGGCTCGTCGCGGACGCCGTGCTGCGCCCGGCGTTCGACCCGGCGCAGATCGAGCTCGTCCGCGCCGAGACGATCGCGGCGCTCGACGAGGAGTCGAAGAACACGCGCGGCGTGGCCGACCGCGTGTGGCGCGAGCTCGCGTACCCGCCGCTGCACCCGTTCCGCAGCCGGCCCCTCGGCGACGCCGACGTCGTGCGCTCCGCGACCGCCGCGGAGCTGGTCGCCTTCCACCGCCGCGAGATCCTGGGACGCGGAGGCGTGCTCGTGCTCGCCGGCGGCGTCGACGCGGCCGCCGCGCTCGACGCGGCGCACGTCGCGTTCGGCGACTGGCCCGCCGCGCCGGAGCCGGACGAGCGCGCCGTCCCCGAGACGACGATCGCCGCCACCCAGCGGCGTGTCGAGGTCGTGCCGGACAAGACGCAGTCGGACGTGATCCTCGGGTGGCTCGGCCTGCCGCGCAGCGATCCGCGATTCGTGGCCGCGCGCGTCACGAACATGGTCTTCGCCGCGGACACGTTCGCGAGCCGCGCGGGCAAGGTCGTCCGCGACGAGCTCGGTCTCGCCTATTACCTCTTCAGCACGCTGGGCGCGACGAAGGGCCAGGCTCCCTGGACGGTCCGCATGGGCGTCAACCCGCGCAACGTCGAGCGCGCGATCGGAACGACGCTGGCGGAGCTCCGCGTCGTTCTCGCCGGCGGGTTCCCGGACGAGGACCTCGCGCTCGCGCAGGACAAGCTCGTCGGCGAGCTGCAGGTCGCGCTCGAGTCGCCGGGAGGCATCGCGCAGATGATCCTCGAGGCCGAGCTCTTCGGCCTCGGGCCGGACCACTTCGCGCGCTACCCCGGCCAGCTCCGCGCGGTGACGAAGGAGCAGGTCGTCGAGACCGCGCGCTCGTTCCTTCCCGCCGACCGCTACGCGCTCGCGATCGCGGGGCCGGCCCTCTAAGGAAGCGCAGCCCGGCCGCGGCGCACGACGAGCAGTCCCTCCGACCGCAGCGCCTCGAGGAGACGCGGCGCGCGCGCATCCGCGACGCGCGCGAGGAGCTGGTCCACGGCGAGAGGCCCGCGCTCCCTCAGCGTGCGCATGATCGCTCCCCGCACGCGCCGATCGCTCGTCGCGAACGCCGCCTGCCGCCGGACGGCGGGCGCGGCGTCGCGACCCTTGGCGACGCAGGGGTCGAAGAGGGGGCAGCGGTCGCACCGCGGCGCGCGCGAGACGCAGATCGTCGCGCCCAGGTCCATGAGGGCGTGGTGCCACGTGTCGGCGCGCCGGCGCGCCATGAGGTCCGCGTCGATCGCGATCGCCTCGCGCTCCGTCGCGGTCCGGCCGAGGACGACGCGGCCGAGCACGCGGCGGATGTTCGTGTCGGCGAAGGCGACGGGCGCTCCCCAGGTGAAGCACGCGACGGCGCTCGCGGTGTACCGGCCGATGCCGGGGAGGAGATCGAGAGCCGCCGGGTCGCGCGGCAGCGACCGCACGCTCCGCGCGACGCGGTGGAGGTCGCGCGCGCGGCGGGGGTAGCCGAGGCCGCCCCACGCGACGAGGACGTCGCCGAGCCGCGCCCGCCGCAGCGCGGCGAGCGTGGGAAAGCGGCCGAGGAAGCGCTCGTACGCGGGGAGCACGCGCGCGACCGGCGTCTGCTGGAGCATGACCTCGGACACCAGGACGCGGTACGGCTCGCGGGTCCGGCGCCACGGGAGGTCCCGCCCGTGACGGGCGTACCAGCGCAGGAGACGGGCCCGAGCGCCCTGCGGGCGGGCGGCGGCGTTATACAATGACCGGACCAAGAGGGTATCTGGAAGAGGTGCTGAGGGCTCTGCCCTCAGGGCCTTTTTTCATCCCAGGGGGGAACGAGGTCCCCGTCCCGGAAAGGGGCTCCGTAGATGAACGCCGATAAGCCTGTCTATGTCTCGGCCGAGGGCCTGAAGAAGCTCGAGAGCGAGCTCGAGGAGCTCCGTACGTCCAAGCGCGCCGAGGTCGCCGAGCGCATCCACAACGCCATGGAGTTCGGGGACTTCTCCGAGAACTCCGAGCTGGAGCAGGCGAAGAACGATCAGGCGTTCCTCGAGGGGCGGATCCAGTCGCTCGAGCAGATGCTGAAGAAGGCCATCGTCATCGACCAGAACGGCAGCCACGACCGTGTCGAGGTCGGCAGCACCGTCGTCGTCGAGACCGAGGGCGAGAAGACCGAATACCAGATCGTCGGCTCCGCGGAGGCCGCTCCCGCGGAGGGCCGCATCAGCAACGAGTCGCCCGTCGGCAAGGCGCTCATGGGCCACCGCTCGGGTGAGGTCGTCAAGCTCAGCGTGCCCGCCGGCACGGTCGAGATGAAGATCGTCGGAGTCAGCTAAGGTCACCGCTGACCGATGACCTTCTGGGCCGACGAGGAGGCGAACCTCCTCGCACCCGACCGTGACCACGTGATCCGGGACTCCAAGACCCCGTCGGGCACCGTGCCCATCTCGGGGCTGCGGGGCCCGATCGTCACCGACGCGCTGTACCGCACGTTCCGGAAGCGCGGGCTGCGCGTCCGCTACGTCTTCACGATCGACGACTACGACCCGATGGACTCGGCGTCGATGAAGCTCGTGGCGGGCATGGCCGAGCACATGGGCAAGCCGCTGTGCGCCATCCCGTCGCCGGACCCCGCCTATCCCGACTTCGCGCGCTTCAACGCGGAGCGGTATCTCGAGACCTTCCAGACGCTGGGGATCCGTCCGGAGGAGATCCACTGGCTCCGCGACCTGTACCGCTCCGGGACGCTCGATCGACAGATCGACCTCGTCCTGCGGAACGCCGACGTCATCCGTCGCATCTACGCCGAGGTCGCGAACGTGCGCAAGGACGAGCACTGGCTGCCCATCGCCATCGTGTGCGAGCGCTGCGGCCGGATCGGAACGACGTACGCCTTCGACTACGACGGCGCGACGGTCGCGTACGAGTGCCGCGAGGACCAGGTGTCGTGGGCGCAGGGCTGCGGGTACGCGGGGCGCGTCTCGCCCTTCAAGGGGAACGCCAAGCTGTTCTGGAACCTCCAGTGGTGCGCGATGTGGGACCACTTCGGCGTGACGTACGAGGAGGGCGGCAAGGACCTGCTCACCGCCGGCGGGTCGCGCGACCGCGCCGACGAGATCTTCCGCGAGGTGTGGAAGAAGGAGCCGCCCATCGGGCTGGTGCACGAGTTCCTCAACGTCGGCGGGCGGAAGATGTCGACGTCGCGGCCGGAGGAGTGGCAGAAGCTCGGCGCCGCGGCGCACGAGCTGGTCGCGATCTACCCGCCGGAGCTGGTGCGGTTCCTCATGCTGCGCACCGACCCGAAGCGGCACATCGATTTCGACCCGACGGGGATGAGCCTGCCGCGCCTCGTCGACGAGTACGACCGCTGCGCGGACGCGTTCCTCGTCGACCCCGCGGCCGACCTCGCGCGGATCTGGGAGCTCTCGCAGGTCGTGGAGAGCCCGGAGCCGCCGCCGTTCCGCGTTCGCTTCTCCATCGTCGCCGACCAGCTCCAGATGCCGAGCCTCGATCCGTTCGAAAAGGCCGCCGAGCGCAAGGGCGCGGCGCTGGGCGAGCGCGACGCCGCCGACCTCGAGCGTCGCATCGGCCTGGCACGTATCTGGCTTGAGCGGTGGGCGCCCGAGGAGGCGAAGTTCAGCGTGCAGCAGACGCTTCCGGACGCGGTCCGCGAGCTCCGCCCGCAGCAGCGCTCCTTCCTCGCGCGTGCCGCCGGCGCCGTCGGATCGACGGCGGACCCGGACGCGCTTCAGGCGACCCTGTACTCCATCGCGCGGGAGGTGGGCTTGGTCGACGGCGAGCGTGTCTCGCGGGACGCCTTCGCGGCGATCTACGCCGCGCTGCTCGGACGCACGAGCGGCCCCAAGGCGGCGTGGCTCGTGGTCACCCTCCCCGCCGCCTTCGTGCGGACGCGATTCCGCGAGGCCGCCGGCGAGGCGATCGCCCCGTGAACGCCAAGCTCCCCGTCGCGATCATCTGGCACATGCACCAGCCCTACTACAAGCATCCGCAGACGAGCGAGTTCGTCCTCCCCTGGGTCCGCCTCCACGCCTCGAAGGACTACCTCCACATGGCGCGGCTCCTCCAGGAGTTCCCCGGCGTCAAGGTCCACTTCACGATGGTGCCGTCGCTGCGCGACCAGCTCGAGGACTACGCGCGCGGCGCGGACGACGAGGACACGCGCGTGACGATGCGCACGGTCGAGTCGCAGCTCGACACCGACGAGAAGCGGCACATGCTCCGCCGCTTCTTCTCCATCCACCACGGGAACGTGATCAGCCAGTACGACGAGTACCGCCGCCTCCTCCAGATGGCGATGGTCTCCGGGGACCGCCCCGAGCTCTTCTCCGACGACTACTTCGTCGATCTCGCGCTGTGGTTCAACCTCGCCTGGATGGACCCCGACGACATCTCGAACGACGAGAAGCTCGCCGCGCTGCGCGCGAAGGGGCGCAACTTCACGCGCGAGGAGGTGCGCTACGTCATCGGGCGCCAGCGCTTCATGGCCTCGGGCGCGCCGCACCTGTACCACCGCCTCGAGCGCCAGGGCCAGGTCGAGATCATGACCGTCCCCTACTACCACCCGATCCTGCCGCTCCTCATCGACGCGACGGCGGCGCGGCGATCGGATCCCGAGGCGATCCTCCCCGAGCGCCCCTTCTCTTTCCCGGAGGACGCTCGGGTGCAGCTCGAGGAGGCGGTCGCGTCGCACCAGCGCGCGTTCGGGACGCGTCCGCGCGGCGTGTGGCCGTCCGAAGGATCCGTGTCGCCGGAGGTGGCGGACGCGATCGAGAGCGCGGGCCTGGTCTGGTTCGCGTCGGACGAGGGCGTCCTCTCGCGGTCGATCCACCAGGACCTGCACCGCGACGAGATCGAGGCGCTGGTGCGGCCCGACCTCCTCTACCGCCCGTACCGCCTGCGCAACGGGGCGATCGCGATCTTCCGCGACCGCGTCCTCTCCGACCGCATCGGCTTCGCCTACGGCGGGATGGATCCGGCGGACGCGGTCAACGACCTCGTCGGAAAGCTCGCGCGCGCGCGCGACCGCCTCCCCGAGGACGGCGGGCCGTGGCTCGCGCCGATCATCCTCGACGGCGAGAACGCCTGGGAGGGCTACCGCAACAACGGGAACGACTTCCTGCGGCGGTTGTACGGCCAGCTCGAGGCCGACGACCGCTTCGAGACCGTGCGCGTGAGCGAGTTCCTCGAGGCGCATCCGCCGAGCGTCGAGCTCGGCGAGCTCCACTCGGGGTCGTGGATCGACGCGGACTTCCGCGTGTGGATCGGGGAACGCACGCACGCGGCGGCGTGGGCGGCCCTCGAGGTGACGCGCTCGTTCGCGCAGCGGCAGTGGGGCTCGCTGCGCGACATGCCGACGAACGTGCGCCAGGCGCTGATGGTGGCCGAGGGCAGCGATTGGTTCTGGTGGTACTCGAGCCGCAACTCGAGCCCGGAAGACGCCGTGTTCGACGAGCTCTTCCGCGCGAACCTCGAGGTCGTGTGGTGGTTCGCCGGGTCCGAGCCGCCGGACCTCGTGCGCCAGCCGCTGCTCGACCCCGCCCGGCTCGCCGGCGCGGTCGCCGCCAAGGGCGGCGTGATGCTGCCTGGCTAGAGGCCCGCGTCGCCGCGGAGCGGAGCGGTGACGACGCGGTCCTTCCCCCCGCGCTTCGCGCGATAGAGCGCCTCGTCCGCCGCGCGGAAGAGGTCGCTCGAGCTGACGGCGCAGGCCGGGAACGACGCTACGCCCGCGGAGACGCTCACGTGCGCCGACCGGCCGTCGAGCGTCACGAACGGGTGGGAGGACACGGCGGAGCGCACGCGCTCGGCGGTCTCGGCCGCTCCCGCGAGCTCGGTCTCGGGCTGCAGGAGCACGAACTCGTCGCCGCCGAAGCGGACGGCGACGTCGGAGGAGCGCGCCAGACCCCGCAGCCGCGTCGCGAGCGAGATGAGCGCGCGGTCGCCCTCGAGGTGGCCGTACACGTCGTTGACGCCCTTGAGCGAGTCGCTGTCGATGACGATCAGCGAGACGGACCGCTTCGTCCGCGTGGCGCGCACGATCTCCTCGGCCAGGCGCGCCGTGAGGTAGCGAGCGTTGAAGAGGCCGCTGAGCTCGTCGGTGACGGCCATGCGCTGCGCCTCGGCGAAGCTCTCCGCGCGCGCGACCGACGCGGCCGCCTGGAGGGCGAGGACGCTGAGGTGCCGGGTGTGCAGGTCGCTGAAATACCCCGGCTGTCGATGCGCCACCCAAAGCGCGCCGACGACGACGCCCTCACTGCGCAGCGGGACGCCCGCGACGCTGCGCATGCCCAGGTCGCGCGCCCAGGACATGAGCTGGGCGGCCTCGATGTCGGCGATGACCACGCTGTCGCGGGTGGCGAGGAGCTGGGCCGTCACGCGGCCGTGCGGCACGCGGCGCGCGATCTTCTCGAGGTCGACGTTCGCCGTTCCGGCGAGCGGCACGAAGCGCCCGTCGTCGCGTCCGAGCGCGACGCCCGCGTCGGCGGAGACCAGCCGCGTCGCCCCATCGACCACCGCGTCGAGGGCCTCCTTCACCGCCGTCGCGTGCGACAGCTTGAGGCTCGTCTCGTACATGACCTCGAGCTGCGACGCGCGCTCCGCGAGCTCGCTCCGGCCGCGTACGGTCAGCACGGTCAGGGCGGTGACGCGCGCGAGCGCCTGCGCGACGGCGAACTGGTGCGGCGTGAAGCTCGCGCGCCCGGGCTTGACGGAGCGGATGACGCCGAGGAGCTCACCCTCCGCCTCGAGGGGGACGACGATCGCGCTGCGCAGCTGGCCCGCCGTCTCGGGACGGTTCGTCGCGCCGGGGAAGGCGGCCATGTCGTCGACGAGGAACGCTCTGCGCTCGGCCATCGCGCGGCCGATGAGGCCCCGGCCCACGCGCAGCGTCCGCGAGCGCTGCTCGGCCTCGTACTCGGGACCGAGCTCCGGGTCGAAGCGGATCGCCGCGAGCGACAGCGTCTGCGCGCTCGGATCGAGGAGCCGGAGCGTCGTGGCGCGCGCGGTCGTCAGCGTGTGGAAGCGCTCCACCGCCGCGTCGAAGACCCCGCTCAGGTCGAGCCGCGTCGCCCGCAGGAGGACGTCGTTGACCGCGTCCAGCTCCATGAGCCGGAGCGAGGCGCCCTCGGTCTCGCCCATCCCGTCCACCCCCGCTGCCAGCGCATGGTCGCTCGCCGTGTCAAGAGTGAAGACACCCGGCGGCTACACGCGCGCGAGCACCTCGCCACGCTGCCACACGCGCTGGGCGACCTCGAGCGCCGCCGCGTCGAAGACGACGAGGCCGATGCCCACCGCGACGAGCGCCCAGCCTTGGCCGATCTGCGTCGCGGCGAAGCCGAGGCCGAGGAACAGCGCGGCCGAGAGCGCGATGATCAGCCCCGCGATCTGCTGAGCGGCGCGGCTCGAGCGGACGCGCGCGGCGACGATCATCGTCACGCTCCCCGCGGTGATGACGAAGAGCAGCGCGAGGACGATGAAGGCGTACACGAGCTCCGGCGTGAGGACCCGCGTGACGCGCTCGAAGCCGTAGCGGTAGCCGGCGAGCACGTACGCCGCCGCGAGCGTGAAGCAGCAGGCGGCCATCACCGGGACGAGCATCCCGACGAGCTTGCCGAGGACGATGTCGCGGTCGCGGATGGGGGCCGCGAGCAGCGGGACGAGCGTCCCGTTCTCCTTCTCGGCCACGAACGTCGACGCGATGAGGGCCACGCCGGAGAGGGCGGGGAAGAGGACCGACTGGATGGCGAGGGCGACGATCCGCAGGTCGCCGCCGGGGCCCGGGCCGAGCCCGCGGTTCGTGATGACGAAGAGGAGCGGGATGACGACGAAGATGCCCGTCCGCAGCAGCGAGGAGCGGTCGAAGAACACCTCCCAGCGGATCTCCCGCCAGGCGATGAGCGCCCACTTCATGTCGTGGCCCCGCGCACGATCTGGAGGTAGGCGTCCTCGAGCGAGCGCTCCTCGGCGGTCAGTGTCACGACGTCGACGCCCGCGCCGATGAGCGCGCGCAGGACGGCGGCGTTGGTCGCCGCCGGATCGTCGGTCGCGAAGCGCAGCGCCGAGTATCCGTTCTCGCCGCTCGCCGGCTCGGGCGTCACGCCGGTGCCGCGCAGCGCGTCGCGCGCGCGCGAGGTGTCGCCGGTGAAGGACACGACGAAGGTCGGCCGGCCCGTCGCGCGGATCTCGCTCGTCGCGCCCGTCCGCAGGACGCGGCCTTTGTACAGGACGACGACGCGGTCGGAGATGCGCTGCGCCTCGTCGAGGTCGTGGGTCGTGAGGAGGATCGACCGCTCGCGTGCGCGCAGCGACACGATGAAGGAGCGGAGGGTCTGCGCCATCTCCGGATCGAGCGCCGAGGCGGGCTCGTCGAGCAGGAGGACGGGCGGATCGTGGACGAGGGCGCGCGCGATCGCGACCTTCTGCCGCATGCCGCGCGAGAACGTCCCGAGCTTCTGGCGGACGACGGCCGTGAGCCCGAGCTGCTCCGCGAGCTCCGCGGCGCGCGCGACGGGCGAGCGCACGTCGTAGAGCCGGCCGAAGAACGCGAGGTAGTCGCGGAGCGGCATGCGCTCGTACAGCGAAGGCGTGTCGGTGACGAAGCCGCAACGCGCGCGGACGCGCGTGGGCTGCTCGCGGACGGAGACGCCGTCGACGAGCGCCTCGCCGGAGGTGGGCGCGAGGATACCGGCGATGATGCGGCTCGCCGTCGTCTTGCCGGCGCCGTTCGGTCCGAGCAGAGCGACGATCTCGCCCGGGCGGACGTCGAAGGACACGTCGTCGAGCGCGGCGAAGCGCCCGAATCGGCGCGTCACCCCGCGCACCTCGATCACCCTCCGAGGATAGGGGTCAGGGGGAGGCCGGGCCGGCTCAGGCGATGGCGCGGTTGAACGAGCGGGCGGCGAGGATCAGCGATCCGACCGCGAGGACGGCCATGATGAGCGTCCCCTTGGCGACCTCCGGGGAGTCCATGTGCCCGTTGAAAAGGTCGCGGGCGGCATTCACCGCGTAGGAGAGCGGGTTGACGTCCGCGATCGTCCGGAGCCAGTCCGGCGCGAGGGTGAGCGGCAGCAGCACACCGGACAGGAGCAGGAGCGGGAGGCTCGCCGTGAAGATGAGCGGCGCGTACGAGTCCTCGCTGCGGAGCCACAACGCGACGGCGTACGCGATGCACGCGGTCGCGAGCCCGACGAGCGCGACGAGGGCGAGCATGACGGCGGCACCGCCGGCCGTCGCCTGCAGGCCGAACGGGATCGCGAGGAGCAGGAGGATCGCGGACTGGATGAGGAGGACGAGCATGTCCCGCAGCGCGCGGCCGAGCATGAGCGAGATGCGGCTCACGGGCGTGACGCGGAGGCGCTCGATGACGCCGGCGCGGAGCTCGGCGATGAGGCTGAACCCGACGCCCGCGGCGCCGAAGAGCCCGAGCTGGATGAGCAGGCCGGGCACGAACACGTTGTAGGCGCCGCCGGGCGGGAAGCCCTGCACGGTCGCGATGGACTTGAGGAGCGGCGCGAACAGGACGAGATAGAGGACGGGCTGCGTCACGCCGATGATCACCCATACCGGGTTGCCCAGGAGGATCCCGAAGTAGCGGCCGAAGATGAGCCACGTGTCGCGGAGCGTCTTCATCAGGCCGCCTTCTCCTCCCGGAGCGAGTGGCCCGTCTTCTTGAGGAAGACGTCGTCGAGGGTCGGTCGAGCGAGGGAGAGGGTCGTGAGCGCGGTGTGGTTCGCGTCGAGGAGCCGCAGGATGAGCGGCGTCGCGGACTCGCCGTGGTCGACGTACACGCGGATCGTGCCCTCGTGGGTCTCGGCATCGCGGACGAATGGCTGGTCGCGCAGCAGGGCGAGCGTCGCCGCGGGATCGCCATCCACGCCGATCGTCACGACGTCGCCGGCGATCTGTCGCTTCAGCTCGGCCGAGGTACCGAGGGCCACGACCGTTCCATGGTCGATGATCGCGATGCGGTCGCAGAGGGCGTCCGCCTCCTCGAGGTAGTGCGTCGTGAGGAAGACGGTCGTCCCGTCGTCGCGCAGCCGCCGTACCTCACGCCACATGCGCGAGCGGCTCTGAGGGTCGAGGCCGGTCGTCGGCTCATCGAGGAACAGGAGGAGCGGGCGGTGCATGAGGCCGATCCCGATGTCCAGGCGCCGCTTCTGCCCGCCGGAGTACGTCCGCGTCGGCCGGTCGGCGGCCTCCTCGAGCTCGAGCGTGCGCAGCAGCTCGGCCGCACGCACGCGCGCCTCAGCGCGGCTCATGCCGTAGAGGCGGCCCTGGAGGACCATTTCGCTGCGGCCGCTCACCTGCTCGTCCGACCCGCCGGACTGACCGACGTATCCGATGCGCTTGCGCACCTCCTCCGGCTGGCGGAGGAGGTCGGCGCCCGCGACGATCGCCGTCCCGCCGCTCGGCGGGAGCAGGGTGGAGAGCATGCGCAGGGTCGTGGTCTTGCCGGCGCCGTTCGGCCCGAGGAACCCGAAGACCTCCGCGCGCCCCACGTCGAGGTCCACGCCCTTCACCGCCTCGACGACGCTCCCCCGGGTGCGGAACGTGCGGCGCAGACCGCGCGCGCGGATGATCTCG
>JAGWSB010000008.1 GCA_028876375.1 Chloroflexota bacterium | reverse complement strand
CGCCGGCCTCTCCGCCGACGCCGTCGGCGACCGCGAGCAAGGTCGTCCCCGCGGCCCGCAGCGTCAGGTAGCGGTCCTGGTTGTCATCGCGCACGCGGCCGCGGTCGGTGACCGCGGCGAGCTCAGCCACCTCCGCAGTTCCCGGGCACGAGGTACAGCGTCGCGGTCGCACCTGGCTGATACGGCGTTTGCGCCGCTGGGTCCTGGCGTACGACCGAGCACGCCGCTCCCGTGGCTCCGGGCTGGACCTGCCAGGGAATAAGCGGGCGTCCTTGGCTATCACGGAATCCCGCCGCGAGGAGGATGTTCGCCGCATCCTTCACGTTCTTCCCGACGACGTTCGGCGTGAGATGCGCCGCCGCCGTCGGCGACGCCGCCGGCCCGAGGCCGGGGATCCCTGCGCGCGGGAAGTCGAGGAACAGCAGCGCGACGCCGGCGAGGATCGCGACGATCGCGAGGAGCGCGAGCGCGTTGCCGGTGCCGAAGCGCGCGCCCGACCGCCGCAGCGTCCGCGCCGCCGGGGGGATCACGGGCATCGTGACCGTGCGCTCGCCGCGCACGGCGGACAGGAGGTCGCGCGCGAACGCTCCCGCGGTCTGGTAGCGGCGCGCGGGATCGCGCGCGAGCGCCTTGGCGACGACGACGTCGATCTCGGGCGCGATGCCCGGACGCTCGCGGCGCAGCGACGGCGGAGGACCCTCGAGCCGCTCGCGGAGCAGGTCGTCGGTGTCCACGCCCTGGAACGGCGGATGCCCGGCGATGAGCTCGAAGGCGACGAGGCCGAGCCCGTACACGTCGCTCGCCGGCGTCGGCACCTTCCCTTCGATGCGCTCGGGCGCGATGTAGCGCGGCGTCGCGATGAGCTCGTGCTCGGCTGGACCGCGCGCGGCGCGGGCGACGCCGAAGTCCGTCAGCTTCGCCGTCCCGCGCTCGTCGAGGATCACGTTGGCCGGCTTGACGTCGCAGTGGATGACGCCCGCGGCGTGCGCCGCGTCGAGCGCGTCCGCGATCTGCGCCACGATGCGCGCGGCTTCCAGCGGCTGGAGCGCGCCGCGCTCCGCGGCGAGGTCGCGCAGCGTCCGGCCGCGCACGAACTCCATGACCATGTACGCGTCCGGGCCGTCCTGGCCCTCGTCGAACACGGTGACGACGTTCGGGTGCGAGATAGTCGCGGCGCGCCGGGCCTCGTCCGTGAAGCGGGACCGGAAGGCCTCATCCGCGCTCGCGCCGAGCAGCTTGACCGCGACCTCGCGCTCGAGCCGCTCGTCGCGCGCCCGCCACACCTCGCCGGCGCCGCCCGCGTCGATGCGCTCGAGGAGGCGATAGCGGTCTCCCAGCAGACAGCCCTCGCGCTGGGGCGCGGCCTCGCGCGTCACGCGAGCGTCAGGAGCGTCGCCAGGGCCTGCTCGTAGATCCGATCGCCGGCGACGATCGTCAGCTCTTCGCCGAGAAGCTCCACCACGTCGTTCTGCGCATGCGGCAGGTTCCGTTCCGCGACGATCCGGCCGTCGACGAGGACCGACGCCGTCGCGTTCCGGCCCGCTCCGGCGTGGCGCACGACGAACTCGGCCCGGTGCCCGGCCTCGTCGACGCCTTCGATCCGCACGGCCGAGACGTCGCCGGCGTCCATCCCGACCTCGTAGCGGGGACGGATCCGGACGCGGACGACCCCTCCGTCGCGCCGGCGCATGGCGAAGAGGAACCCGCCCGCTTCCGACGGCGAGATCGGATCCGCGGCGCTCCAGCGCAGGCACGACGCGAGCCAGCCGACAAGGAGGAGCGCCTGCGATGGATGGATCTGCCTGCCGTCGGCGTCCACGCAGAAGCCGATGCGGATCCCGTCGATGCGGTCGAGCCACGGCCTCCAAGCCGGCGCGTCGAAGAACTGCGTCACCAGCTCGCGCCAGCACGTGACCCGCGCCCAGTCGAGGTCGGTGAGGGCGCAGTGCCTCGCGCCGAGGACGCAGACGCGCGAGAGCTCGGGAAGCGTCGCCTCGGGCCGCGCGAAGTCGGTCGAGTCGACGATCAGACGATCGGACAGCGCGACGAGCTCCTCGAAGTGCCGCGCGCCGATGGGCGGCGTGTCCGTCCACCACAGGAACATCGGCAGATCCGGCACGAGGAGCGGGACGATGACGCTGATGAGCCGGTCGCTCACCGGGCCGGACGTGCGGATGAGGATCTGCTCGTAGCTGACCTGATCGAAGCGGTCAACGGTCGGAACGCGCGAGTACAGCTCGATCCGCGGCTCGGCCCGCGGCGACGGCTCGCGCTCCCCGAGCACGACGATCGCGCGCGAGGGGTGCCGCATCGCCAGGTCCGAGATGGTCCGCGCGGCGCGGAGCGCGTGCATCTCGCGCGTCGCGACGACCACGATGTTGACGACGGCCGCGCGCGCGACGGTCGCGACCTGCTCGCGCGCGTGTGCCGAGCGGCCGCGGCGGACGCGGGCGAGATCCAGTTCGAGCTCGGCGAGCGACGTCGACGGCGCGCCCCAGACCGCGGGGTCGACGCTCACGGCTGGCGCCAGCGGCGGCCGTCGCGCTCGATGAACGCGTCGGCCTCCGTGGGTCCCCAGCTGCCCGCCGCGTACGACGGCGGCGCGTCGGGGGCGGCGCGCCACGCCTCGAGGATCGGGTCGACGAGGCGCCACTGCTCCTCGACCTCGTCCTGCCGCGTGAAGAGCGTCGCGTCGCCGCGGAGCGCGTCGAGGAGCAGCGTCTCGTAGGCGTCGGGAGCGTCCACGAGGAAAGACGCGCCGTAGACGAAGTCCATCGCGACGGAGCGGATGCGTACGCCCTGCACCGGCACCTTCGCCCCGAACTTCAGCGAGATGCCCTCCTCGGGCTGGATGCGCAGGACGAGCGTGTTCGGCTCGAGCCCCTCGCGCTGCTCCTCGCTGAAGAGCTGGTGGGGGACCGACCGGAAGCGGATCGCGATCTCGGTCGACCGTTTGGGGAGGCGTTTGCCATGGCGCAGGTAGAAGGGCGTCCCCTCCCAGCGCCAGTTGTCGACGAAGAGCTTGAGGGCCACGAACGTCTCGGTGTGCGACTCGGGAGGGACCTCGGCGAGGTCGTGGTACCCGGTCACCGGCTCACCCTCGATGAAGCCCGCCGCGTACTGGCCGCGGACCGCGCGGTCGCCGACGTCCGCCGTGGTGGTCTTGCGGATCGCGCGCAGCGCCTTGACCTTCTCGTCGCGCACGGCGTTCGCGTCGAACGCGGCGGGCGGCTCCATCGCGACCAGGGCGAAGAGCTGCAGGAGGTGGTTCTGCACGACGTCCCGCATCGCGCCGGCCCGGTCGTAGTACTCGGTCCGCTCCTCGACGCCGAGCGACTCCGCGACGGTGATCTGCACGTGGTCGACGTACCGCCGGTTCCACACCGGCTCGAAGATCGAGTTCGCGTACCGCAGGACGAGGATGTTCTGCACGGTCTCCTTGCCGAGGTAGTGGTCGATGCGGAAGATCTCGTCCTCGGCGAACACCTCGTGCAGCGCCTGCGACAGCGAGCGCGCGCTCTCGAGGTCGCGCCCGAACGGCTTCTCGACGACGATCCGCGACCACGACGTCCCGTTGTGCGCGAGCTCGTGGCGCCCGAGCGACCGGACGATGCTCGCGTAGGCCGCGGGGGGCGTCGCGAGATAGAAGAGGCGGTCGCCGTCCGTCCCGAGCTCGCCGTCGAGGTCGGCCAGGCGCCGCTTGAGGTCGTCGTAGCCCTGGTCCTCCTTGACCGACACGTAGAACAGCCGCTCCGCGAACGACGACCACACGTCCTCGTCGATCGGCCGCGAACGGCTGTGCTCCGCGACCGCGTCGTGGAGGTGCTGTCGGTAGCCGGCGTCGGTCATGTCGGCGCGCCCGACGCCGACGACGCAGAACGCCTGCGGGAGGAGGCGCTGCCGCGCGAGGTCGTAGAGCGCGGGGAGGAGCTTGCGCGACGCGAGGTCGCCCGTGCCGCCGAAGATCACCATCGCCGCCGGGTCGGGAAGGCGCGCGAGGCGAAGGCCGGCGCGGAGCGGGTTCGGCTCGACGGCGATCGCCACTACGGTCTCATTCCTTCTTGATCGCGTGGCCGCCGAACTGATTCCGCAAAGCGGCGGCCACCTTCATCGCGAAGCTGTCGTCCTGCCGCGACGTGAAGCGCGCGAACAGCGAGTGCGCGAGGACCGTGGCGGGCACGTCGTGCGCGATGGCCTCGAGGATCGTCCAGCGGCCCTCGCCGGAGTCGGCGACCCAGCCTTTGATCCCCGCGAGCTCGTTGCCGTCCTGCTCGAACGCGCGCTCGGCGAGCTCGAGAAGCCAGGAGCGCACGACGCTGCCGTTGTTCCAGACCTTCGCCGCCTTGCGCAGGTCGATGCCGAACTCCGAGGCGTGGAGCAGCTCGAAGCCCTCGCCGTACGACTGCATCATCCCGTACTCGATCCCGTTGTGGACCATCTTCACGAAGTGCCCCGCGCCCGTCTTGCCGAAGTGCGCCCAGCCGTTCGGCGGAGCGAGCGTGTCGAGCGCCGGTCGGAGGAGGTCGATCGCGTCGTCGGGCCCCCCGACCATCATGCAGTAGCCGACCTCGAGGCCCCAGATCCCCCCGGAGACGCCGGCGTCGACGAACCGGAAGCCCGACGCTGCGAGCTCGTCGCCGCGACGCATCGAGTCGCGGAAGTAGGAGTTGCCTCCGTCGACGAGCACGTCGCCGCGTGAGGCGCATTCCGCGAACTCGCGCAGCGTCGTTCCGGTGACGTCGCCGGCGGGCACCATCGACCACAGGACGCGGGGCGGCTTGAGCTTGGAGACCATGTCGGCGATCGATGACGCGCCGACGGCGCCGTGCGTCACGGCCTCCTGCACGGGACCCGGGCTGCGATTGCCCGCGACCACGCGATGCCCGCCGCGCGCGAGCCGAGTGACCATGTTGCCGCCCATCCGTCCGAGGCCGTAGAGACCGATCTCCATCAGCGGATACCTTCTTTCGCGCTCGAAAGGTCCCGGCAGGCATTGTGCGATACCGTTCGAGCATGGTGGTCGGGGCGCCGGCGAAGCTCGAGACCTATCGCGAGCTCGCGCGAGAGCTCCGGGTCGACAGCATCCGCTGCAGTACGGCGGCCGGGTCGGGCCATCCGACCTCATCGCTATCGGCGGCGGACCTCATGGCCGTCCTCCTCGCGGGCCATCTGCGCTACGACTTCTCGCACCCCGACCTGCCGTCGAACGATCACCTCATCTTCTCGAAGGGGCACGCGTCGCCGCTGCTCTACGCCGTGTTCCGCGCCGCCGGCGCGATCACCGAGGAGGAGCTCCTCACCTTCCGCAAGCTCGGCAGCCGTCTCGAAGGGCATCCGACCCCGAAGATCCCCTGGGTCGACGTCGCGACGGGCTCGCTCGGACAGGGATTCCCCATCGCGGTCGGCGTCGCGTGGGCCGGGAAGCGCGTGCTCGACGCGCCGTATCACGTGTGGACCCTGCTCGGCGACAGCGAGACCGCCGAGGGATCGGTGTGGGAGGCGTTCGACCGCGCCGGGCACGAGGGCCTCGCGAACGTCACGGCCATCCTCGACATCAACCGCCTCGGCCAGCGCGGGCCGACGGAGCTCCAGTGGGACACCGACGCGTACGCCGAGCGCATCGAGGCGTTCGGCTGGGACGCGATGGTCATCGACGGGCACGACCTCGAGGAGATCGACGAAGCGCTCGGCCGCGCGCGCGACGCGGAGCGACCGACGGCGATCGTCGCCCGAACGATGAAGGGCCGCGGCGTGTCCTTCCTCGAGGACAAGGAGGGCTGGCACGGCAAGGCGCTCAAGCCGGACGAGGCGGAGAGGGCGATCGACGAGCTCGGGCGCGCGCCGCTGCGCACCTTCGAGGTCGCCAAGCCGCCCGACTGGAGCGGCCGGCGCTTCGAGCGGTCGACGCCGAAGCTGCCGACCTTCTCGGAAGCGCTCGCCACGCGCAAGGCGTACGGCGAGGCGCTGGCCGCGGTGGGGGCCGCGCGCGGCGATGTCGTCGCGCTCGACGCCGAGGTCAGCAACTCGACGTACAGCGAGGACTTCAAGAAGGCGCACCCCGAGCGCTTCTTCGAGATGTTCATCGCCGAGCAGCAGATGGTCGCGGCCGCGGTCGGGATGCAGGTCGTCGGCCTCGTCCCCTTCGCGTCGACGTTCGCGGCGTTCCTCACGCGCGCCTACGACTTCATCCGCATGGCCGCGGTGTCGCGGGCGAAGATCCGGCTCGTCGGCTCGCACGCCGGCGTCTCGATCGGCGAGGACGGTCCGTCGCAGATGGCCCTCGAGGACCTGGCGATGATGCGCGCGGTGCACGGGAGCACGGTGCTCTACCCGTGCGACGCGAACGAGACCGCGCGCTTGGTCGCCGAGATGGCCGATCGCGAAGGGGTCGTCTACATGCGCACGACGCGCGAGAAGACCGAGGTCCTCTACGCCGCGGACGAGCGCTTCCCGATCGGCGGGAGCAAGGTCGTGCGCGGCGGCGGAGCGGACGACGCGGTCACCGTCGTCGCGGCCGGCATCACGCTCCACGAGGCGCTACGCGCGGCGGACGACCTCGCGAAGAGCGGAGTGAAGGTCCGCGTCATCGACGCCTACACCGTGAAGCCGATCGACGGCACGACGATCGCCGCGGCGGTGAAGGCGACGAAGGGCCGCCTCGTCGTCGCCGAGGACCACTGGGCCTGGGGCGGCATCGGCGACGCCGTCCTCGCCGCGCTCGCCGAGGCGGGCGTCTCCGACCTGCGGTACCGCCATCTCGCCGTCCGGGAGATGCCCGGCTCCGGCAAGCCGGACGAGCTCCTCGACGCCGCCGGCATCTCCGCCAAGCACATCGCGTCAGCCGTCAAAGAGCTCGCGCGGGGGCCCGGCGAGTAGAGAGGGTCCCGGCAGGCTCCTCAGGCCCCCGACGGCCAAGTGGCATCATCGCCAACGAGGGAGGTGAACCCGTATGGAGGTCGCGATCGTCGTCCTCGCCATCATCGTCATCGTCGGTCTCTTCCTCGCCGCGACGTACAACCGCCTCGTCACCCTCCGGCAGCGAGTGAAGGAAGCCTGGAGCGACATCGACGTCCAGCTCAAGCGCCGCCACGACCTCATCCCCAACCTCGTCGAGACCGTGAAGGGCTACGCCGCGCACGAGCGCGGGACCTTCGAGGCCGTGACGAACGCGCGCGCGGCCGCCGTCAGCGCCGGCGCGACCGGAACACCGGAACAGCGAGCCCAAGCGGAGAACATGCTCACCGGCGCGATCCGATCGCTCTTCGCCGTCGCCGAGAACTACCCGCAGCTGCAGGCGGTGCAGGAGTTCAAGGACCTCTCCGAGAACCTGCGCGACACCGAGGACAAGATCCAGTTCGCGCGACGCTTCTACAACGGGAACGTGCGCGACTACAACACCGCCCTCATGACGTTCCCGACGAACATGCTCGCGTCGATGTTCGGATTCGCTCCCGAGCAGTTCTTCGAGGTCGAGGACGCCGGGGACCGCGCCGTTCCGCAGGTCAAGTTCACGACGTAGCCGGTGTCGACCCCCGCGCGCGTCAACATCTACCAGGCGATCTCGGCGAACCGAGCACGGACGGTCGCGCTCCTCGTCGTGTTCATCGCCTTCGTCGCCGCGCTCGGGTACCTCCTCGGCGAGATCTGGTACCCGGGCGGCGGCCTGGCCGTCCTGCCGTTCGCCTTCGTGTTCGCCGTCGGGTCGGCGCTCTTCTCCTACTACGCCGGCGACCAGGTGGTCCTCGCGCAGAGCCAGGCGCGCGAGCTCGGACCGAACGAGGAGCCGGAGCTGCGCCACATCGTGGAGGAGCTCGGCATCGGCCTCGGGATACCGACGCCGAAGCTGTACGTCATCGAAGCGGCGGCGCCGAACGCATTCGCGACCGGGCGTGACCCGAAGCACGCGTCGGTCGCCGTCACGCGCGGGCTGCTCAACATGATGGACCGCGAGGAGCTGCAGGGCGTCATCGCGCACGAGCTGTCGCACGTCGGTAACCGCGACATCCGCGTCATGCTCCTGGTGACGGTGCTCGTCGGGACCGTCGCGCTCATCGCCGACGTGATCCTGAGGTCGATGTTCTGGGGCGGTGGCCGGCGCGACCGCGACCGCGGCAATGCGGGCGCGATCCTCCTCGTCCTCGGCCTCGTGCTCGCGATCCTCACGCCGATCGTCGCGGCGATCATCCAGATGGCGGTCTCGCGGCAGCGCGAGTACCTCGCCGACGCGTCCGGCGCGCTCCTCACGCGCTATCCGGCGGGGCTCGCGAACGCCCTGAAGAAGATCGCCGCCGATCCGAACGCCCTGCACGTCGCGAACAAGGCGACCGCGTCGCTCTACATCGCGAACCCGCTGAAGGACCACCCGGCCTTCCTCGACCATCTCTTCGACACGCATCCGCCCATCGAGGAGCGCATTCGCCGGCTCGAAGCGATGTGATGTCGGCGCCTCCGCCGAGCCGCGGCGGCCCTCCTTGGGAGATGGTCGCCGCCGCGCTCGTCCTCGTCGTCGCGGCCGCGGGGGCCGGCGGCGCTTTCGTCGGCTTGCGCGCGCGATCGTCCCCGACGCCCGCGCCGTCGCTCGCCGAGGAGACGCCGGCGCCCACGCCGACCCCGGTCGATCCGGCGGAGATCCAGCGGCGCGCGTTCGCGCAGCCGCTCGCCGCGGGGTGCGCGACCGGACACGCCGTGTGGCTCTTCGCGGACGGCGGGAGCGCCATCCGATTCGACGGCCGCGTGTGGACCATCCCGGACCAGACGCTGCGGTCGCTCTCGGCGGCGACGTGCCAGGAGGCGGTGGCGACGGCCGTCGGCGACGCCGGGAGCATCGTGAGGATCGACGAGGACGAGCGATCCGTGCGCGTCGACCGGAGCGGCACGGACGACCTCCACGCCATCGCGCCCCTGCCGGACGGGGCGCTCGCCGTCGGCTCGCGCGGCACGATCCTCCGGCAGAGCGCCGTCGACTGGATGCCGATCGACGGCGGAATGAAGGCCGATCTGTTCGGCGTCGCGGTCAATGGGACGACGGCGTGGGTCGTCGGCGACGGCGGGGTCGCCTACCGCCTGAGCGGATCGACCTGGTCGACCGCGCCCACGGGTATGACGGCCACGCTCCGCGCGGTCGTCGCGCCCTCCGCCGACACGGCGATCGCCGTCGGCGACGGCGGAGCGCTGCTGCGCTGGGCGGGCGGGACGTGGAGCGCGGTCCCGTCGGGCACCACAGGCACGCTGCGGGCGGCGGCTCTCGTGGGAGCGGCGACGTGGGTCGTCGGTGACGGAGGCACGGCCATAGAGCTGCTCGGCGACGGCGTGCGGCGTGTCGATCTCGGGACGACGTGCACGCTACGGGCGGTCTTCCCCGAAGGCGGCTCGGTGTGGATCGTCGGCTCGGACGCGCTGCGGGGAGGCGCATGGCGGATCACGCCCAACGGCGTCGACCGCTGGGGGGCGTGCTGACACATATCGCCAAATGGAGTCGGTGACCGCCTCGCACGGGTGACAGAATGTCGGGACCTCGGGTGCGGGGAGATCACAAGGAGGCGAAGGGATGCGGATCCGAACTCTAGGCGCGGCCACGCTCGCGTCGCTCTTCGTCGCCGCGGCGTGCGGCGGCACAGCGGCGCCGAGCGCGGCGCCGAGCGTCGCGGCCAGCGCGGCGGCAAGTGCCGCGGCGACGCAGGCGGCGCCGGGCGAGATCAAGATCGGCGCGGTCCTGCCGCTCACCGGCCCATTCAACGCGTCCGGTAAGTACTTCCAGCAGGGCTACGAGCTGGCGACGAAGGAGGTCAACGACAAAGGCGGCCTCGACGTCGGCGGCAAGAAGTACACGATCAAGCTGAGCGTCCTCGACGACGGCAGCAACGGCACGAAGTCGCGGAGCCTCGTCGAGCAGCTCGTCACGCAGGACAAGGTCACGGCGCTGCTCGGCGGCTATGACACGAGCCTGGTCGAGGCGCAGCAGGCGGTCCCCGACCAGTACAAGATCCCCATGGTCGAGGGCGGAGGGGCCGCGTCGGCCATCTTCACCCGCGGGAACAAGTACCTCTTCGGCACGCTCGCGACGGTCGACATCCTCGGAGCGAACACGATGGACTTCCTCAAGTACTGGATCGACCAGGGCAAGCTGCCGAAGCCGCTGACTATCGCCCTCACGTGGGAGAACACCGACCACGGCAAGGACTACGAGGGCGCCGTCCAGAAGGCCGCGAAGGACCACCCCGATTACTTCAAGGTGCTCCTGGACCAGTCCTTCGAGCTGAACGCGAGCGACTTCACCGCTCTGCTCACGCAGGTGAAGGCGGCGAACGCCGACGCGTTCCTGTCCGACGCGCACCTGCCGGACTTCATCACGATGCACAAGCAGTACTTGCAGATGGGCCTGAAGCACAAGTTCGTCTCGTACGGCGCGCGCGGTCCGGACCAGAAGGGCCGCGAGGCGCTCGGCGCGGGCGCCGACTACCTCGTCGCCGGCGTGTGGTGGACCCCGGCCCAGCCCGACAAGGGAAGCCAGGACTTCACCGCGAAGTGGAAGGCCGCGTACAAGGTGACCCCGGACTGGTTCCAGGCGCTCGGTTACGAGACCGCGCGCGTCCTCTACGCCGGTATCACGAAGGCCGGCGCGCTGGACGGCACCAAGATCCGAGACGCTCTCTCCAGCCTGACCTTCACCGGCTCGATCCTGCCCGGCGGGACGATCTCGTTCGACGCGACGGGCAAGCCGAAGACGGAGTACGTCTTCACCCAGAACCTGCCGGGCGCGAACAACCCCGTGCAGCTCGTCTGGCCGAAGAACGTCGACGGCTACAAGGACGCGATCATGCCTCTGCCGTCGAAGTAGGGTGAGGAGAACAGACCTCGAGCGGGGCGGGGACCGGAGCGGTCCCCGCCCCGTCTGATATCGCCGATGTACGACCTGAACAACATCGCCACTCTGGCGATCGCGGCGCTCATGACCGCGGGCCTCTACGCGACCATGTCCTACGGCCTCGCGCTCGTCTACGGCGTGATGAAGATCATCAACCTCGGCCACGCCGCGACGATGATGCTCGCGGCCTACCTCGTGCTCACGCTGAACCGCGCGTTCCATCTCGATCCGATCATCGGCTCGTTCGTGGTGCTCCCGGTCTTCTTCCTCGGAGGCATGGGCCTGTATCGGGCGGCGATCGGGAGGATCGCGGCGGTGCCGATCGCGTCGCTGCTGCTCCTCTTCGGCGTGTGGCTCGTGGCGCAGAACGCCGCGTACCTCATCTGGGGCAGCGAGGATCAATCCATCCTCACCGCGTACACCTACTCGACCATCGACGTGCTCGGCGTGAGGGTCGCCGTCACGCGGATCATCCCCTTCGCGCTCTCGCTCGTGATGCTCGCCGTGCTGCGGTGGTTCCTGGGCTCGACGGACCTTGGACGCGCTATCCGCGCCGTCAGCCAGGAGCCGACCGCCGCGCGCCTCTCCGGCATCTGGGCCGAGCGGACCTCGATGATCTCGTTCGGCATCGGCACGATGCTGTCGGCCTTCGCCGGCGGCCTGCTGACCCTCATCTTCTCGTTCACTCCCGACTTCGGCGGCGTCTTCCAGCTGAAGAGCTTCGCGATCATCGTGCTCGGCGGCCTCGAGAGCTTCCCCGGCGTGCTCCTCGGCTCCCTCGTGCTATCCGGCGCGGAGTCGTTCTCGATCCTCATACCGGGCTGGCGCGCGAGCCTGGTGAACCTCCTCGCGTTCGGCCTGCTCGTCGTCACGCTGGTCGTCCTTCCCGGAGGCCTCACCAGCGTTCGCCTGCGCCGATCGCGGCGGACGTCGTCATGAGACGCCTCCGCGAGCCCTACGTCATCGGGATCGCGATCGCGGTCCTGGCCGCGCTCTACCCCGTGGTGCGGCCCGACGACCTCACCACGCTCAGCCTGGGCTTCCTCACGTTCGTCTTCATCACGCAGGCGATCGCGTGGAACCTCGTCGGCGGCTTCGCCGGGCAGATCTCGTTCGGGTTCGCCGCCTTCTTCGGCACCGGCGCGTACGTGACCGCGATCCTGTGGGGCAAGAACGGCTGGGATCCGGTGATGACCCTCCCGCTCGCCGGGCTGGCGGCGATGATCGTCGCCCTCGTCGTCGGGCTCCCTACGTTCCGCCTGCAGGCCCAGTACTTCGCGATCGCCACGATCGGCGTCGGCGAAGGCGCCCGCGTGATCGCCATCAACCTCGACAACGTCACCGGTGGGGCTTCGGGGCTGATCCTGCCCTTCGACGTTCCGAGCAAGTCGTGGTTCTACTGGGCCGGTCTCATTCTCGCGACCATCACCTTCCTGGCCTCGGTCTGGATCAGTCGCCACCGCTTCGGGCTCGCGCTCTTCGCGCTGCGGATGGACCAGTCCGCCGCGGAGAGCCTCGGCGTGCCTACGGCGGTCTTCAAGAACGTGGTCCACATGATCGCCGCGTTCTTCGTCGGCGTGAGCGCCGGCCTCTACGTCACGTACCTGTCGTACGCGCACCCCGATCAGGTCTTCGGGTTCGACCTCTCCATCGGCATGGTGCTCATGAACGTGATCGGCGGGATCGGCACGCTCTGGGGTCCCATCCTCGGCGCGCTCATCTACTTCCCGGTCCGGCAGATCCTTCTCGCCGACCCCAACCTCGTCGCCGTGAACCTGCTCATCTTCGGGATGCTGCTCATCTTCATCATCCTGTTCGAGCCCGGCGGCCTGCTCGGGCTCCTCGCGCGGCTCGGTATCGTCGCGCGGACCGGCGTGCGGCTTCGTCCCGGCGCCGCGCCGCCGCCCGCGGAGCTGGGGACGGGCGGCGAAGGGGCGGGGGTGGAATGAGCGAGCCGCTCCTCGTCGTCGACCGCGTCACGAAGCGCTTCGGCGGCCTCGTGGCCGTCGGAGACGTCTCGCTCGAGGTGCAGCGCGGCGAGATCCTCGGCCTCGTCGGGCCCAACGGCGCCGGCAAGACGACGCTCTTCGCGTGCGTCGTCGGCCTGCTCAAGCCGACGGCGGGGCGCATCGTCTTCGGCGGCAGGCGCATCGACGGCTTCTCGCAGCACGCCGTCGTGCGCGCCGGCGTCTGCTACTGCCACCAGATCCCCGCGCCGTTCCCCGACCTCAGCGTGCGCGAGAACGTCCGGGTCGGAGCGTCGTTCGGCCGCCGCGCGGCGAACGCCCATGCCGTCGTCGACGAAGTGCTCGACCGCACCGGCCTCGCGCGTCTCGCGAGCACGCCCGCGCGGAATCTCTCCGTCGGCAACCTCAAGCTGCTCGAGGTCGCGCGCGCCCTCGCGACCGGTCCCGAGCTCCTGTGCCTCGACGAGGTGGGCAGCGGCGTGACGCCCGTCGAGCTCGAGCGGATGCTCCAGCTCATCCGCGACCTCAACGCGGCCGGGACGACGATCCTCTACATCGAGCACAACATGCGCGCCATCGGCGCGGTGTGCCAGCGCGTCATCGTCCTCGACTTCGGGCAGAAGATCGCCGAGGGCCGCCCGGACGAGATCGCGCGGGATCCGCGGGTGATCGAGGCATATCTGGGCGCGCCCATCCAGAGGACCGCATGAGCCTGCTCAGCGTTCGCGGTCTCTCCGCCGCGTACGGTCGCGTGACGACGCTCTGGGACGTGTCGTTCGACGTCAGCGAGGGCGAGATCGTCTCGCTCATCGGCTCGAACGGCGCCGGGAAGACGACGACGCTGCGCGTCGTGTCCGGTCTCCTTCCGGTCCGCGCGGGCAGCGTGACCTTCGACGGACACGACCTCTCGCGACTGCGCAGCGACCAGATCGTCGCGCTCGGCGTCGTCCACGTCCCCGAGGGCCGCCTGCTCTGGCCGCGCATGACGGTGGAGGAGAACCTCCTCCTCGGGGCCTACCTCCCGCACGCGAAGGCGAAGCGCAAGGAGACGCTCGAGCGCGTGTACGAGCAGCTCCCGCGCCTCCGCGAGCGGCGCTCTCAGCTCGCCGGGACGATGTCCGGCGGCGAGCGCCAGATGTGCGCCGTCGCGCGCGGCCTCATGGGGCTGCCTCGCCTGCTCATGCTCGACGAGCCGTCGCTCGGCCTGTCGCCCCGCCTCGTCGGCGAGGTCTTCCAGCGGATCCTGTCCCTCCACGAGCAGGGGATCACCGTCCTCCTCGTCGAGCAGAACGTCCACCGTGCCCTCGAGATCGCGCAGCGCGGCTACATCCTCGAGCTCGGCCGCGTGACGAAGACGGGGAGCGGGTCCGAGCTCCTCGCGGACCCGTACGTCCGGACGGCGTACCTAGGGCTGTAGCTCCTCGGGTACCTCTTCCGTCGCGGCCGCCGGCCGTCGCGACAGCACTTCCTCGTACACCTCGACGAGTTGTCGCGCGACGTGCTCCCAGTCGAACTCCTTGGCGCGCTCGGCGCCGGCGGCGCCGAGCCTGTCGCGCAGCGCCGGATCGTCGATGAGCCGCGCGATCGCCTGCGCCAGCTCCTCCGGCTCCTTGGGCTCGACGAGCAGGCCGCTGACGTTCCGCTGCACGACGCGCTTGTACCCATGGATGTCCGACGCGACGACGGCGCGTCCGGCCGCCATGGCCTCGAGGAGGACGATGCCGAACGATTCCTGCCCCGTGGACGGAGCGCAGAAGATGTCCGCGGTCTTGTAGAAGCGTGCCTTGTCGATGTCCGAGACGCGGCCGGCGAAGAGGACGTCGCCGAGGCCCTGGCTGCGGACGAACCGGCGCAGGTTCCCCAGCTGCGGACCCCAGTTGCACACGATGAGGCGCGTGTTCGGGTATCTCGGCTTCAGCAGCGCGTAGGCGCGCAGCAGGTGCATCGCGCCCTTGCGGGGCTCGAGCCGCCCGACGAAGAGGATGTTCACCTTGCCGTCGCGGTACTCCGGGAACGGACGCGCGTTCGCGAACTGGTCGACGTCGACGCCGTTGGGGATGATCCGGTACTCGCCGGGGAAGTAGCGCGACACGTGGTGCTTCGCCGCGGTGGAAACGGCGATCCGCGCGTCGAGCTTGTCCATGTAGTGCTCCCCGAACGGCCGCCCGAGCCAATACGAGAGCGAGAAGCCGCCGAAGGCGTGGAACGTCGCGACGTTCGGGCACTTGGCCCGGTCGAGGATCTGCATCGAGAGGAAGGGCACGAGAGGCTCGTGGTGGTGGATGACGTCGAAGTGCTCGCGCTTCAGCATCCGCGAGACGAGCCACTCGAGCCGCAGCGAGAGCGTGACGCGCCCGATGCTGCCGTTGTACGGGACGGCGATGGCCTGGCCGATCTGGATGACGTCCCGCGCCGGCGGGTCGTCGCCCCAGGGCGCGGTGATGATGCGGACCTCGTGCCCCAGGTCACGGAGCTGCTCGTACTGCTCGCGGATGTAGGAGTTGGCGCCGCCCGGGCGCGGATAGGCGTAGGGCGAGACGATCCCGATCTTCATCGCGGCGTCACCGCACGTACCTCCGCCAGACGCGCTTCGCGGGGTCGCGGAGCATCGCGCGCCACTGCTGCTCGACGACGCCGTCGAGATGCTCGCGCAGCGTCCACGAGCGCCCCCCGGCGACCGTCGCGCGCCGCGCGATCGCGTCGCGCAGCTCCTCGGCGGTCGCGCCCGAGAACTCGGTCCACGCCGTCGCGACCAGCGCCGAGTGGTGAGCGTCGCTCGAGCCGGTCTCGGCGATCCGCAGGACGTGCGCGTTCAGCCAGCGCGCCCGCGAGGCGCGCACGCGGCCGGCGTACGAGGGGTTCCGGACCTCGATGGCGTCGACGAACGACTCCTCGTCGGCCCGCTCCGCGAGCTCGCGCAGCGCGCGCTCGCCGACCGAGAACGTGAGGTAGGACAGCGGGTGGGGGACGATGGCCACGCCGCCGAGCCGGTGGATGGCGACGATCGTCTCGTCGAGCGGACGCAGCATCGGCACCTCGTCTTCGAGGAAGAGCGCGATGACGTGCCCCGCGCGCGTCGTCACCTCCATCCCGGTGATGACGGCGACCGAGCTGCCGCGGCGGGCGGCCTCGTCGCGAGCCTGGAACGAGCCGCGGATGTCGTCGTGGTCGGTGACGGCGATGACGTCGAGCCGGGCGCGCTCCGCGGCGTCGAGCAGCGCCTCGGGAGGCGAAAGGCCGTCGCCGAGGTCGGAGTGGAGCTGCAGATCGGCCCGTCCCACTACGACCACACCCGCTCGAACACGGACCACTCTTCGGGGGAGCGCGCGACGGCGCGCTCGAGCACCGCGGCCCACCGGCGCACGCCTTCGCGTATGTCCGCGCCGGGCTCGCCGGTGCGCGGCACCTCGAGCTCGGGCCCGATGTACGCGTGCAGCCGTCGGCCCTCGCGCATGGCGAACGCCGGGAAGAGGGCCGCGCCGGTGCGGAGCGCGAGCACGACGTGTCCGGACGGGAGGAGCGCCTCGCGGCCGAAGAAGGTGACGCGCTCACCGACGCCCGTCACGGCGCGGTCGGCGAGGAGGCCGACGATGCCGCCGTGGCGCAGGACGCGCCCGATGCCGAGCGCCGATCGCGTCTCGATCGTCTTCATGCCCATCGCCGAGCGCGCGCGGTCGATGACGCGCCCGATCTCGTCGGACTTGCGCTCGACGACGATGGTCACGTCCAGCCCGCGCACGGCGAGGATCTGTCCGGTGAGGACGACCGGCCCGAGGTGCGCGCTCGCGACGACCACGCCCTTGCCGCGGTCGTAGGCGCTCGCGAGGTCGGCCCACCCGTGCACTTCCACCATCTCGCGCAGCCGCGCGGGCGCGAGGCGCAGGACACGGAAGGTCTCGATGTAGTGACGCGCCTGGGCGACGAAGACGCGCCGCGCGATCTCGGGGCGGCCGCAGACGACGCGCAGGTTCGAGCGGACCGCGGCGCGCGCGCGCGGCGCGGCGAGGTACGCGAGGGTGCCGACCAGCTCGCCTACGGGCGCGTCGAGGGCGTCGGGCAGCGCGGGGACGGTCGTCTCGACGGCGCGTGAGATCGCCGCCGCGATCACGCGGGCTCCGCGTCCCGCTCGGCGGGCCACATGGGCCGGAAGATGTACCACTGGTCGGGGGACCCGCGGATGACACCTTCGAGCGCTTGCGCGATCGAGCCCGTCACGCGCGCGGTCTCCTCCGCCGCCTGACGCGCGCGGTCGACCCAGATCGGCGGGAGCGCGACGCCGCGGAACGTGTTGTCCCGCTGGCGCACGACGGCGCCGACGACGATGGGCGCTCCCGAGACGCGGGCGAGGTCCGCGGCGACGGTCGGGAACGCGGCGGGTGTGCCGAAGAAGTCGGCGTCGATCGTGTTGAACGCGAAGGCGCGCGGCCCCAGGTCCATCATCACGCCGACCATCTCGTTCCGTCTCAGCGCGGAGAGCACCTTCCGCGCGGCGCCGTTGGGCGTGTGGATGTTGATGTTCTTGTGCGCGCGGTTACCGACGAGCAGGTCCATCAACCGCTGGTTCGCGAGGTCGTCGGCGATGACGTTGAGCGGGATCGCGCCGGCGACGCGAGCGCCGCCGACCTCGAAGTTCCCGAAATGGATCGACACGAAGATGACCCCGCGCCCCTTCTCCATCGCGCCGCGGATGTGCTCCCAGCCGTCGATCGCGACGAGGTGCTCGAGATCCTCCGCCCCCAGCCGCGGGAAGCGCATGATCTCGACGACGTACTTGGCGAAGTTCCGGAACGAGCGCCGAGCGACCCGCGCGACGGCGCGGTCACCCACGGGACGGTCCAGGACGTGGGAGAAGTTCTGCTTGGCGATCCGCCGCTTCGTGCCCCAGGCGAGGTAGGCGAACTCGCCCAGCGCCACCGCGACGGGGTAGAGCACCCGTTGCGGCAGCCGCTGTGCGAGGGCCGCCACCGCCCGCCACAGCCAGTACCCGATGCCATGCGCGATGCGCTGCCGCATCGGTCAGGCCCGGACCGCCGCCTTCTCTCCGGTGAGGACCTCGAGATCGGTCCCCGCGATGTAGGCCTCGACGCGCTCGCGGGCCACGTCGTCCGGGATCTGCTTCGGCGGCGACTTCATGAAGTACGAGGCCGGCGCGACGAGCGTCCCGGCGAGGCCGCGGTCGAGGGCGAGCTTCGCGCAGCGGATCGCGTCGATGACGACGCCGGCGCTGTTCGGCGAGTCCCAGACCTCGAGCTTGACCTCCATGTTGAGCGGCACGTCCCCGAAGGTCGTGCCCTCCATCCGGATGTAGCACCACTTCCGGTCGAGGAGCCACGGCACGTGGTCCGAGGGTCCAACGTGGACGTCGCCCTCCGGGAGCTTGTAGGGGAGCATGCTGGTGACGGCGTTCGTCTTGCTGATCTTCTTCGACTCCAGACGCTCGCGCTCGAGCATGTTGAGGAAGTCGGTGTTGCCGCCGAAGTTCAGCTGGTACGTCCGGTCGAGCCGCACGCCGCGGTCGTTGAAGAGGTTCGTGAGGACGCGGTGCGTGATGGTCGCCCCGACCTGCGACTTGATGTCGTCGCCGATGATCGGCAGGCCGCGCTCCGCGAAGCGCCGCTGCCAGTAGGCCTCGCGGCCGATGAATACCGGGATGCAGTTGATGAAGGCGCATCCGGCTTCGAGGACCTGCTCGACGTACCACTTCGTCGCCTCCTCGCTGCCGACGGGCAGGTAGCTGACGACGACGTCCGTCTTCGTCTCCTTGAGGATGCCGACGACGTCGGCCGTCGGGCCCGGCGCCTTCTCGATGACCTGCGAGAGGTACTTGCCCAGCCCGTCGTGCGTCATCCCCCGTTCGACGGTGACGCCGCTCCGGGGCACGTCGGCGAAGCGATAGGTGTTGTTCGGCGTGGTGTAGACCGCGTCGGCCAGGTCCTTCCCGACCTTGTTCTTGTCGATGTCGAAGGCGGCGACGAACTCGACGTCGCGGATGTGATAGCCGCCGAGGTCGACGTGCATGAGGCCGGGGATCCGGTCGCCCGGCTTCGCGTTGCGGTAGTAGTGAACGCCCTGCACGAGCGAGCTCGCGCAGTTCCCGACGCCCACGATGGCGACGCGGATCTTGTTCCGACCTTCGCCGCGGCGGAGCCGCGGCTCCGGAGCGCGTGCTCGACCTCGTCGTTGCGCCGCCTCGGTCCGCGCGTGCGCGGGTGCGTCGCCGTTGTGACTCCGGATCCGCCCGTTCCCTCTGCTCCCGTTCGACGTGCGTGGCATGTGCGTCTTCCTTCCTACCCGCGCGCTAGCGCGCGCCACACGGCGGCGACCCGCTGCACGAAGGTGATGGCCGCGAGGATCGCGACGGCGACGATCGCCGTGGTGAAAGCGGCGGGCAGCCCCAGGAGGGCCCACACCGCGATGCCGGCGAGGAGGACGACGAGCCGCGCTTCACGCGGGGCCGGCCCGACGGTGGCCGCGACGCCGAGCGACTCCGCCTTCGCGCGTACGTACGGCACGAAGAACGAGAGCGGCATCGCGACGAGCGCGGCGAACAGCAGCGCGCCGTCGCCGGTCCACGCGCCGAGCCAGGCGGCCGCCCCGAAGAGCGCCGCGTCGGCGACGCGGTCGGCGGTGGAGTCGAGGAACGCCCCGAGCCGCGTGCCTCCGCCGGAGACGCGGGCGATGGCGCCGTCGAGCGTGTCGGCGACCGATCCGACGACGAGGACGACGAGCGCCGCCAGCGGCCGATCCGCCGCGACGAGCGCCGCGCCGACGAGGCTGAGGGCGACGCCGAGGCCTGTGACCGCGTTCGCGGTCACGCCGGCGGCGCGAAGCCGCCGGGCCAGCGGCGCGAGCCCGCCTCGCGTGGCGCTCGCGGCGCGGTCGGGGACGATGCCGTGCGTCGCCATCACTTCGCGACCGACGCGTGGTTCATGAGCGTGCGCGCGCTCCGGTCGGCGAGCTCGGCGTAGCGCGCGCGGTCGAACGAGCAGCGCACCTCGCGGCCGACGCGGACCATGCGCACGATCCCCGACCGCTTGAGCCGGTGCAGATGCCAGCTGAGGAGCGGCGGGCTGATCCGCAGCCGCCGCGCGATCTCCGAGGCCACCTGCTCGCCGTCGGTCGCGAGAAGCTGCACGATGCGCAGCCGCGTCACGTCACCCAGCGAACGGTGATAGGCGCGCAGCTCCCGCAACGACGACTCGCTGAGCATGCTCCCCGGGCTCCCCCATCTGACACTTCAATGATCTTTGAAGTGTCGCGGGGCACAGCCTAGAGGAGCCGGTCGCGGGGCGTCAAACGATCGCTGCGCCTAGCGGCGAGCGGTGTTGAAGATCTCGGACAGCTCCTTCACGGTCTCCCCGGAGCGGCCCTCGCGGAACGCGTCGGCGACGCAGGTCTGCAGGTGGCCCTCGAGAAGGAGTCCGTCGACCCTCTCGAGCGCCTTCTCGATCGCCATCGTCTGGCGCAGGACGTCGACGCAGTAGCGGTCCTCGTCGACCATGCGCTCGACCGCGCGGACGTGCCCCGCGATGGAGCGGAGGCGCGTCAGGACCTCTTTGCGAACGTCGGGCTTCACGCTGCCATCGTACCCCCGGGGGGAGGGGATCCCGCGCGCCTATCCTCGGCGCCATGCCGCGCTCCGGGCGACAGGGGGCCCCGACGCCGCGCCCGCTCTTCGGTCCGGCCGACCAGGGCGCGCGGCCGGATCGTCCGCTCGCCGCGCGGATGCGTCCGCGCGACCTCGAGGAGTTCGTCGGCCAGGACCAGATCGTCGGCGAGGACCGCGTCCTTCGCCGCGCGATCGAGGCGGGACAGCCCCCCTCGTTCATCCTGTGGGGCCCGCCGGGCACCGGCAAGACGACGCTCGCGGCGATCGCCGCGCGGCGCGCCGGCGCGCGGTTCGTCGCGCTCTCGGCGGTCTCCGCCGGGGTGGCCGATCTGCGGCGCGTGATCGACGAGGCGCGACAGGTGCGCGCCGCGACGGGCGAGCGCACCGTCCTCTTCATCGACGAGATCCATCGCTTCAACAAGGCACAGCAGGACGTCGTGCTCCCGCACGTGGAGGAGGGCGACGTCGTCCTCATCGGCGCGACGACGGAGAACCCCTCGTTCGAGGTCATCAATGCGCTCCTGTCGCGCACGCGCGTCTACACGCTGAAGCCGCTCAGCGACGACGAGGTGCGGGCGATCGTCGATCGCGCCCTGTCCGACGAGCGTGGGCTCCGCGGGACGGCCTCGCTCGAGCCCGAAGCACGCGACCTCCTCGTGAGCGTCGCGAACGGCGACGCGCGCGTGGCGCTCAACGCGCTCGAGCTCGCGTACGACGCGACGGCGCCCTCCGACGGGAAGCGTGTCGTCACGGCGGATGCGGTCCGCGACGCGCTGCAGCGGCGGACGCTCCTCTACGACCGCGCGGGCGAGGGCCACTACGACACGATCAGCGCGTTCATCAAGAGCATCCGCGGATCCGACCCCGACGCCGGCCTCTACTGGCTCGTGCGCATGATCGACGCCGGCGAGGACCCCATGTTC
The DNA here is from genome assembly GCA_028876375.1 of Chloroflexota bacterium. Classification (GTDB taxonomy): domain Bacteria; phylum Chloroflexota; class Limnocylindria; order P2-11E; family P2-11E; genus JACPOT01. Next base: position 27,595 of record JAGWSB010000008.1, on the reverse strand, counting down.
ATCGCGCGGCGCCTCGTCATCCTCGCGTCGGAGGACGTCGGGCTCGCGGATCCACAGGGGCTCGTCGTCGCGTCGGCGGCGCAGCAGGCCGTCCACCTCATCGGCCTCCCCGAGGGTTACTACCCGCTCGCGGAGGCGACCGTCTACCTCGCCCTCGCGCCGAAGTCGGACTCGCTCAAGACGGCGCGCGGCCGCCTCGAACAGGACATCGCCACGACGCGCGCCGACCCCGTGCCGCTCCACCTGCGCAACGCGGCGACCGGGCTCATGCGCCAGCTCGGATACGGCACGGGCTACCGCTACGCGCACGACCGTCCCGAGCACTTCGACCCGGACGAGGTCTTCCTCCCGCCCTCGGTGGAGGGCCGCCGCTACTACGAGCCGACGGAGATGGGTGCCGAGGCGGAGCTCAAGCGGCGCGTCGAGGACCTCCGACGAAGCGTGCGAGAAGCAGCCCGAGCTCGTACAGGAAGTAGATCGGGAGAGAGACCAGCGTCTGGTTGAAGGGGTCCGGCGTCGGCGTGATGATCGCGCCGGCGATGAACGAGGCGAGGAACACGTAGCGCCGCTGCTTGGCGAGCCAGCTCCGCTGCACGACGCCGATGCGCACGAGCGCGACGATGAGCGCCGGAAGCTCGAAGATCAGGCCCACGCCGAGGATGAACGTCGTCACGAACGAGAGGTACTCGTTGCAGCGGAGCTGGTTGTCGATGACGTCGCTGCCGAAGTGGAGGAGGAAGTCGAGCGCGTGCGGCAGCAGCAGGTAGTAGCAGAACGCCATGCCGGTCAGGAAGAGGAGCAGCACGAACGGGCCGCTGATGAGGACGAACTTCCGCTCGTTCGACATGAGCGCCGGGTCGACGTACGCGTAGATCTCGTAGAGGAGCACCGGCATCGCGAGCGCGATGCCCGCGAAGAGCGCGACGCGCAGGAAGGTCGTGAAGTTCTCCGTCGGGCTGAACGCGACGCAGCGCTGGATCCCCGCCGGCGCGAGCAGGAAGCGCACGATCGACGAGGAGAAGAAGAACGCGCCACCCGTCGTGACCGCGACGGCGATGGCCGCGACGACGAGCCTCCGGCGCAGCTCGTCGAGGTGCTGGATGAGCGAAAGCTCCCTGTCGCGCGAGTCCACGGTCACGCCCGACAGCCTAGTGCTCGCAGGCCCCGCCGCTCGATCGCGACGCCATCCCCATGCGACAATGGAGCGCGACGCCCCCATAGCTCAGTGGATAGAGCGACAGCCTCCGGAGCTGTAGACAGGCGTTCGACTCGCCTTGGGGGTACAGGGTCGCGAGGTCGTTAGCTCGCGTCCTCCGCCGGACGCAGCCGCGTCACGTGGATCCAGAAGCGGCCCGACTCGTTCTCGACGAGCCACTCTTCCTTGTTCGGCATCGCGCGAACGAGCTTGCCGTCGCGCCACAGATCGGTGTGGACGGGCTGCCAGCGGACGCGCGCGCCGGGTCGGAGGTCGAGGCGCGGAGGACGGGCGCTCACCGTCCGAGAACGATAGCGGGCACGGCGTCGAGGCGGCGGACGTGCTCCGCGAACATCGGCTCGAGGTACTCGTACCGCCCGCGTCCCGTCCGCATCACGAGCCCGCGCGCGCGCAGCGCGGTGAGCGCGCGCAGGACCTCGGCGCGCGGCACGTCGCCGTCGGCGCGCGCGGCGTAGAGCGGCTCGTCGCGCGCGATCCTCTTGGCCACCGCCTGGAGGTACTTCTGCCCGCCGAGGTCCGTCCAGTGCAGCGCGAAGGGCCGCTCGAGCTCGCGCAGCGCGATCTCGTAGGCCGCGTCGACGAGCTCGCCCGTCACCGCGCGGAGCGACTGATCCTGCATGAAGTGGTAGAGCGCCGCGCAGAGCTGCATGGTGTCCTGCGGATGACCGCCCGTGAGATCGAGGATGCGGTCGATCTCGGTCTCGCCGATCGAGATGCGCTTCGCGTCGAACTTCCGGTCGAGGTAAGCCTGCCAGTCGGATGGGTCGATCCCGAAGCGATGCCCGCCCGCTTGGGCGAGGTCGTGCGCGACGGCGAAGCGGTAGAGCGCCTTGCCCTTCGAGCTGAACAGCTCTTCGAGGATCCCCTCCTCGGACCCGAGGAACGCGTACGCGACGCCGCGCTGGGCCTGGAAGCGCGCGCGCATGACGTCGAACACGCGCGGCCCCAGGCGTCCCGCCGCCTGGAACTCGTCGAGAGCGACGACGACGCGCCGCCCGACGCGCGCCGCGACGGCGCGCGGGAGATCGAGCGCGGCGTCGAAAGCGCGCTGCGCCGAGCCCTCGCGGACGATGGGCATGACGAGCTCGAGATGCTCGACGCGGATCCGCCCGCGCGGACGCATCCCGAGCGAGATCGCGCGCGCGTCCTCGAGGCCGCCCTCCCGTCCCTCGATCGACGCGAGCAGCGACGCCGCCAGGCGCTCGCCGAGGCCGCGCACGTCGGTCGCGCCGAGGCAGTCGACGTACGCGGTGACGACGCCCTTGCGTCGAAGCCGCCGCAGCACCTCGAACATGACCGACGTCTTGCCGATGCGGCGGGGCCCGGCGATGAGGAGGTGCTCCCCGTCGCCGAGCCGCGACACTGCCTGCCGGACGTACGGCTCTCGCCCGACGAGGTCCGCGGCCTCGACGGGACCGCCCACGGGGAAGTGCGGAGAGAGCTTGGCGCGTCTCGCCCCGAGCAGCCGGGCCATCGCGCGTCGATCATACACGCGATGCGTCATTTGTATACGACAGATGTATACGAGGGAAAGGGACTACGTTCGCGCCGTGCCGCTCATCGCCGTCGCGGTCGTCGTCGCGCTCGCCGCGGCCGCCGCCTATCTGCGCGTGAGCGTCCCGGCGCGGTCCGCGCCCGCCCAGGCCGACCTCGAGCGGGCGGTGGCGAGCGTCGACAGCGAGCTCGCCGCGGACCTCGAGCTCATGAGCATGTTCGACCAGACGAAGCAGGCCTTCGTCCTCGAGAACGCCCGGTTCCTCGCCGCGCGCCACGTCATCGAGCGCGAGGCGGCCGACGTCTACCGCTTCGTCGCCGACGTGTACGAGCGGATCCCGGCGACGGAGACCTCGATGGAGCGGCGGGGGCCCGCGGGGTCGATCCCCGACGTCGACCGCGCCGCGATCCATGAGTGGGAGGGCGACGCGCGCGAAGCGCAGCGCGTGCTGCGCGCGGCGGCGCGGCCGCGGCGGCGAATGCGGTGGGAGCGGATCGTGGAGCGGCTGCACCCGCACTGAGCGGACGAAGCACCTAGCCGTGGGTCGCTCCGTGGCACAGCGCGTGCATCCGGGGCGCGCGTATGGCGAAGGGCCGCGGGATCATGCCCGGGCGCTACCGGGCGTATCGCTTTCCCCACCACGACGGACGCCTCAGCCGGCGGCCGAGCGTCGGCGTGAGCCGTGTCGGCACCCTGGCCGGCGCCCTCGGCATCTTCGTCGCGCTGTTCGCGCTCTTCGCCGGCACGGCCGCGGCGAGCGCGATCAGCTTCTTCACGTCCGACCTCCCGGCCATCGACGACCTCTCGACCGCGCCGATGCCGCTGTCGACGCTCATCTACGACCGCAGCGGCCAGCACCTCCTCTATCGCCTCGAGGATCAGCGGCGCGAGCTGGTGGGCCTCGACCAGGTCCCCAAGCTCATGCAGGACGCGACCGTCTCCATCGAGGACAAGACCTTCTGGTCGAACCCGGGGATCGACGTCGGTGGCATCGTCCGCGCGGCGCAGACCGACCTCACCAGCCATGGCATCCAGGAGGGCGGGTCGACGATCACGCAGCAGCTCATCAAGCAGCGGCTCGTCGGCGACGCTCCGACGTTCACGCGGAAGATCAAGGAGGCCATCCTCGCGCTGCAGGCCGGGCGGATCTACAGCAAGCAGCAGATCCTCGAGATGTACCTGAACCAGGTCTACTACGGGAACCAGTCGTACGGGGTCAAGGCGGCGGCGCTCACGTACTTCGGCGTCACGGACCTCTCCAAGCTCACGCTCGGACAGATGGCCCTCCTCGCCGGCTTGCCGCAGGCGCCCTCCAAGTACGACCCGGTCCGCGACCTCGCGACCGCGCAGGCGCGCCGCACCGAGGTCCTCGACTCCATGGTCGACAACGGCTACGTCACGGCGGCGCAGGCGGCGGCGGCGAAGCAGGAGCCGATCAAGGTCCAGCCCGTCGCGACGCCGATCGCCGCGCCGTGGTTCGTCTACAAGGTCCGCGACCAGCTCGTGTCGCTCTACGGCGAGCGCGGTACGTACGAGGGCGGTTACACCGTGTACAGCTCCCTCGACTGGAACATGCAGGATCTCGCCACGCAGGAGCTCCAGAGCCACGTCAAGGGCCTCAACTACACGAACATGCACAACGGCGCGCTCATCACGATGGATCCGACGACGGGAGAGATCCTCGCGTACGTCGGCAGCGTCGACTACGGCGACCACTCGCCGCAGGTGCAGGGCGACTACGACTCCGCCGGGATCGCCTACCGGCAGCCGGGCTCGACGTTCAAGATCTTCACCTACCTCGCGGGGATGCAGGATGCGCATCTCACCGCCGCGTCGATGCTCGACGACATCGACTTCTGCATGCCGGACGGCAGCGGCAGCAAGTGGTGTCCGAAGGACGCGCCGCAGATCGGTGGCTGGTCGCCGCAGAACGGGCCGGTGAGCATGCGCCAGGCGCTGCGCGAGTCGCTGAACTTGCCGGCCATCAACGTCGGGCGCATGGTCGGCGTCCCCAAGATCATGGACATGGTGTCCCAGCTGGGGATCCGCCGCGACTGGGGCGACCCGTCCCGGTACGGGCTCTCGTTCGCGATCGGCGCGGGTGAGCTCCGGCTGCTGGACATGGTGAGCGCGTACCAGGTCGTCGCGGACCTCGGGACGCGCGTCGAACCGACCTTCATCTCGAAGATCGTCGACCCGCACGGGAAGGTCGTGAAGGACTACACCAAGCCCGAGGGCAAGCAGGTCCTCGACCCCGGGATCGCGTACGTCTTCGACAGCATCCTCAAGGACAACACCGACCCCAACGGCTCGTGGATCTTCGGTCCCTGGACGAGCATCGGACGGCCGGCCGGGCTGAAGACGGGCACTACCGACAACCTGCAGGACGTGTGGGCCATCGGCTTCACGCCGCAGCGACTCACGGGCATCTGGATGGGCAACGCCGACAACTCGCAGATGTACGGGATCTCGTCGGCCCTCGGTCCGGGCGTGCTCTGGCGCGACTACATGAGCAAGGTCGTGGGCGGGCTGCCGCCCGTCTGGTACCAGGCGCCGCCGAACGTCGTCCACGTGACGGTGTGCGAGAACCCGGCGCTCCGCGGCGGGAACGGATCGGGCCTCCTGCCGGGTCCGGGCTGCCCCGCGAGCTGGCGCAAGGACGAGGTCTTCGTGAAGGGGACCGAGCCGACGACCGACGACCGCGCGGTCATGATCAACGGCTGCTACCGCGTCATCTCGCCGTTCACGGATTGGCAGGGCTACGTCAACGCGTGGGTCGCGGGCCATTCCTCGCTCTCGGGCGGGCGGATGGGGTACTGCTATGTCGCGGGCGCGTTCGCCACGATCCCGCCGGGGTTCGGTCCCTCGCCCACGCCGAAGCCCTCGGCGTCGCCGGGAGGATCCCCGAGCCCTTTTCCTCTTCCCAGCCCAGCGGCGCCCCGGCATCGCCATCCCTAGCGCCGGCACCGACGCCGACGCCACCCCCGCCGCCCAGCAAGAAGCCCTAACCTCGACGGCGCCGTGACCATCGCCCAGCGCCAGCGCTTCTACGCGCTCGTCGAGAACGACCTCGCGGAGCTGGAGCGGCGCCTGCGCGACGTCGGCCGCGGCGCTCACCCCACCTTCGCCGCCGCCGCGGCGCACCTCTTCGGGTCGCCGGGGAAGCTCCTCCGGCCGACGCTCGTGTTCCTCGCCGCGCGGTTCGGCCCCGGCGCGCGGAGCGGCGTCATCGTCGACCTCGCCGAGTCGCTCGAGCTCGTCCACACCGCGTCGCTCGTGCACGACGACATCGTCGACAGCGCCGACCTGCGGCGGAACGTACCCACGGTGAACGCGGTGTGGAACGACGACGTCGCGCTCATCGTCGGCGACTACCTGTTCGCGAAGGCCTACGCCCTCGCGGCCGTCCTCCCGAAGCCGGAGGTCATCGCGATGGTCGCGCACACCGTGTTCGCCCTGTGCGACGGAGAGCTGACCGAGGTCGCCTCGGTCCCGGCGATGCCGTCCGAGGCGCAGTACCTCGAGCGCATCGAGCTCAAGACCGCCTCGCTCTACGCCGCGTGCTGCCAGGGCGCCGCGCTCCTCGCCGACGCCGAGCCCGAGCACGTCGCCGCTCTCGGCGCGTACGGGACCAGCGTCGGGCTCTCCTTCCAGATCACGGACGACGTCCTCGACCTCATCGGCGGATCGGAGTCGCTCGGCAAGGAGGTCGGCCGCGACCTCGCCGAAGGCATGCCGACGCTGCCGATGATCTACGCCGTGGAGGCGGACGCCGACGGGGCCGCGCTCGCCTCGCGGATCCTCGCGCTGGACAAGGGCCCGGAGGAGCTGCGCGACCTCATCGCGACGATCCGCTCGTCCGGCGGGATCGAGCGCGCACGCGCTCGGGCGCAGGCGTTCCACGACGAGGCGATAGCGGCGCTCGATCGTCTTCCGGACCGTCCCGAGCGCGAGGCGCTGCGCGAGATCGCCGACTTCATCCTCCGCCGGCAGCGCTGACCTCTAGCGGCGACCCCGCCGCCGGCGACGCCGGCGCTGTCCGCCCGCGCCCGGCTCCCCCGGCGCCGCGGTCGCGCGCTCCTGCCGCGGGATCTCGTCCGCGCCGTACGAGCCGACGCCCTTGGTGTGCGCGGGAACGGGGTCGAACACGACGCCGAGCTCCTCGGCGGTGACCTGACCGCGACCGCCGTCGGCCAAGCCGACGACGACCGCCTCCTTCGGGACGTTCGTCCCCTGCACCTGCGCGCAGCCGGCGGTGCCGCACTGGCCGCCGACGCACGACGGCATGTGGAAGACGTCGCCCTCCTTCGGCAGCTTCCCCTTGACCTCCTGATAGGTCTCGAGCTCGTAGATGAGGCAGCACTTGAGGCGGCCGCACACTCCCGTGAGCTTGCTGAGGTTGAGCGGCAGATCCTGCTCCTTCGCCATGCGGATGGAGATATTCGAGAAGCGGTCGAGCCACGTCGCGCAGCAGAGCTCGCGTCCGCACGTGCCGACGCCGCCCGTCACCTTCGTCTCGTCCCGCGCTCCCATCCGGCGCAGGTCGACGTGCGTCGAGAAGCGCGTGCCGAGCTCGTCGGCGTACGCGGCGAGGTCGAGGCGCTCGTTCGACGCGTAGAAGACCGTGAGCGCCGAGCCGTCGAAGCTCCAGTCGCAGCCGAGGATGCGGATGGGAAGGTCGCGCATCGTCGCCATCTCCGCCGCGATGCGGCGCGCGTCCTCCTCCAGTCGCTCGTGCCGCGCCAGGAGGAACTTGTCGGTCGCGGTCGCGCGCCGCACGACGCGGCCGAGCGGCGCGTCGACCTGGACGAGCGGCGAATCGGTCGGCAGGAGATGGACGCGCGCCGCGTCGAGCCCGAGCGCCGTCTCGACGATGACCACGTCGCCGACCGCGAGGTCGCGCACGTCGCCGGGCTCGAAGAAGTACATGCGCCCGGCCTGCTGGACGCGCGCGCCGACGACCACGCGAGCGGGAGCGCTCACGCGGCCCTCATCGTCTGCGAGTAGGGGAGCCGCAGGGCGAAGAGCTCGAGCATGGCGCGCGCGTTCGCGTTGAACCCGAGATCGCGCCGCAGCCTCTCGACGAGCAGCGTCGCGCCGAGGAGCTCGTCCGCGCTCACGCTCGTCGCGAGCCGCCGCGTCTCGGCGAGACGCGCCGGCCGCAGCGGCCGCGACAGCTCGCCGCGCGCCGCGACGGTCGCGTCGCGCAGCAGCTCCGACCAGTGCGCGAGGCGAAGGTCGATGGCGTCGGCACGGCGGCGCGGATCGCTCTCGTCGGCGAGGTCGGCCGCCCAGGCGAAGCGGTCGGTGAGGCCGCTGCCGACGAGGCGGTACAGCTCCGCTTCGACGCGCTCGCGCTCGGCGCGGATGCCGTCGCCGCTCGCGAGCGCGATCGCGATCCCCGGCCGTCCCGCCGACGCCGCCGCGAAGCGGCTCGCCTCGCGGATGCCGCGCGCGGCGAGGCCCTCTTCGATCTCGGCTACGGGAACGAGGCGCAACGTGAGCGGCTGGAGGCGCGACAGGATCGTCTCGTGGAGCGCCGCGGGCGTCGTCGTGACGAGAAGGAGGACGGCATGGTCCGGCGGCTCCTCGAGGGTCTTGAGGAGCGCGTCCTGACCCTGGTCGAGCTCGCTCGCGTCGTCGACGATCACGACGCGGCGGCGGCCCTCGAGCGGGCGCAGCGCGAGGTCTTGCTGCATCTCCCGGATCTGCTCGATGCCGATGAGCTTGCGGTCGCCCGCCCGCGTGACGAGGCGCACGTCGGGGTGGACCCCGCGCTCGACCTTCCGGCACGCGAGACAGGTCCCGCACCCGCCCGCAGTGGACGTCTCGCACTCGAGCGTCTGCGCCAGCCGCAGCGCGACCGTCCTCTTGCCGATGGAGCGCGGCCCGAAGATCCCGTACGCGTGAGCGACGTCGCCGCGGACGGCGTGGCCCCCGAGGCGGTCGAGCAAGCGTCGGTGACCGATGACGTCCCTCATGCGCACGTCAAAGGTAGCCGATGAGCGTGGGCGATCAGGCCCCGCGCGCGACCGCCTCCTCGTAGACCTTCTCGGTCCGCTCGGCGATCCTCTCCCACGTCCAGCGCTCGCGCAGCCGCTCCCTTCCCGCTTCGCCCATGCGCCGCGCCGCGGCGGGGTCGCCGAGGATCCGCAGGATGGCGCGCGCGACCTCCACGGGGTCGTTCCGCGCGTGCAGCCCATCGACGCCGTCACGCACGACCTCGCGCAGCGGCGGGATGTCGCCGGCGATCACCGGACGACCGGCCGCCCAGGCCTCGAGGTACGTATGGCCGAACGTCTCGTGCTCGCTCGGCATGACGAGGACGGTCGCGCGCGCGTACGCCTCCGTCTTGGCCGCCTCGTCGACGACTCCGAGGTCGATCCAGCGCGGGTCGACGGCGACGGGCCGATCGCGCCAGGCGCGCTGCCCGATCGCGACGAAGCGCGCGTCGGGCCGCTCGCGCCATACCAGCGGCGCCGCGGCGCGCAGCGCGTGATACCCCTTGTATCGCTCCTTGCGCCCGACGAAGAGGATCGTCGCCGCGTCGGCATCGACGCACGGGACGTCGCCGATGACGGGACCGACGCCGGTCACGCGCACGCGCTCGACGCCACGCTCCCGGTACCACCCCGCCTCCCACTCGGTGAGCGCGATCACCGCGTCGTCGCGCCGGTAGCGCGCGACGTCCGCACCGGCCGCGCCGGAGAACGGCTGTCCGGGATGGACGAGCGGCGTCTCGACGACGGCGCCGCCGGCGCGGCGCGCGGCCCTCTCGTACGAGCCCGCCCACTCGCGCGCGATGACGTGCACGACGTCGCGCCCCCTGAGCGCCGTGGTGAGCGCGCTCTCGTCCGCGAGATCCGTGGGGAAAAGGCCGTCGACCGCCGCGCCGGCACGGCCTCCGCGCGCGGCGATGTACGCGAACGCGACGCCGTCGGCCTCATCGCGCACCGTCCCACCGCCGCCGCGAAGCACCGCGCGGTCGGGGATCCCCGGCCGGGGCCACGCCGGACGCATGCCGACGAGGAGGACGTCGTGGCCGCGCGCCGCCAGCGCCCGCGCGAGAAGACGAGCCTGCAGCTCGGATCCGCCCACGGACGACAGGAGCTTCTTCGCGATGGCGACCTTCAACGTCGCGTCAGGCGAGCGCGACGGACCCGCTCACCTCGAAGCCCGACATCGCGAGCTGGTACGCCCCCGCCACGCGGTCGATGACGCGCGCCCAGTCCCAACGTTCGGCCGCCTTCGCCCGGCCGGCCGCGCCCATCGCGGCGCGCAGCGCCGGATCGTCCAGCAGCTGCACGATGGCCCCCGCCACCTCGCTCGCGCGCTGCCGCACGAGGAGCCCGTCGACGCCGTGGTCGATCACCTCGCGCAGCGGCGGTATGTCGCCTCCGATGACGGGACGCTCGTGCAGCCACGCCTCGATGTATCCGAGCCCGAACGTCTCGTGCCGCGACGGCATGGCGAAGACGTCGCAGGCGTCGAGCGCCGACGCCTTGACCGGATCCGACGCGCACTCGATGTCGATGATCCGATCGTCGCGGTACCGCGCGAAGTCGTCGATGAACGTCGAATAGAAGCCGTCGATCCCGATGAAGACGAACCGCGTATCGGGGTGCCGCCGCCAGACCGACTCCGCCGCGTCGAGCAGCTGGATGTAGCCCTTGTACCGCTCCTTGCGTCCGATGTAGAGGACGAGCGGCGCGTCGGCAGGGATCCCGTGGGCGGCGCGGAACGCCGGGCCGTCGGACGAGCGCATCGCGTTCGCGCCCATACCGGTGACGACGAGGCGCGACGGTTCGATCGCGTGGCGCACGTACCAGTCCCGCTCCCATCCCGTCATCGTGGTGATCGCCGAGGCGCGCCGGTAGCGCGCGAGGTCGGCGCGCGAGTCGCCGCCGTGGAACTGGCCGGGATGCGCGAGCGGCGTGAGAACGATCGGGATGTCGAGCTCTTCCGCGACGTCGAGCGACGAGTCGAGGTACTCCCGGCCGACGTTGTGGATGAGGTCGCGGTCCGCGGCGTACCGCTCGAGGACATCGCCGCGCATGAGGTCGACGAGCGTCGTGGCGTCGGCCGCGAGGCCGAAGATCCCGCCGCGCGGCTTCACCTGCACGACCTCGACGCCGCGATGCATGAAGACCCGGTGGTCGTCGAACACGTCGGCGCCGACCTGGTCGAGCTGCCACTTCGCGTGCTCTCGCTCGCTCGGCCACGCGCAGACGACCCTCACGTCGTGTCCGCGCGCCGCCAGCCGCGTCGCGAAGTGGAAGCAGAGGCTCTCCGATCCGCCGATGGGCGCGTACCCGCGCTTGACGAACAGGACTTTCATCCGCGCGACCGAACGCAAGGGCAGTGCCAGGCCTCCGCTAGGACGCCGCTGCGGTCTCGTCCACCCCGAGGAACTTGAGCCACGTGCGCTCCCCTGACCGAATGTACGAGGAGAAAAGGTAGCGCGGCGTGGCCGGGGGCCTGAACGGCTGTACGAGAAGCGTCATGTGGGCTTCGGAGACCGTGCGCCCGCCCTTCTTGTGATTGCACGATTTGCACGCGGCGACGACGTTCTCCCACGTGTGCTGGCCGCCGCGATGGCGAGGGATCACGTGATCGATCGTGAGGTCGTTCCCTCGCTTGCCGCAGTACTGGCACTGGTGGTCGTCGCGCGCCAGGATCTCGCGTCGCGTGAGCTTCACGACCGGCCGCGGACGCTTCACGTGGTACGCGAGCCGGATGACGGACGGCGCGCGGAGCGAGCGGCGCTCGCTGCGGACGACGGCGCCGTCGAGCTCGACGGTCTGTGCTTTCTGCTTCTCGAGCAGTACGACGGCACGCCGGACGTTGCAGACGTTCAGCGGACGGTAGTCGCTGTTGAGAACGAGCACATTCGCGTCTAGGACGGCCATACGGACATTCCAAGCGTAGCAGGAGCGCGGTACGATCAGGCGTGAATGGCTGCTGTTGTAGGTACCAAGAACGGCTCGTCCGGCGCCGCCACCGGCACGTGGGCCCTGAAGAAGGGGCTCGCCCAGATGCTGAAGGGCGGCGTGATCATGGACGTGGTCACGGCGGACCAGGCGAAGCTCGCCGAGGACGCCGGTGCCGTCGCGGTCATGGCGCTCGAGCGCGTGCCGGCCGACATCCGTGCCGCGGGCGGCGTCGCGCGCATGTCGGATCCGACCAAGATCCTCGAGATCGAAGCGGCGGTGACCATCCCCGTGATGGCGAAGTGCCGCATCGGTCACTTCGCGGAGGCCCAGGTCCTCGAGGCGCTCGGCGTCGACTACATCGACGAGAGCGAGGTCCTCACTCCGGCCGACGAGCAGTTCCACGTCAAGAAGAACGACTTCAAGATCCCCTTCGTCTGCGGCGCGCGCGACCTCGGCGAGGCGCTGCGGCGCATCGACGAGGGCGCGGCCATGATCCGCAGCAAGGGCGAGGCGGGCACCGGCAACATCGTCGAGGCCGTCCGCCACCTCCGCGCCATCACGTCGGCGATCGCGGACCTGCACGACCACGCCGCGGACGACGGGTTCCTGCGGACGAAGGCCGACGAGTACCGCGTGCCCGTCGATCTCGTGCGCGGGATAGCGACGGACGGGAAGCTGCCCGTGGTCCTCTTCTGCGCGGGCGGCATCGCCACGCCGGCGGATGCGTCGCTCACGATGCAGCTCGGCGCGGAGGGCAACTTCGTCGGCTCCGGCATCTTCAAGTCGGAGGACCCGGCGCGGCGCGCGAAGGCCATCGTCGAGGCGACGACCCACTACACCGACGCGAAGCTGATCGCGGAGGTGTCGCGAGGACTGGGCGAGCCGATGCGCGGCATCTCCCTCGAGACGATCCCCGCCCAGGAGCGGCTCGCGGCCCGAGGCTGGTAAGCAAGAAGACCCGTCGCGCGGGCGTCCTCGGCCTGCAGGGCGATTTCGCGGAGCACCTCGCCACCTTGCGCGACATGCGCGTCGACGCCGTCGACGTGCGCCGGCCCGAGCAGCTCGACGACGTCGACGCGCTCATCATCCCGGGCGGTGAGAGCACCACCATCGGCAAGCTCGCCGAGCAGTACGGGATCATCGCCAAGCTGCGCGAGCGGGTCGCGCAAGGCATGCCGGTGTGGGGAACGTGCGCCGGCGCGATCTTCATCGCCAAGGACGTGCCCAGCCACCCTCACCCGCTCGCGGGCCTCATGGACCTGACGGTCGAACGCAACGTGTTCGGACGGCAGATCGACTCGTTCGAGGCGGATCTCGACATGCCGGTGATCGGGCCGCCGTCCTTCCACGCGATCTTCATCCGAGCGCCGCGGATCGCGCGCGTCGGCGGCGGCGTCGACGTGCTCGCGACGCTCGACGACGGGACGGTCGTCGCCGCGCGGCAGGGGCGGCTGCTCGCGACCTCGTTCCACCCCGAGCTCACCCCAGACCGGCGCCTTCACGAGTACTTCCTCTCCCTCATCGGCCGCGCACCCTGATGACCGTGCGTGCGGCGGGCATCTTCGACCTCCCACGCGTGACGTCGTACGTGTCCGCCGCGCTGCGCGATCCCGCGTGGATCATCGGCTGCGTCCTCCCCGCGCCGCTCGCCAGCGGCGCCCTGGCGAGATGGCCGCAGCTCCTGCCCGGCCTGTTCCCGGTGGGCTCACGCGCGAGCGTGTACATCGACACGTCCGGCGGCGCGGTCAGGAGCGCGGCGCTCGTGCACGAGGGGAGCGGTCCGGAGTGGACCCTCCTCGTCCTCGTCGCCGATCCCGACCCCGCCGGCGCCGACGGAGCCTTCCGGCTCCTCTCGTCGATCTGTGCGCTGGCGGCGCGGCGCGGCGTCCACCGGGTCTTCGGGAGCGTCCCCGACGAGGTGCGCGCACGCGAGACGTTCTTCCAGGCCGGTTTCTACTCCTACACGCGAGAGACCTGGTACGTCTCGGCGGGCGAGCGCCTGGGCCGGCCCACCGGCGACAGCGCGGGACGCGCCGCGCGCTCGAGCGACGCGCACGACCTGTTCCGTCTGTACGCCTCGACGACGCCGCACGCCGTCCAGCGCGCGGAGCAGCTCTCCGTCCAGGACTTCGACGTCGGCCGCGGAGGACACGCCTTCGACGCGCCGCACCTCATCAGCGGCAACCCGCTCGCGATGCGCCGCGCCGGGATCCTCCTCGAGCGCGCGGAGGAGCGCGTGCGATCGGTGGCTGTCGCGTTCCGCGGGCTCGAGCGGCACCCGCACGTCTTGAAGGTGCGCACCTCCGACGGCGACGTCGACAGGGCGCGCGACCTGCTCCGCGCGGCCGCGGCGGACCTTCCCGCCGGGCGGCCGCTCGGCTCGCCCGTCCGCTCGTACGAGGATCACATGGCGCGCGCTCTGCTGTCCGAGGGCTTCAGGGAGACCGTCACGGCTATGCTCTTCGTGAAGGAGCTCGCCGTGCGGATCGAGGAGCCAGCGCTCGCTCCGGTGGTGGTGAGATGACGCTCGAACGACCGGTCACCGACGATCTCGGAGCGCTCCTCCGCTCCCTCCCGCCGTATCTCGATCAGCGGGTACGCGGCCTCGACCACCTCGAAGGGCTGCTCGAGATCGTCATGGACCTCGGCCGGCTGCCGGAGGCGCGCTTCGTGGACCGCGAGGAGAACCTCTCCGACCGCGAAGTGAGCCCGGAGGACATCGCGTACGTGATGTCCCGCATCGGACAGTTCGGCGGCGACAACCGCGCCGGCATCGAGCGGACGCTGCACCGCATCAGCGCCCTGCGGAACCGCGCCGGGAAGGTCGTCGGGCTCACGCTGCGCGTCGGACGCGCGGTCTACGGCACCGTCGACATCATCCGCGACGTCGTCGAGGCGGGGAAGAGCGTGCTCCTCGTCGGCCGTCCCGGCGTGGGCAAGACCACCCTCCTGCGCGAGGCCGCGCGCGTCCTCGCGGACGAGCTCGGCAAGCGCGTCGTCGTCGTCGACACCTCGAACGAGATCGCCGGCGACGGCGACATCCCGCACCCGGGGATCGGGCGCGCCCGGCGGATGCAGGTCCAGACGCCGGCCCTGCAGCACGCCGTGATGATCGAGGCCGTCGAGAACCACATGCCCGAGGTCATCGTCATCGACGAGATCGGCACCGAGCAGGAGGCGGCGGCGGCGCGCACCATCGCCGAGCGCGGCGTCCAGCTCATCGCGACCGCGCACGGCAACTCGCTCGAGAACCTCATGCTCAACCCGACGCTGTCGGACCTCGTCGGCGGCATCCAGACGGTCACGCTCTCCGACGAGGAGGCGCGCCGCCGCGGAACGCAGAAGTCGGTGCTCGAGCGGAAGGCGCCGCCGACGTTCCAGGTGCTCGTCGAGATCCAGGCGTACCAGCGCATGGCCATCTACCTCGACGTGGCACAGATCGTCGACGCGATCCTCCTCGGCGTGCCCGTCGCCCCCGAGATCCGCGAGCGCGGGGCGGACGGCCAGGTCGAGGTGACGAGCGCCCCGCCGCGCTCGCGGCAGCGCGACGCCGCGCCGGGCGACCGCCGCATCATCACGCGGCCGCAGATCGCGCAGGGCCGCGAGGTCGTGAAGGTCTACCCGTTCGGGATCTCCTGGAGTCGCGTGGAGGAAGCGGCGCGCGGCCTCGGGCTGCCGATCGCCATCGTCCGCGAGCCCGACGAGGCCGACGTCGTCATCACGCTCAAGAACTACTACCGGCGCAAGACGCCGCGCCTCCGCGACGCGGAGCAGTCGGGCATCCCCATCTTCATCGCGCGCAGCAACTCGGTGACGCAGATAGCCAGCGCGCTCGCGAGCGTGTTCGAGATGCGGCGCGGCCCCGAGGACGCGGCGCTCGAGGAGGCGCGCGAGGCGATCGACGCCATCACCGGCGGCCAGGCCGCCGAGGTCGAGCTCTCGCCGCAGCCCGCGGGGATCCGGCGCCTGCAGCACGAGCTCGCCGAGCGCGCCGAGCTCTCCTCGAGCAGCTCGGGGCACGAGCCCTACCGCCGGGTGCAGATATACCGGTGACGCGCGGCCTTCTCCTCTCGTTCGAAGGCGGCGAGGCGTCGGGGAAGTCCGTGCAAGCGCGGCGCCTCGTCGCGTCGCTGCACGACCGCGGCACGGACGTGCTGCTCGTGCGCGAGCCGGGCGGCACGCCGGCGGGCGAGCGCATCCGTGAGATCCTCCTGCACGCGCGCGACGTCGCGCTCACTCCGGAGGCGCAGGCGCTCCTCTTCATGGCGGCGCGCGCGCAGCTCGTGCGCGACGTCGTCCGTCCCGCACTCGCGCGCGGCGCGGTCGTCGTGGCCGACCGCTACTTCGATTCGACGCTCGCCTACCAAGGCTTCGCGGGAGGCGCGGATCTCGATGGGCTCCGCGAGCTGACGCGCTTCGCCGTCGGCCCGACGGTGCCGGACCGTACGTTCCTGCTCGACGTGCCGGTCGACGTCGTCGTCGAGCGGTCGCGGGCGCGCGCGGCCGACCGACCTTGGGACCGTTTCGAGGAACGCGAGCGCGCTTTCCACGAGCGCCTGCGCGACGGGTATCTGCGGCTCGCCGCGGCGGAGCCGCGTCGGTTCGTCGTCGTGCCGGGCGACCGCGACGAGGCGGAGATCGCCCGAGAGATCCTGCGCGAGGTCGACGCGCTGCTCGCGACGCCCGCCTGACGGCCGCTCGCTACCATCCCCGCCCGTGAAGCTCGTGATCGCCGTCGTGCACGCGGAGGACGCCGGGGCGCTCGTCGACGCGCTCACCGACAAGGACCATCGCGTCACGCGCCTGCAGTCGACGGGCGGCTTCCTCAAGCAGGCGAACGCGACGGTCATGGTCGGAGCCGAGGACGATCAGGTGGACGACGTCCTCGCCGTCATCCGGAAGACCTGCCACTCCCGCAGCCAGTTCATCAACCCCATGCCGCCGCTCATGGAACCCGGTGAGTTCTACATGCCCTATCCGGTGGAGGTCACCTTCGGCGGCGCGACCGTCTTTGTGATCGACGTCGCGCGCCACGAGCGTCTCTAGCCCAGCGCCGCCCATGCGCTAGCCGCCCCCAGCTGCTGTCCCCGCCGGTGGCCGGCGCCGCTGCGGGCGTGTGCACTCGGCCCAGGGATCGGGGCGGTGTCAGCATTCCGTTCCGGATGGCAAGGTGTCTATTCCGTACCGCGCAAGGTTTAGGGGTTTCCATGAAGTATCTGTGCGCTGTACCCTTGGCCGCACGCTGACCGGTCGACCAGTGCTGGAGGGCCGGGGCGAACTCAGTGGAGGGGTAGCAGATGCGTCGCATCGTCGCTGTTCTCGTCGCGCTCGCGGCTCTCGTTCTCGGCGGTGGCGCTGGCGGTCAGGGTTTCTAGTCCGCACCGCACAACGCATCGATCTCTTGAGAGGATCCCGAGAGGGATCCTCTCTTCGTTTTCCGGCGGAGGACGTCGGGTCGGGACATATCCTCCGCGAGATCATGTCGGTGCTCCTATTCCAGCAGCCTCTTCGCTTGCGCGTGCTCGTCCTCGCCGTGACGGTGCTCACGGCGGCGCTCCTCGTCTTCTATTCGGTGCCGCTACCGCCGTCGATCGACGTTGGCCGCGTGATCTTCTGGATCGTCGTGACACTGGTCGCCAGCGGTCAGCCGGTGTACCTGCCGCGCGGCGTGAACGTGTCGGTGAACTCCGCGCCGCTGATCGCGGCGCTGTTCGACGCCGCCCTTCCGCGCCCGTTCGCGCCGCTCTGGATCGCCGCGATCGGGACCCTGCAGCTGCGCGACATCCGTGGCGAGCTGCCGCTGTATGGGACGCTCTACAACCGCGCGACATTCGTCCTGTCCGTCCTCGCGGGGTGGTACGCGATCGAGTGGACGGGCGTCGGCGCGAGCGGGGCCGATCCCATCGAGCTCCTCCCGCAGCTGTTCGCGGCGGGCCTCGCGTACAGCCTGGTCAACCAGATCCTCGCCTCGGCCGCGGCGAGCGTTCGGACCGGGATCGAGTTCCAGCGCGTCTGGACCGCAAGCTTCCGTCAGGTCTGGACCGGACTCATCGCACTCGTACCGATGGGCTGGCTGATGGCCGAGGTCGCTGGCAAGGTCGGGCTGTGGGCCGGCGGATTGTTCATGGTCCCGCTCCTGCTCGCGCGGTACTCCTTCAGCAAGTACGCCGAGACGCGCGACCTCTTCTTCGGATCCGTCAGCGCGCTGTCGCAGGCCATCGACGCGAAGGACGGGTTCACCCGCGGTCACGCCGACCGCGTCTCGCGCATCGCCGGCGCGGTCGCTCGCGAGATGGGCTTGTCCGAGCCGATCATCGAGCAGATCGAGCTCGCGGCCTTGCTCCACGACATCGGCAAGATCGGCGTCGAGGACCGGATCCTCATGAAGCCGACGCGGCTCGAGCCCGATGAGAACGAGCTGATGCGTCGGCATCCGATCTACGGGGCGTCCATCCTCGAGCCGTCGTCCGCGCTGCGGCCGCTGGCGCCCATCGTCCTCGCGCATCACGAGAACTACGACGGCACGGGGTATCCGAACGGGCTGAAGGGCGATGAGATCCCCGTCGGCGCGCGCATCATCCTCGTCTCCGATGCGTACGAGGCGATGACCTCCGACCGCATCTACCGGAGGGCGATCGGGCACGAGCGCGCGATCGAGCAGCTGAACAAGTACAAGGGGATCCAGTTCGACCCGAAGGTCGTGCGCGCGCTCGACACGCTGCTCAAGAAGCGCGGCGCCGCCGCCTTCGAGGTCAGCGACCTGCCGGTCATCGAGTACGAGACGCTCGCTGAGCTGCGTCAACGCCTGGCGCAGAAGCCCACGCTCAGCGACGCGCATGCTGGCTAGCGCGGTCGTCGTCGGCCTCGTCGCGGGGCTCGCGACGGGCGGTCGCTTCTCAAGGCTCGGGGAGCTCTACGTCCGCTGGTGGCCCGTCCTGGCGGTGGCCATCGTCCTTCGTTCCGTCGCGGGGCTCACGGGGGACCTGGCCGCCGCGACGTACGTCGTCGCGTTCGCCGGCATTGTCGCCGTCGCCCTCGCGAACCGCGGTCTCGCAGGCGCGTGGCTCATCGCTCTCGGTGCGGCGCTCAATCTCCTCGTCGTCGCGGTGAACGGGGCGATGCCGATCTCCGCGGCCGTAGTCGCCGGCGTCGGCGGAGCCATGCCGACGGACCGTCTCCACACGGCGCTCACGTCGGCGAGCCGGCTGGTCCCGCTGTCCGACGTGATCCCGTTCCCGGTCGTCCGGACCGCCTACAGCGTGGGCGACGTCCTCATCGCCGCCGGCGGCGGATGGCTCACCTTCGCCGCGCTGCGTGGGAAGTGAGCGCCAGCACCGCCCAGGCGACCGCCTTCGACGTCCTCCGCACACCGAACTTCGCGCGGCTCTGGGCGGCGCAGGTCATCAGCAGCTTCGGCGACAAGGTCAGCTACTTCGCCCTCGCCTACGTGAGCTGGCAGGCGACGAGCTCGGCACTCGTGACGACGCTCGCGTTCGCGACCTCCATCAGCCCGCACGCCATCTTCGGGTTCTTCGGCGGCGCGGTCGCGGATGCCGTGGGCCACCGGCGCGCGATGGTCGCCTGCGACGTCATCCGTGCCGCGCTCATCGGCACGATCCCAGTGCTGCTCGCCGTCGGTGCGCCGCTCCCGACGGTGTACGTGCTCGTGTTCGTCGCCGCGCTCTGCGCCGCGGTCTTCAATCCGGCCCGCCTCGCCGTCGTGCCGGACCTCGTCCCCGCAGACCAGCTCGGCGCCAGCAACTCGATGGTGAACGCGTCCGACCGCACCGTTGAGATCGGAGGCTCCGTCGTCGCGGGCCTCATCGTGGCGGCGCTGGGAGCGTTCGCGTTCTACGTCGATGCCGCGACGTTCATCGTGTCCGCCGTGCTCCTCCTTCAGATCACGCGGCAGGAGCCCGCGCCGCGAGCGATCTCGTGGCGCCGGCTGCTGAGCGACGCCCTCGACGGCATCCGCTGGATCGGCGACAACGCGATCCTCCGCAACAACACCATCCTCTCGCTCGTCGCGCAGCTCTCGATCCCCGTGCTGAACGCGCTGACGCCTGTCCTCGTCTTCCGCGAGTACCGCCTCGGTCCGGAAGAGCTCGGCTGGGCGGAGGCGGCGCTCGCCGTCGGCGCGGTGGCGACGGGACTCCTGCTCCCGACGATCTTCGCCCGCCGGCGGAAGGGCGTGCTCGTCATCGCCGGTTTCGCGGCCTGGGGCGCGGCGCTCATCGGCATCGGGATCGCGCCCACGTTCCTCGTGGCGCTCGTCCTCTTCGCCATCGCGGGCGTCACGAACGTCCTGTTCTTCGTCTCGAACATCACGATCTCGCAGGAGGTCACGCCGAGCGCCTTCCGCGCGCGCGTGTTCGGGGCGCGGATGGCGCTGCTCAACCTCAGCTGGCTGCCCATCGTCCTCGGCGTCGGCGCGCTCGCCGACCTGACGAGCGCGTCGCTCCTCGTCGCGATCGCCGGCGCGGTCACCCTGGCGACGGCGTTCGTCGGCGCCCTGATCCCCTCCATCCGCGACGTTCCCTAGGCCTGCGCCCGTTCCCGGGCGCGGATGCCGGACCCTTGACATGTACGCATAGGGGACACAGGATGCCCTGCGCAGTGGGGAGCAGAGCGGAAGCGGTGGCGCGACGCGCCGCAATTGCGCTGGAACCGTACATCTGATGGGCCAGAAGACCATCCTCGTCGCGGACGACGACGCCTCCATCCGGGCGCTCCTGCGGCAGCTCCTCCAGGACGAGGGCTACGCCGTCCAGGAGGCGGCGACGGGCGTCGAGGTGGTGGACAAGGTCAAAGAGGCGAGCCCCGACCTCGTGATCATGGACGTCCGCATGCCCGAGCTCGACGGCATCGAGGCGCTCTCGCGCGTGAAGGGGGCGTCCCCGCGGACGGCCGTCCTGATCATGACGGCTTTCGGGAGCTCGAACGCGGCGATCCGCGCGATGGAGCTCGGCGCCTTCGACTACGTGACGAAGCCGTTCGAGCTCGACAAGATCAATCACACCGTCGGGAAGGTCTTCGAGTATCAGGATCTCGCCCAGGAGGTCGAGGTCCTGCGCGGCGAGATCTCCTCGCTCGTCCAGACCGAGCGCATCGTCGGCAACTCGCCGCCGATGCAGGAGGTCTACAAGACGATCGGCAAGGTCGCGAAAGCGGACGCGACCGTGCTCATCACCGGAGAGTCCGGCACCGGCAAGGAGCTCGTCGCGGAGGCGCTCCACTACAACTCGAGCCGGCGCGCGGGTCCTCTCGTGAAGGTGTCGTGCGCGGCCCTCCCGGAGACCCTCCTCGAGGCGGAGCTGTTCGGACACGAGAAGGGTTCGTTCACCGGTGCGCTGACGCAGCGACGCGGCCGCTTCGAGCTCGCCGACAAGGGAACGATCTTCCTCGACGAGATCGGCGAGATGAGCCTGCAGACGCAGACGAAGCTCCTCCGCGTCCTGCAGGACCGCAAGATCGAGCGTCTCGGGTCGTCGCTGCCCATCAAGGTGGACATCCGCGTCATCTGCGCGACGAACAAGGACCTGCAGAAGCAGGTCGAGCAGGCGAAGTTCCGCGACGACCTCTTCTACCGCCTCAACGTCATCAACATCCCCATGCCGCCGCTCCGCGACCGCAAGGAGGACATCCCCGCGCTCGTCGAGCACTTCCTCGCCAAGCACCGCTACAGCGCGACCGCGCAGCCCGCCGCCATCAGCGAGGAGGCGCTGCGCCGGCTCCTCGAGTACGACTGGCCGGGCAACGTCCGCGAGCTCGAGAACGTGATCGAGCGCGCCGTCGTCCTGTCGCGCGGTCAGATCATCACCAGCCGCGAGCTCCCCTTCGGCGACCACGAGGGCGACCGCGAGGAAGAGGGGGACGAGGTCCCGAGCGAGCGCTCCTTCTTCAAGAAGTCCGTCGCTCAGTTCGAGAAGGACCTGATCATGAAGGCGCTGCGCGACGCCGGCGGGAATCGTTCGAAGGCGGCGGAGATGCTGGGGATCTATCGTCGGCTCCTCTATGCCAAGATCAAGGAGTACGGCCTCGAGGGCTTCCCGGCCAAGTCGCGCTAAGGCGGCGCCCGCCGCCGTACGCACCGTCGAGGTCACCGGATCGTCCCGCCGCGGCTGGGCCGACGCGGTCACGAGCGCCGTCCGCGACGCCAAGGACACCGCTCCGCGACCCGTCGTCGCCGAGGTGTCGCGCCTGTGGGCCGAGCTCGACGCGCGCGGCGGCATCCGGCAGTACCGCGCCGCGGTCAAGGTCGCTTATCGCGTGCCTCTCGCCCCCGCCGCCAAGCGCTGATGCTGCGGTATCGGCCATCTGTCCGTTCCGTTGACATGCCTGCCTGAGGGTGCCACGCTCCCGGGCAGCCAGCCGGTGCGCCCGGCGGGCGAGGGGAGGAGACCATCAGCGATCCTGACGGTCGCGAGGCGCTCGCGCAGGTCCTCGTCGCGAATGACACCGAGGTGGTCTCGCGACTCCGGCTCTCGGCTGCGGAGGCCGCGCGCGTCTGCCGCGTGACGCCGCGGCAGCTCATCTACTGGACCAAGAAGGGCCTCGTGCGTCCCTCGCCCGAGGGCGAGCACGACTACGACGTCTTCGCGATGGAGAAGGTCATCCGCATCCGCCAGGCGCTCGAGAAGGGCCACTCGCTCGAGAAGGCCGCCGCCATCGTCCAGCGCGACATGGCGCAGATCCAGGCCGACGTCGAGCGCCTTTCCGCGATGACCGCCGAGGAGCTCGAGGGCGAGCTGCGCCGCCGCCTCGAGCGGCTCGAAGAGCGCGTCGCCGCTCTGCGCGCGTATCTGCCCACCTCGCTCGGCATCGCGCGGCTCCGGCGCGCGGTCGCGCTCCTCGCGCGTCTCGACGTTCAGGGCTCGCTGTCGACCCCCGGCCGCGACGGGGACGGGTCGAAGGCGCTCGCGTTGCGCCTCGGTCGCGCCGCCGACGAGCTCGAGCAGCTGCTCCACGAGGTCCCCGCGAGCGCGGGCTGAGGCCCCCTCCGCGAGACCTCTCGGTACGCTCGGGCGCATGACCCTCCGCACCATCGCCGCGGTCGGCGCCGGCAAGGTCGCGCGCGCCGGCCTCCACGCGCTGGGCCGCGGCGGGACCGCCCTCCCCGGGCTCGTCACTCTCGCCGTCGACCCCGATCTCATCGGCCACCTCTCGGCGCGCCTGGCGCACGGCGCCGTCCTCGTCTCGGGGACGAACGGCAAGACGACGACGTCGCGGATGCTCGCGGAGATCGCGCGCTCCGCGGGTCGGACGCCGGTGCACAACCGCACCGGCTCCAACCTCGAGCGCGGTATCGCCGCGGCTCTCCTGGCCGACGCGGACGCCGCCGGCCGTCCGCGCGGCGACGTCGGCATCTTCGAGGTCGACGAGGCGTCGATCCCTCGGGTCGTCGCGCGCCTCGAGCCCCGCGTCGTCCTCGTCACCAACCTCTTCCGCGACCAGCTCGACCGCTACTTCGAGGTCGACCAGCTGGCGCGGCGCATCGCGGACGCGTTCGCACGCCTCCCGGCCGCGACGACGCTCGTCCTCAACGCCGACGACCCGCTCGTGGCCCGCCTGGGGGAGCGCCACGCGGGCCCTGTCCTCTTCTTCGGGATCGACGACGCCTCCGTCGGCGGGAAGGTCCCCCAGAGCATCAGCGACGCGACCCACTGCCCGCGCTGCGGCGCGCGTCTCGCGTACACGCGCGTCGTCCTCGCCCACGTCGGCGACTGGCGCTGTCCCGCGTGCGGCCTCGCGCGTCCCGCGCGCGACGTGGCCGCCGCCCGCGTCGTGCTCGCGCCGGACCGGACGCGGCTGGAGCTGACCGGCGCCGGCGCGCTCGTCGAGGTCCCGCTCGGCGGCCTGTACAACGCGTACAACGCGCTCGCCGCCGTCGCCGTCGCGCGCGCCCTCGCCATCGACGACGCCACCGTCGGCCGCGCGCTCGCCGCGTTCCGCCCGCCTTTCGGACGCCTCGAGGTCGTCGAGGCCGACGGCCGTCGCCTTCGCATCGTCCTCGTGAAGAACCCCGCCGGCTTCAACGCCGCGATCGGCGCGCTCCTCGAGCGCGGCGGACGGCACCGCATCCTCGCGGCGCTCAACGACCGCGACGCCGACGGGCGCGACGTCTCGTGGATCTGGGACGCCGACTTCGAGGCTCTCGCGCCGGCGGTCGAGCGCGCCGTCGTGACCGGCCTGCGCGCCCGCGACCTCGCGCTGCGCCTCAAGTACGCGGGCGTGCGCGCCGCCGACCTGGAGGTCGTGGACGGTTGGCGCGAGGCGCTCCGACATGCGATCGACATGGCCGCGCCGGGCGGCGAGGTCACCGTCCTCACGACCTACACGGCCATGCTGGCCCTGCGCGGCGCGCTCAGCGACATGGGCTATGTCGGCCGCTTCTGGGAGGACTGAGCGAGGGCCGATCGGCCCGTTGTGCGCCGCCGCTCCAGGTCCCAGTGTGTCGCGCGATGAAGCAGCTCCACCGCGACCTCCCGCGGCACGATCCCCGCATCCTCTTCGTCGGTCACCACTGGGTCGCGCGCCCGCTGCCGGAACCGCCGCGCACGCGCCACGTCTCGAAGGTCGGTCGCCGTCCGACGGATCCGCTCGGCATCGTCCTCGAGGAGTGGATGTCCGAGATCCGCATGGGGTACACGCAGCCGGGCGACTGACCCTCCCGCGCGGCCGATAGGATCGGTCCGTGGACCTGCGCGTCTGCCACATCTATCCCGACCTCATGTGCATCTACGGCGACCGTGGGAACGTCATCGCTCTCACGCAGCGCGCCCGCTGGCGCGGGATCGACGCCGAGGTGCGCGAGCTGCACGAGGGCGAGGCGCTCGAACCCGAGTGGGCCGACCTCTATTTCTTCGGCGGCGGACAGGACCTCGGGCAGGACGTGGTCTCCCGTGACCTCCAGGGACCGAACGGCGCCGCGCTGCGGCGCGCGCTCGCGTCGGGCGCAGCCGTGCTCTCCGTCTGCGGCGGGTACCAGCTCCTCGGACGCGAGTACGTCCCCGCCGAAGGTCCGTCGATCGCCGGCCTTGGGGCGCTCGACGTGACGACACGCGCGGGTAAGGTCCGCTTCGTCGGCAACCTGCTCGCCGAGGCGCCGCAGGGGACGCTCATCGGCTTCGAGAACCACTCCGGCTACACCTACCTCGGCCCCGCGGCGCGCCCGCTGGCGCGCGTCATCGTCGGGCACGGGAACAACGGCCAGGACAAGACCGAAGGCGCGGTCCAGGGGCGGATCGTCGGGACGTACTGCCACGGCTCGGTCCTGCCGAAGAACCCGTGGCTCGCGGACATGCTTCTGCTCTGGGCGCTCGAGCGCCGCCATGACGCCGTCCGGCTGGAGCCGCTCGACGACGCGATGGAGCTCGCGGCGCAGCGCTCCGCCGCGGAGGTGGCGCGGACCCGGCCCTGACGCGACAAGCGGCGGCCGATCCCACCGCATTGGATGCGCTTCTCCGCCCGAGCTCCTGCCCTCGCGCTCGCCGCCGCCCTCCTCCTCGCGCCGCTCTCGTCATCGGCGGCGGCCGACGAAAGGGTCTGCGGCCGCCCGGGGAGTGCTCCGTGCACGATCCTCCGTCCGCCCGCGACCGCGCTCCCGAAAGAGGAGTCCGGCCCGCTAGGGCCGCAGTGCGTCATCGCCGTCGGCGGCTTCGCCTCGACGAACGGGGACCGCGCCTTCGATCCGCTCCTCGCCTGGTCCGACGGGGATCCGCGCTTCCGTGCCTATCACTTCGGGTACGACACGCCGGGCTTCCGCTACGACAGCACGGGCTCGATCGACGAGAGCGCGGAAGCTCTAGCCGCCTTCGTCGCTTCTCTTCGCGACGAATGCGCCGATGTCCATGTCGTCACCCACTCGATGGGCGGTGCGGTCGCCGATCGCGCCTTCGCGAAGGATCTGGCCGGGGTGCGTACGTACGTCGCGCTCGCCGGTCCGCACAACGGCGCGACGGTGGCGCGGATCGTCGTCCCGCATCTTGCCGTGGACCCGCTCCTCGCGGCGGAGGTGCACGAGATCTTGCGCGACGGTCCGGATCCGACGACGCGCGCGGGCCACGACCTGGCGCGCATGGCTCCGCCGCACCGCACGCCGCGGACGACGGCGACGCTGCGTCTGCGCCTCGCGACCGACGCGTTCGTGCTCCGCCGCGACACGCTCGACCGGCGCGTCGATGCGCGCGAGTACCTGCCTGACGCGGAATGGGATCAGCTCGAGGGGCACGGGGGCGTCCTCGACAACGATGAGATCCATGACGTCGTGTGGGCGACGATCGTCTCGCGACGACCCTCGCCGGACCTTCGCTCACGCGATGAGCGCGCGGTCGCCGACGCGGTCAGCAAAGAGATCGAACGTGAGGCGACCGCGCTGTACTCGGGCGCTGCCCAGACGATCGCGAGCGACCCTGGTGCGCGCCTCGCTCTCGGCGTGGGCGCTCTCGCCGCGGTCGTCGCCCGCGCCGTCAGGGCCGCCACGGACGAACGCGTGCCGCGCGCGGCCGAGTGACGATGCGCAGGGCCGCGGACGACGGCCAGGCGCTCATCGAGCTCGCGCTCGTCCTTCCCTTTCTCCTCGCCTTCGCCTTCGGGCTCGTCCTCGTGACCGACGTCGGCATAGCGCGTCTCGCCCTCGCGCATGCGGCGGCCGAGGGGGCGCGCGTGGGGTCGCTCACGAACGACGACGAACGCATCGCGCACGCCATCGCCGCTGCGGTCGCGCCGCTCCCGGCGGACCGCGTCGCGATCCGCATCGCGCCGAGCGAGCACGAGGCCCCGCGCGCCAACGATCCGCGCGGGTCGACCCTGCGCGTCGAGCTCCGCTACGTCGTCCCGGTCCCGCTCGGCTTCGCGGGGATGCCCTCGGTCGCCGTCGGCGGATCGGCGGCTCGGATGATCGAGTGGACGCCCTGACGAGCGACCGCGGCCAGGCCCTCGTCCTCGCCGCGGTGCTCCTCGCCGTTGCCGCCGTCGCGCTCGTGGGGCTGCGCGCGGTCTCCGACCGCATCCTCGCGATCGCGCGCGATGACCGCGCCGGCGAAGCGGCGGTCGCGGCCGCGGGCGCTGTCGTCGCCGACCTTCAGCTCGCGCGAGCGCACGAGCTGGGACACGACCTCGACCGCGCCGAGACGGCGCAGTTCGTCGCGGATCCGGCGGTCACGAACGCCGCGCGCGACGCCGCGGTGCGGCTCGCTCGCGCCCACGGCCGGAGCGACCCCGCCGGCATCGAGGTCCTGAGCTTCGGCTACGAGATCGAGGTCCACCTGACGCTCGCGGGGCGGCCGCACACGGCGCTCCTCGAGGCGCGTCCGTGAGGCGCCGCGCCGCGCGTGAACGCATGCGGCCCTTGCTGGTCGTCGCCGCCGCCGCTCTCGCGATCGTCGCGGCTGCGACGTCGCTCGCGCCGTCCGGCGACCGCCCGGCATCGCGGGCGCCCGCGTCGATCGCGGAGCGCCTCGGCGAGCGCACGTGGGCGTTCGCCATCCCGACGTCCTGGCTGACCGCACCGCTACCCGGGCTTCGCGACGACGACATCCTCGACCTGCTCGGGACGCGCGTCGGCGAGCGGGCGGCGCCTATCGCGAGCGGCCTCCGCGTCCTCTCCTCCGACGAGCGCGCGGTCGTCGTCGAGCTCACCGCGGACGACGCGGCGGCGATCGCGAGCGCGCGCGCTCGTGGCCTGTCGCTCGTCCCCATCCTGCGCTCGCTCCGATGAGGCGGCCACCGCGTGCGGCGGTCTGCGGCGGCGCATTCGACGCCGCGGTCCGCGTCCTCGGACTCGAGAGGGTCGACGACGCACCGGAGCTGGTACTGGTCGACCTCGCCGACGCCGACGCTATCGCACTCGCGGGGCGCTACGACACGGCCATCCCGCGCGTGGCCGTCGGCGGAGCTGCCCATGGTGAGCTCCTGCGCGCCCTCGGGGTCGGCGTCCCGCTCGCCGACACG
>JAGWSB010000085.1 GCA_028876375.1 Chloroflexota bacterium | reverse complement strand
GCGACGACGAGGTCGACGCGCTCTATGACCAGATCTACCGTGAGCTGCTGACGTTCATGCTCAACGATCCGCGGACGATCGACCGCGCGACCTGGCTCATCTGGGTCGCGCACAACTTCGAGCGCATGGGCGACCGCATCCAGAACATCTGCGAGCGCACGGTCTTCGAGGTGCGCGGCGTCCTCAGCGAGTTCCGCGGCCGGTATCGCGGCGGGGAGTGAGTCACACGGAAGCGGGCGTACCCTCCCGGAAGCGGTAGCCGACCCCGCGCACGGTCTCGATCCAGCGTGGTCGGGCCGCCGTATCCCCCAGCCGGGCGCGCAGCCCTTTCACGTGGGTGTCCACCGTCCGCTCTTCGCCGCTGAAGTCGAAGCCCCACACGCTCTCGAGCAGCTGGGAGCGGCTGAACGCCTGCCCCGGATGCGCGACGAAGAACGCGAGGAGGTCGAACTCTTTCGGTTTGAGCTCGAGCTCTCGGTCCGCGATGCGGACGCGGTGCCGCAGCGTGTCGACGACGAGGTCGCCCGCGGCGAACAGGCCCTCGTTCGTCGTGACCGGCGCCTCTCGGCGCGCGGCGCGGCGCAGGAGCGCGCGGACGCGCGCGATCAGCTCGCGCATCGAGAAGGGCTTCGCGAGGTAGTCGTCCGCCCCGATCTCGAGCCCGACGACCTTGTCGAGCTCGCTGTCGCGCGCCGTCAGCATGAGGATGGGGATGTCACTTTCCCGCCGGATCCGCCGCGCCACCTCGAAGCCGTCGATCTTGGGCAGCATGAGGTCGAGGATCACCAGGTCCGGGTGGCTGCGGGCGGCGAGATCGAGCGCGGCCTGCCCGTCCTCGGCGTCGGCGACGTCGTATCCCTCGGCCTTCAGCGCGTAGCCGAGCGTGTGACGGATGTTCGCTTCGTCGTCGACGACGAGGATCCGGCTCATGGCGCGATCGGAACGGTGAAGCGGAACGTCGATCCGCGCCCCGGCCCCTCGCTCTCGGCGTGGATCTCCCCGCCGTGCGCGAGGACGATGTGCTTCGCGATCGCCAGCCCCAGACCCGTTCCGCCCCGGCTGCGCGACGCGTCGGTCTTGTAGAAGCGCTCGAAGATCCGGTCGAGGTCTTCGCGCCCGATGCCGGCGCCCGTGTCGCGGATGCTGAACGAGACGAAGCCGTCGCTGCGCGCGGCCGCGAGCGTCACCGACCCACCGGGGTCGGTGAACTTCACCGCGTTGTGGATGAGATCCGCGAACACGGTCGCGACCTTCTCGCGGTCGACCGCGACGCGTGGCAGCGCGGGCGCAGGCGCGACGGCGAGGTCGATGCCGGCGCGCTGCGCGAGCGGACGCATCCGTTCCACCGCGACGTCGAGCAGCTCCGCCGGATCCTCGGGCCGGAGGTGGAGGGCCTCGGCGCCGGACTCGATCCGCGTCAGAGAGAGGAGCTCGGCCACGATCTGCGCGAGGTCGTCGACCTCGCGGTGGATGCGCGCGAGAAAGTCCGGGGCCGCGCTCGCGTCGCGCACCGCACCGGACTCGAGCGTCTCGACCATGGCCTTGATCGAGGCGATCGGGGTCCGCAGCTCGTGGGACACGTTGGCGACGAAATCGCTTCGAACGGTCTCGAGCCGTCTGATGGCGGTCAGGTCGCGTGCCGTGAGGAGCACGTCGCCGCCGGGCAACAGCCGCGCGACCACGTGCAGGGAGCGCCGCGGATCCGACCGCTCGATCTGCGCGCTCGACGAGCCCAGGTGACGCGCCTCCTCGACCGCGTTCAGGATCTCGTGCTCCCGCGCGATCTCCGCGAGGCGCCGGCCCACGACGGAGGGTCCGAGGAGCCGGTCCGCCGCGGGATCCGTCAGCTCGATGACGTCGTCCGCGCCCACGACGATCACCGCGTCGTCCATCTCGCGGAGGAGGGTCGCGAAGCGGTCACGCTCGCTCTCCGCCGCGGCGTAGCGCTCGGACGCGGACGTCGCGAGCGCGCGCAGCGCCGCGGCGAGGCGCACGAGCTCCGCCGGCGCGCTTCCCGGCGACCATCCCGTCGGCGAGACGGTGCCCCGATCGAGGCGCCGCGTGAGGCGTTCGATCGGATCGGTCACCGAGCGCGCCGCGAGCAGCGCGAGCGGCAGGCCGAGGATCGCGGCGACGATGGCCGCGAGCACGAGCGACGTGACGACGCCGGTCGCGACGTCGGCGAGGGGCACGGTCCCGTCCCGCGCGCGTCCCGTCAGAATGACGGCGGAGAGCGCGGCCGAGGCGAGGACGTCGATGGCGAGCGCGGCGGCGGTCACCAGCATGACCCGCCCGCCGACGGTGCGCGGCACGAGCGGCATCAAGGGGACAGGCTAGAGGCAAAGGGGGAGACATGGCCGGCATCGACGTCTCACAGATCGACACCGCGGTCCCGCCGTGCGACGACTTCTTCCGCTACGCCAACGGGAAGTGGCTCGAGCGCACCGAGATCCCGCCGGAAGAGGCGACCTGGGGCGGGTTCATCGAGGTGCGCGACCGCAACCTCGGCATCCTGCGCGAGGCCGCCGACGAGGCCGCCGCCGCGCGCGCGCCGCAGGGCTCCGTCGAGCAGAAGGTCGGCGACTTCTGGGCCAGCGGGATGGACGAGGCCGCCATCGAGGCCGCCGGGATCGAGCCGCTGAGAGCGGAGCTCGAGCTGGTCGCCGGGCTGACCGACCGCGCCTCCCTGGCCGCGCTCCTCGCGCGGCTGCACCGCGAAGGCGCCGGGCACGGCGGCCTGCACGTGACGGTGCGGCAGGACCCCGGCGACAGCTCGCGGAACGTCGTGTGGCTGCAGCAGGGCGGGCTCGGCCTGCCCGACCGCGACTACTACCTGAAGGACGACCCGCGCTCGCGCCAGATCCGCGTGCGCTACGTCGGGCACGTCGCGCGCATGCTCGAGCTCGCCGGCGAGGGCGCCGACGACGCGCGCTACGGCGCCGCGAGCGTGCTCACCATCGAGACGCGTCTCGCGCGCGCGTCGATGACGCGCGTGGACCAGCGCGATCCCCACAGGACGTACAACAAGAGGACGCTCGCCGAGCTCGACGCGAGCGCTCCCGGCTTCGACTGGCGCGCGTACTTCGCGGCCCTCGGTGCGCCGGAGCCGGGCGACCTCAACGTCCGCCAGCCCGCGTTCTTCAGCGAGCTCGCCTGCGCGCTGGGCGACGTCCCCCTCGAGCAGCTGCGCACCTACCTGCGCTGGCACCTCGTCCTTTCCGCCGCGCCGGCGCTGCCGAAGCGCTTCGTCGACGAGCTCTTCGACTTCCACCAGCGCGAGCTCCTGGGCGTCCGCGAGCAGCGTCCGCGCTGGAAGCGGATCCTCGAGTCGATGGACGCCCATATCGGCGAGGAGCTCGGACAGCTGTACGTGCGCAGGGCGTTCTCGCCCGAGGCGAAGCGGCGCGTCCTCGAGCTCGTCGACGACCTCCGCAGCGTCCTGCGCGAGCGGATCGCGACGCTCGAGTGGATGGGCGAGGCGACCAAGGCGCTCGCGCGGCAGAAGCTCGACGCGTTCGGCGTGAAGATGGCGTACCCCGACGTGTGGCGCGACCATTCCGCGCTCGAGATCGTGCGCGGCGAGCATCTGCGGAACGTCTTCCGCGCGCGCGAGTGGCACCTCGAGCGCGACCTGGCGAAGCTCGGCAAGCCGGTCGACCGGACCGAGTGGCTGATGAGCCCGCAGACCGTCAACGCCTACTACAGCCCGCTCATGAACGAGATCGTGTTCCCTGCGGGGATCCTCCAGCCGCCCTTCTTCGACCCCGCGGCGGACGACGCCGTCAACTACGGCGCCATCGGCATGGTCATCGGCCACGAGATGAGCCACGGCTTCGACGACCAGGGGAGCAAGTACGACGCGCGGGGCGACCTCAAGGAGTGGTGGACGCCCGAGGACCGCGCGGCCTACGAGGCGCGGCAGGACCTCGTCGTCACGCAGTACGAGGCCTACGAGCCGCTGGCCGGCCAGCGCATCAACGGACGCCTGACCCTCGGCGAGAACATCGGCGACATCGGCGGGATCAAGATCGCCTGGGCCGCCTTCCAGCGGATGCTCGCGCGGCGCGGGCGTCCGGGCGCGATCGACGGGTTCACGCCGGAGCAGCGCTTCTTCCTCGGGATGGCGCAGAGCTGGCGGAACAAGATCCGCGACGAGGCGCTGCGCGTACGCCTCAACGTCGACCCGCACTCGCCCTCGGTGTACCGCGTCCTCGGTCCGCTCTCGAACATGCCGGAGTTCCACGAGGCCTTCGGGTGTGGGAGCGGAACGCGCATGTGGCGGGAGGAGAAGGTGCGGCCGACGATCTGGTGACGCGCGGGAGGCGTGCTACGGTGCCAGCGCCGATGGAAACGCCGCGCTGTCTCATCGTCACCCAGGACCGCTTCCTCGCGCGCCTCCTCGACCTCCTGCTGGATCACGGCGAGTACGAGCGGCGCGTCCTCTCGGACGCGCGCGCCGCGACCCGCGATATCGAGGCGTGGCGTCCGCACCTGGCCATCCTCGACATCGACATCGACGACGGCCACGGGATCGACCTCGTCCATGACTGGAAGGCACGTGGGGGGACCCTGCCGATCATCGGCGTGACGCGGAGGAAGACGATCGAGGCGCGGCTCGGAGCGTTCGAGCACGGCATCGACGACCTCCTCGTCATCCCGTGCCGGGGCTCTCCTCGCGCGTTCTGACCGCGCCTCATGACCGTCCCTCATGACACGCGCCACCACCGACCTCAGCTTGCACGCGTGCCGCCCTCGTCGCCGAAGCGCCGGCCGCAGGTCAGGGTCGCCCTGCTCGTCCAGCAGCTTCTCGGGGGCCTGGTGTCGGTGGTCCTGCGGCACGTCGACGCCGAGTGCCGGCCGGTCGCATCGCAGAGCGAGGTCCGGCAGCTCCTTTCGACATGGTCGCCGGACATCCTCATCGCCGACCTCGACACGTTCGAGAAGGCTCCGGAGTGGGCGCGCACCGACGGGACGAGCATTCCCTGCCTCGGGCTCACGCGCCGCCGCGAGACGATGACGAAGCTCCAGGCGTTCGAGCGTGGAGCGACGGACGTCATCGAGATCCCTTTCACCCCCGACGAGATCGTCGTCCGCACCGTCGCCGCGCTCATGCGTTCCACCGGGCGCAGGGTGGAGATCCAGAGCCGCCTGCGGATCGGCCGCTTCGAGATGGAGCTGGAGGAGCCGCGGATCCGCCTGAACGACGGCATCGTGAAGCTCACGCTCCTCGAGCAGACCCTCCTGTACGTGTTCCTCGCTCACCCGGGGCAGACCCTCACCCGCGAGGACATCCTCACGAACATCTGGGGCAGCCAGAGCGCCGTGACGAGCAACGTCATCGACCGCCACATCCGCGACCTCCGCGTGAAGCTCCAGGAGAAGTGGCGGGAGCCCAGATCCATCGCGACCGACCCGGGCAAGGGCTACCGCTTCGTCGGGGACGGAGCTCCTTAGCGAGATCGCGCCGGAACGCAACTAGAGATCGCTTGCTGTGACGCTTGCGTGAAGGGCGTTCAGCGGTGCACATTTCCGTACGGAACACGGGGCGGCAGTCTGCCGACGTGAGCATGGGGGAGGCGCGTGGAGACGCCTGTCGCGTACGAGTGCACGGCACCCGCGCACCAGGTGGGCGAGGGTGGGCCCGACAAGCTGACCATCCACGACGGGCAATGGGCGTTCTGCCCGTTCGACGCGAAGGCGGGCGGGCACGAGTGGCGCCCGACCGGCGGCGTCCCTCTGGCGATGCTGCGGCACACCGCGACGGCGCGGAGAACGGACCCGGTCGAAAAGCGGGCCGACCAGTGACGCGCGGACGGCCGGACGGGGACGGTGTCGAGCGCTCGCGCCCGCGCATCCTCGTCGTCGACGACGACGACGACGTCTGCGAGGTCCTGCGCGAAGCGCTGACCGACGAGGGCTACGCCGTCGCGACCGTGCCGCACGGCGCGGCCGCGCTGGAGCTCGTCAAGCACCACCGGCCGGCGGTGATCACCTGCGACCTCCGGATGCCGATCATGGACGGGTGGTCGTTCGTCGATCGGTACCGCAAGCAGGCCAAGCCGCCGGCCTCGGTCATCCTCCTCAGCGCGTTGAAGGACGTCGAGGAGAACGCGAAGCGGCTCGGCGCCGAAGGCTACGTGAAGAAGCCGTTCGATCTCAGCGACGTCGTGACCAAGATCGAGCGGTGCCTCGCGCAGACGTAGTCTGCGTCGCGTGACGGACACGCCGGCCGCCCTCGTCGAGCGCTCGCGCCGGACGCTCCGCGAGGCCGAGGCGCTCGTCGAGCGCATCGAGCGGACGGCCGGGTCGGACCGCGCGGCCGTGCTCGAGCCGTTCGACCAGGCATGGCTGCTGTCGACGACGGTCGGGCTCGAGTGCGGCCTGCTCAAAGAGGTGCACCCGGACCCCGGCGTGCGCAAGGCGGCCGAGGATCTCAGCGTCGAGGTGACGCGCTTCGGGACGCGCCTCCACCACAGCCGGCCGCTGTACGACGCGCTCGAGCGCGTCGCGCCGGCGGACGCCGACGAGGCCCGGCTGGTCGACGTCGTGCGCCACGACATGAAGAACGCCGGGGTCGAGCTCGACGACGAGGGGCGGCGGCGCGTTCTCGCGCTACGCGAGGAGCTCACCGACCTCGCTCAGGACTTCCAACGGCACGGTCGCGACGACGTACGCGCCATCGAGATCGCTCCCGACCGCCTCGCCGGCATGCCCGAAGACTTCATCCGCGACCATCCCGTCGGCGCGAACGGCCGCGTGCGCATCACCACCGACTATCCCGACTACTTCCCGTTCATGGACTACGCGGACGACGCGGCCGCGCGACAGGAGCTCCACCGCGAGCTCTCCAACAGGGCGACGCCGGTGAACCTCGAGATCCTCACCACGCTGATCCGGCGCAAGCACGAGCTCGCGGGGCTGCTCGGGTATCCCAGCTGGGCCGAGTACCAGACGGATCGGACGATCGCGGGGTCCGCCGCGGGCGTGCGCTCCTTCCTGAAGGAGGTCGCGGAGATCGCGCGTCCGCGCGTTCGCCGCGAGACCGAGCAGCTCCTCGCCGCGAAGCGACGGAGGGAGCCCGGCGCGACGGCGATCGGTGACTGGGACCGCCGCTACCTGGAGCAGAAGGTGAAGGCCGACGAGATCGGCTTCGACGCCCGCGACGCGCGACCGTACTTGGAGTACGACGCGGTGCGCCGGGCCATCCTCGACCTCAACAGCGAGCTCTTCGGCATCGAGTTCGCGCGGTCCGCCTTCACGCCCTGGCACCCGTCGGTCGAGACCTTCGAGGTCGCCATCGACGGCGCGCACAGCGGGCGCATCTCGCTCGACATGCATCCCCGCGCCGGGAAGTACAAGCACGCGGCGAACTTCGGGTACCAGCCGGGCGCGGGCGGGCGGCAGGAGACGCACTCCGTCCTGGTGTGCAACTTCCCGGATCCGAACGCATCGACCGGGCCGGCGCTCATGGACCACAGCGAGGTCGTCACGTACTTCCACGAGTTCGGCCACCTCGTGCACAGCCTCATGCGCGGGCGCCTGCGCTGGGGGCGCCTCGCGCGACCCGTGGAGTTCGACTTCATCGAAGCGCCGTCGCAGTTCCTCGAGCAGTGGATCTTCGACCCGAGCGTGCTGCGGCGCTTCGCGCGGCACGTCCGGACGGGGGAGCCGATCCCCGAGGGGATGGTCGCCAAGCTGCGCGAGGCGCGCGACTTCGGTCGCGGCGTCGATCAGCAGCGGATGGCGTTCATGTCGATGGTGTCGCTGGAGCTGCACGACCGCGACCCGCGCGACCTCGACGTGATGAAGGTGTGGCACGAGATCGCGCGCGAATGGTCGCCGACGGAGATGGACCCCGAGGGACACTTCCCGGCGAGCTGGACGCACATGCCGGGGTACGCCTCGATGTACTACACGTACCAAGAGTCGAAGACGGTCGCGGAGTCGCTCTCGTCGGGGTTCACGCACGGCCTCATGGACGTCGCGCAGGCGCGCCGCTACCGCGACATCGTGCTCGCGCAGGGCGGACGCAAGCCGGCGCTCGCTCTCGTCGAGGAGTTCCTCGGGCGGCCGCACGACCTGAGCGCGTTCCGGCGGTGGCTGGGGTAGGCGGCGAGCCGCGCCGTCCGACGCGCGAGGACGTCGAGGCGGCGTACGGCAAGGGCGTGCGCGACGTCATCACACCCGGACTGCGCGTGCTCTTCTGCGGCATCAATCCGGGGCTGTACACGGCGGCGATCGGACATCACTTCGGCCGGCCCGGCAACCGCTTCTGGACGGTGCTGCACACCTCCGGATTCACGCCGCGCCTCCTCTCGCCGTACGAAGAGCGCGAGCTGATCGTCCTGCGTCTCGGGATCACCAACGTCGTGAACAAGGCGACGCGGGTGGCGGAGGAGCTCTCGGCGAACGAGCTGCGCGCCGGCGGCGCCGCTCTCGAGCGGAAGGTGCTCCGCTACCGTCCGCGCGCGCTCGCGGTGCTCGGGCTCGGCGCGTACCGCACGGCGTTCGCGCGGCCGAAGGCCGGCGTCGGGGAGCAGCAGGAGCGGATCGGGTCGACGCGGGTCTGGGTGCTCCCGAACCCCAGCGGGCGAACGGCGTCGTATCAGCTCGACGCGCTCACCCGCTTCTTCCGCGAGCTGCGGATCGCGGTCACTCGATCGCGATGACCTGGTCGTTCATCGTGGTGAAGACCCACCACTCCTGAGCGTTGTTCTGGTCGTCGCGCATCAAGTAGACGTAGAAGGTCCCCTTCGGGTCCGTGCCGCCTCCGATGTAGCGCATGTCGCTGCACGACCAGTCGCGCTGCGACAGCGCTTGCGAGATCCGATCGACCTGCCCGGTGAGCGGCGGTCCCAGCCGGCCGGCCAGCGCCTGCGCGTCGGCGCCGCAGAAGGCCTTCGCGAAGTCGGAGACCCAGCCGGGGGGCGACTCGGTGCCGAGCACGGCGCTCCCATCGGCGGCGCTCACGACCGGGGCCGGGAGGTAGGCCGTTGCCTTCGGACCCAGCTCCTTGTAGGTGATGCCGCCCCAGACGAACGCGATCACGAGCGCGACCAGCGTGGGGGCGAAGCGCCAGGATGGCCGGCGGAGCGCGACAGGTGGTGGCGTCGCACGGGCGGAAGTCGCGACAGGTGTGAGCGGCGTCGTCGTGTCGCTCGGGCCGCCCTCCGTCGCGGACGCGTGCGCAGCGGTGGGATCCGCTGCGCGTTGCTCGTCCGCGGGGACGGGATCGCTCGACCGTCGATCGTCCATGTGGGGTCGCGATGCACCCGCTGTGCCCGCGCTCCGGCCGATACGCACCCGTGACATACGCGGCGCGAAGCGCGCCATGAGCCCGCGTCAGGCGCGCGGTATGAGGGCGTACAGCGAGACGATCGACACGACCATGGACGCGAGGCCGCCGGCGAGCGCGGTCTCGGGGCCGGCCGCCGCGAGCGTGCCGCCGATGGCGGAGCCGATGGGGTAGCCGACGAAGTTCGCCGACATCGACACCGCGAACGCGCGCCCCAGCCACGCCGGATCCGTGCGCCGCTGGCGGAGAGTGAACATCGGCACGTCGTACAGCCCCTCGCCCATCCCGCGAAGCAGCATCGCCACGACGAGCGTCGCGACCTCGATCCGCGCGAGGAGGAGGGCGACCGCGACCGCGCCGAGCGAAGCGGCGGCGATCATGAGCGAGCGCTCGCGGCCCTCCGTCTGGATCCGCCCGACGAGCAGGACCGACACGAAAGCGACCACGCCGCTGAGCGCGAAGAGCTGCCCCACGAGTGTCGTCGTCCCGCCGAGGCGCTGCAGCACCACGACCGGGATGGTGATGAACACGATCCCGTTGGCGAGGTTGCCGATCGAGACGGCGACGGCGAGGCCGCGCAGCGTCGGATGGAGCGCCACGTGGACGACGCCGTCCCAGGCGGCGCGGAGGACGTGGCCGTGGTCGCGGCCCTCCGGCTCCGGGTCGGGCACGCCGAGCGTGACGACGACGGCGACCGCGAAGACCGCGGCCGCGACGAGGAGGCCGCCCTCGCCGTGCAGCGCCGCGACGACCGCGCCGGCGATCGCCGGTCCGAAGATGGTGCTCACCGCGTAGCCGTTGCTGTCCATCGCGTTGGCGCGCTCCCACAGCGGCCGCGGCACGACGAGCGGGAAGAGCGTGCGCATCCCGACGGACGAGAGCGGGAAGGTGAGCGACTGGGCGAACACGATCGCGAGGAAGAGCGGTACGGGGAGGAGATCCGCGATCGACAGGCCGGCCAAGAGGCAGAGTGCACAACACGCGACGCTGTAGTCGATGAGGATCAGCCTCCGACGTCCGAAGCGATCGAGGAGCGTGCCCGCGATGGGACTCACGAGGAGCCCCGGCATGATCGCGAGGAACGTCGTGACGCCCGCGAGGGCCGGAGAGCCGTACCGCTGGAGCACGAGGAGCACGAGGACGAGCGACACCATCTGCCCGGCGAGGCGCCCGAGCAGCATTCCGGCGACGAGGCGCGCGAAGCCGGGGATCTCGAAGAGGGCTCGATAGCTCAGGGGAGTGAGCGTAGAGTCCGCGCGGGGAACAGGAGATAGGAGGCAGCTGAACAGGGAGGAGACCGGACATGGGGGATAGGCCCATTTCGCGCATCCTCGCGGCCGTATCGGCCACGGCGCTCCTCGCGGCCGCCTGCGGGCAGGCCGCGGCGCCTTCTGCCGCGCCGACGGTCGCGGCGACCACCGCGCCCACGACCGCGCCGACGACCGCACCGACTCCGACGAAGGCCCCGGCGGCGTACAAGCAGGTCGGCACGATCAACATCACGCCGAAGGACACCGCCAGCTTCGACGTCGGCATCGTCGACCCCTCGACGCACACCTATTACCTCGCCGACCGCACCACCAAGGGTGTCGACATCATCCAGAACGAGAAGTACGTGAAGACGGTGTCGGGCATGGTCGGCGCGGCCGCGAAGTCCGACGACTCCGGCCCCAACGGACTCATCCTCGTCCCGGACAAGGACCAGATCTGGGCGGGTGACGGCGACAGCACGGTCAAGGTCGTCGACCTGAAGACCGACACCATCGTGGGGACGATCACGACCGGCGGGAAGCACCGCGCCGACGAAGGCGCGTACGACCCGAAGGATCACGTCGTCATGATCGCGAACGACGCCGAGGACACGCCGTTCGTGACGTTCATCTCCTCGACCGACCAGAAGGTCCTCGGCAAGCTCGACTTCCAGGGCGCCGGCGGCCTCGAGGAGTCCTTCTTCGACTCCACGAACGGCGTCTTCTGGCTCTCGATCCCGACCTCGAAGACGAACAAGGAAGGCTCGGTCGTCCAGGTCGACCCCAAGTCGATGAAGGTGACCAAGACCTACGTCGAGAAGGGCTGCGAGTCCAACGGGATCGAGCCCGGCCCGAACAACGTCCTCCTGCTCGTCTGCAACAGCGACGCGATCAAGGACGGCTTCAAGGCCTCGACCCAGTTCATGGACCTCAAGAGCGGCAACGTGCTCGGCTCCGTTCCCGCCGGTGGCGGCGACCTCGCCGTGTACGACAGCTCGACGGGCGACTTCCTCGTCGCCGACAGCAACATGACCAGCGACGGCACCAAGGCGGGCAAGGCCGCCCCGGCGCTCGTCGTCATCGACGGCGCGAAGATGTCGCTCCTGGCGCAGATCCCGACGGCCAAGAGCTCCCACTCCATCGCGATCGACACCTCGAACCACCACATCTACGTCCCCGTCCCCAACAAGGGGATCTGGATCTTCGCGGCTCAGTAGCGGATCAGTGGGGGTCCCGGTGGGGGGGGGGGGCCG
>JAGWSB010000084.1 GCA_028876375.1 Chloroflexota bacterium | reverse complement strand
GCGAGGTCCGCGACGAGGTCGTCGATCGACTCGATGCCGACCGAGAGGCGGATGAGGCCCGCGGGCGGCTCGAGCGGCGTACCGCGGACCGACCCGTGCGTCATGGAGAGAGGGACCTCGATGAGCGACTCGACGCCGCCGAGCGACTCCGCGAGCGTGAAGATCCGTGTCTTCGCGACGGCGCGCTTCGCGGCGGCCTCACCGCCCTTCAGCTCGAAGGAGATCATCCCTCCGAACGAGCGCATCTGCCGCCGCGCGACGTCGTGGCCGGGATGCGACGGCAGCCCCGGGTAGTTGACAGTCGCCACCTTGGGATGTTGCGAGAGCCACTCGGCGATCGCCATCGCGTTGTCCGAGTGGCGCTCCATCCGGAGCGCGAGGGTCTTGGCGCCGCGGAGGACGAGCCACGCGTCGAACGGCCCCGGCACGCCGCCGGCCGCGTTCTGCACGAACGCGAGGCGCTCCCGCAAGGCCGGGTCGATGCCGACGATGGCGCCGCCCACGACGTCGCTGTGGCCGCCGATGTACTTCGTCGTCGAGTGGAGGACGAGGTCGGCGCCGAGGCCGAGGGGCTGCTGGAGGTACGGGCTGGCGAACGTGTTGTCCACGACGGAGAGGACGCCCGCGGCCCGCGCGACCGCGGTCACCGCGGCGATGTCGACGATCTTGAGCGTGGGGTTCGTCGGGCTCTCGATCCACACGAGCTTCGTCTTCTTGCGGATCGCGCGCTTCACCGTCCGCGGGTCGCGCATGTCGACCGGGGTGAGCTCGATCCCCGCGCGGTCGAAGACGCGCGCGAAGAGGCGATACGTCCCGCCGTACACGTCGTCGGCCATGACGACGTGCGATCCCGCCTCGAGGAGGTGCGCGACGGCGTCGGCGGCGGCCATGCCCGACGCGAACGCGAGCCCCCAGGCGCCGCCCTCGAGCGCCGCGAGGCAGGTCTCGAGCGCGGTCCGCGTCGGATTGCCCGTGCGCGCGTAGTCGTAGCCCTTGTGCTTGCCGACCGCCTCCTGCGCGTACGTCGAGGTCTGGAAGATGGGGACCGTCACCGCGCCGGCGGTCGGGTCGGGCTCCTGCCCAGCGTGGATCGCGAGGGTGTCGAATCCGGGCTTGCGGGGCGGAGCCCCCTCTTCGGCCATCCGCTACCGCCGCTGCCTTTGGTGGGCCACGAACTCGAGGAGGTCGGCCTTCGTGATGATCGAGACCGGGCGCTCCTCCTGCGCCGCGACGAGCGCCGGCGCGCCGCCCGCGAGCTCGCTGTAGAGGCGCTCGACGTCGTCCGTCGCCTGCACCACCGGGAAGGGCGCCTCCATGACGTTCTCGACCTTGGCGTCGACGAGGGCGGGCTCGCGGAACACGCGGTCGAGCATGGTCTTCTCCTGGACGCTGCCGACGATGTCGCCGACGCGCGCCGCGCTGCCGTCGCTCGTGACCGGGATCTGCGAGATGCCGTAGCGCTGCATCGTCTCGATGGCGACGCGCACCGTCTCGCCCTTCGACACGACGACGAGCTCGGGCACGCCGGCCTCGCGGCCCTTCATCACGTCGCGCACGGTCGCCGGCAGCGGCCGCTCGAAGAACCCGTTCTGGCGCATCCACTCGTCGTTGTAGATCTTCGAGAGGTACGAGCGGCCCGAGTCGGGGAAGAGCACGACGACGACCTGCTTGTCGTCGAGCTCCCGCGCGATCTCGAGCGCGGCGAACATCGCGGTGCCGGCGGAGCCGCCGACGAGGATGCCCTCCTCACGCGTCAGGCGCCGCGCGGTGAGGAGGCCGTCGCGGTCGGAGACGCGGAACCAGCGGTCGACGATCGCGGGGTCGAACGTGCCCGGATAGAAGTCCTCGCCGATGCCTTCCGTCTTGTAGGGATGGATGTCACCGGTGTAGATGGAGCCCTCCGGGTCGGCGCCGACGATCTGGATCTCGGCGTTCTTCTCCTTCAGGTACTTCCCCGCCCCGCTCACCGTCCCGCCGGTGCCGACGCCCATCACGACGTGCGTCACCGCGCCGTCCGTCTGATCCCAGATCTCCGGACCCGTCGTCCGGTAGTGCGCTTCGGGGTTGTTCACGTTGTAGTACTGGTTCGGCTGGAACCCGCCGGGGATCTCGCGCGCGAGCCGGTCGGCGACGCGGTAGTACGACTCCGGCGACTCCGGCGGGAGCGCGGTCGGACAGACGACGACCTCGGCGCCGTACGCGCGCAGGAGGTCGCGCTTCTCCTGGCTCATCTTGTCCGGCATGGTGCAGACGAGGCGATAGCCCTTGATCGCCGCGGCCATCGCGAGCCCGACGCCGGTGTTGCCGCTCGTCGGCTCGACGATCGTGCCGCCCGGGCGCAGCAGCCCTCTCTTCTCGGCGTCTTCGATCATGAGCAGCCCGATGCGGTCCTTGACCGATCCGCCGGGATTGAGATGCTCGAGCTTGCCGAGCACCGTCGGACGCAGCCCCTTGGCGATGCGCGACAGGCGCACCATCGGCGTGTTCCCGACGAGAGCGAGGACGTTCTCCGCGACCTTCACGGTCGCGATGCTAGACGGTGCCGCGAGAGCCCTCGACGCACGGTACGAGCTCGTCGGCGCGTATGCGCCGCGGCGGATCGCCCTGCAGCTGCTCGACGTACTTCATCCCGGTGCCGGTGTTGAAGACCACGACCTCGTCGTCCTCGCGGATGGCGCCGGCCTGCCGCAGCTGGTACGCGGCGTCGAACGCGGCCGCGCCCTCGGGGCACGCGAGGACCCCCTCGCCGGCGCCGATGGCCTTCATCATCTCGAGGATCCGCTCGTCGCTCACCTCGACCGCGGCGCCTCCCGATCCGCGAAGGATGCGCAGGACGAGGAAGTCGCCGAGCGCCTTCGGCACGCGCAGCCCGGCCGCGACCGTCTTCGGATCGGGCCACGCCTCGCCCTCGTCCTTCCCTTCGCGGAACGCTTTCACGATGGGCGCGCAGCCCGCCGCCTGCGCCGCGACGAAGCGCGGGCGCTTCGCGCCGGCCGGGAGCCAGCCGACGGCGCGCAGCTCGTCGAAGGCCTTCCACATGCCGATGAGGCCGACGCCGCCGCCGGTCGGGTAGACGATCACGTCCGGCAGCCGCCACCCGAGCTGCTCCGCGAGCTCGAAGCCCATCGTCTTCTTGCCCTCGATGCGATACGGCTCCTTCAGCGTCGACGCGTCGTACCACCCGTGCTCCGCGACGGCGCGCTTCACGATCGCGCCGGCGTCGGCGATGGAGCCGTCGACGAGGTAGACGCGCGCGCCGTACGACGCGCACTCGCGCTGGATGACCTCGGGCGTCGAGGCGGGCATGACGACGACGACGTCGATCCCCGCGCGCGCGCCGTAGGCGGCCCAGGCCGAGCCGGCGTTACCCGCGGTGGGCAGCGCGATCGTCGTCACGCCGAGCTCGCGCGCCCGCGACACGCCGGCCGCCGCGCCGCGCGCCTTGAACGTGCCGGTCGGAAGGAGGCCCTCGTCCTTGATGAGGAGCCGACGGAGGCCGAGCTTCCGGCCGAGGGTCGGGAGCTGGTAGAGAGGCGTGACGCCCTCGCCGAGCGAGACAGCCCGGGCGGGCTCGTCGAGCGGCAGGAGCTCGCGATAGCGCCACAGCGTCTGCGGCCGGCCGTCGAGCACGTCCCGCCGCGCCGTGGACGCGACGCGCTCGAGGTCGTAGCGCACGAGGAGCGGCCCGGCGCACGCGGCGCAGAGGTGCGCCTCCTTCGTCGGGTCTGCCGTCGTCCCGCAGCGCCCGCACTCGAGGCGCGTGACGAAGGAGCGCGCGTCCGCCTCCCTCGGAGAGCGGACCGTCATTCGCGCGTGATCCGCGCGCCGAGGGCGCGCAGTCGCTCGTCGATCGCCTCGTAGCCGCGGTCGATCTGCTCGATGTTGTTGATCGTGCTCGTCCCCTTCGCGCACAGCGCCGCGGCGAGCAGCGCTAGGCCGGCGCGGATGTCGGGGCTGCGGATCTCCGTGCCATAGAGCTGCGAGGGGCCGGAGACGACGACGCGGTGCGGGTCGCAGAGCACGAGGCGCGCGCCCATCGTCTCGAGGGAGCCGACCCAGAACATCCTTCCCTCGAACATCCAC
Organism: Chloroflexota bacterium; assembly: GCA_028876375.1. GTDB lineage: Bacteria > Chloroflexota > Limnocylindria > P2-11E > P2-11E > JACPOT01. The sequence continues at coordinate 7,717 of JAGWSB010000084.1, read as the reverse complement.
TCGTGGATGAGCACGGTCCCCGCGCACTGCGTCGCGAGCGCCGTCGCGATGCTCGTCAGGTCGCTGGGGAATCCGGGCCAGATCTGCGACTGGATCTTCGTGATCTTCCCGCCGATGTCGTCCTCGATGACGCAGCGGTCGTTGGGCGGGACACGCAGGTCGTCGCCGTCGATCGTCGAGTCGACGCCGAGGCGTTTGAACATGAAGCGGGTCATCTGCAGGTGCGCGGGCGCGCAGCGATGCACCGTCACGTCACCGTGGGTGATCGCGGCGAGCGCCATGAAGGTCCCCACCTCGACGTGGTCGCTCCACACCTCGTGGTCGATCCCGCGCAGCTGCTCCACGCCCTTGATCTCGACCGTGTTCGTGCCGATCCCGTGGATGCGCGCGCCCATCTGGACCAGCACCATCGCCAGCTCCTGCACGTGCGGCTCGCTCGCGGCGTTGCGGATGACCGTCCGCCCCGGGACGAGGACGGAACACAGGAGCGCGTTCTCCGTCGCCGTCACGGACGCCTCGTCGAGGACGATCTCCGCGCCCTGGAGCCGCTCGCCCTGGAGCGCGAACCCGTGCTGGTCGGCCTCCAGGCGCGCGCCGAGCGCGCCGAGCGCGAGGAAGTGCGTGTCGCTGCGACGCCGCCCGATGACGTCGCCGCCGGGAGGGCCGAGCTTCACCTGTCCGAAGCGGGCGAGCATCGGCCCGGCGAAGAGGAGCGACGTGCGGATCTCGCGGGACAGCTTGGGGTCGAGGTCGCTCTTCTTCACGTTCGCGGTGGTGATGCGGTAGCTGTGCGGATCCAGCTCCTCCACCTGAGCGCCGAGCGCGCAGAGGATCTCGAGCATCCCGCGGACGTCCCGGATGCGCGGCAGGTTCCGGAGCGTGAAGGGCTCGCTCGTGAGAAGGCTCGCGGCGATGAGCGGCAGCGCGGCGTTCTTGTTGCCGGCCGCGGTGATCTCGCCGCGGAGCGGCACGCCGCCCTCGACGACGAAGCGCGACATCGGCGGCAAGCCTATCGCTCTGCGACACTTCTCGCGGTGCCGCGGTACGACGCGATCGGGTTCGACCTCCTCACGGCGCTCCTCGATACCTGGTCGACGTGGACGGCCGTCGCGGGCGACGCCGATCTCGGGATGAGGTGGCACGCGGCGTCCCAGGCGCTCCTGCGCGGTCGCGCGTACCGGCCGTTCGAGGACATCGTGCGCGACGCCGCGCGCGAGGTCGGCGTCGCGCCGGAGCGCGCCGACGAGATGCTCCGTCGCTGGGGCGACTTCGCGCCCTGGCCCGACACGCGCGAGGTCCTGGGGAAGCTCGGAGCGACCCGGCGCTTCATCGTCACGAACTGCTCGGACGCGCTCGGCAAGCGCGCGGCAGCGGCGCTCGGCGGCTTCGAGCTCGTGATGACGGCCGAGGCCGCGGGCGCTTACAAGCCGGACCCGCGTCCGTACCGCGCCGCCCTCGACGCCCTCGGCCTCGCGGCCGAGCGCGTCCTCTTCGTCGCCGGCTCGGCCCACGACGTCGGCGGCGCGTCGCGTGTCGGCATGGACGTCTACTGGGCCAACCGCGGCGGCGTTCCGGCTCCCGCGGATGGGCGCGCGCTCGCGGAGCGCCCCGACCTGCGGGGCCTGCCGGACCTGCTGCGCTCCTCCGAAGGGACGCTCGGGAGCGACACCCGCGCGCGATGACGATCCAGCTGGGGCTCGGGCTCTCCGATCCCGGCGCCGCCGCCATCTGGACGCGCGACGACGGGAGCATCGACGACCCGGAGAGCGACGCGCAGTGGGAGGCCTGGGTAGCGGCGCGCGCCCTCCGCCACTGGTGCGACGGCGATCCGCTCCTCGACTGGCTCGACCTCTACGGGCACGAGAAGGGATTCACGCGCGACGACCGCCTTCCGACGTACGACCCGCGCTTCGACCTCTCACGCGTCCTCGCCGGGCGCAACGACCACTTCGAAGAGCTCGTCCTCCGCGACATCGCGCGGCGCTATCCGATCACCCGCGTCGCCGACGCGCCCGAGGACGTCCGCTCGCGCGACGCCGCGCGCCTCACGTGGCAGGCGATGTCCGCGGGCGACCCCGTCATCACGCGTGCGGTGCTGCGGGATCCGCAGGCGCGCACCTACGGCGTCGCCGACCTTCTCGTGCGATCCGACGTTCTGCTCGATCTGTTCCCCGCGGCCTTCGACGGCGAGGCCGAGCCGCTCGTCGCCCCCGCCCTGCCCGGGCAGCGCTGGCACTACCGCTTCGTCGACGTCCGCTACACGACGCTCGATCTGCTCAAGGACGGCGCGCTCTCGACGTCGAACGACCTCGCGCTCATGGCGCGGCTGTGGACGCTCAACACCGCGCTCGGCCGCCTCCAGGGAGCGACGCCGCCCTTCGCCTACGTCCTCGCGCGCGGGTGGCGCCAGGGGCAGTCGCGCGGCACGAGCTGCTGGGACCGCCTCGGCCGTGTCGCGCGCGACACGTTCGTCCGCTCGCAGGAGCGCGACCTCGCGCGCGTCGTCGACGAGGCGGCCGCCTGGGTGCGCCGGGTCCGGCGCGAGGGCGGCGCGTGGGACGTGCGCCCCGCGCCGAGCATCCCCGAGCTGTGGCCGAACATGAAGGACCGCTACGACGCGCCGTGGCAGCACGCCAAACGCGACCTCGCGGAGGAGCTCGGCGAGCTCACGCTCATCTCGCACGTCGGGCCGCGCGTCCGCGCCGCGGCCCACGCGCGCGGCGTCACGCGGCTCGACGATCCGCGGGCGACCGCCGAGTTCCTCGGCCTCGGCGGCCAGAACGGCGGACGCGTCGTCGACGCCATCCTCGCCTGCGACCGCGCGCGCGACCCGCTCTACGTGCGGCCCGTGCGTATCGCGGCCGACGGCGGAGAGTGGCGGACGCCCGCGCCCGTCGAGTGCTACGTCGACTTCGAGACGGTCAACGACGTCCTCGACGACCTCTCGACGTTCCCCGAGCGCGGCGGCCAGTCGCTGATCTTCCAGATCGGCTGCGGTCGCTGCCTCGACGGCCGCTGGGACTTCCGCTCCTTCGTCGCCCACGGCCTCACCGTCGAGGCGGAGGCCGACCTCATCGACGAGTGGATCGGCCACCTGCGCGCCCTCGCGGACGAGGCGGGCGCCGCGTGGCCCGAGGCCGTGCGGATATTCCACTGGTCGGCGGCGGAGACCAGCGCGATCGAGAACGCCTACCGCTCGGCGGCCCTGCGGCACCGCGAGCGCCACTGGCCCGACCTCTCGTGGTACGACCTCCTGGAGAAGGTCATCCATCCCGAGCCCGTCGTCGTGCGCGGGGCGCACGCGTTCGGGCTCAAGGCCTTCGCGAACGCGATGTTCCGCTGGGGGCTCATCCGGACGCAGTGGACGGAAGGTCTGGCCGATGGATCGGGCGTGATGGCCGGCGCGTGGCACGCGTGGCAGGAAGCGGGGCTGCGCGGCGCGCGCCTCGCGGACGTGCCGATCGTGCGCGAGATCGAGCGCTACAACGAGATCGACTGCCGGGTCATGGCCGAGGTGCTCGGACACCTCCGCCGCGAGCACTGACCGTTCTCACGCGGGTCGGAACCGCTGGAAGATCTCCACGAAGAGGGGCGCGGTCTGCGACCACCGCTCGACGGCCGCCTCGAGGCTGAGGACCCAGCCGACGCCCCCGCGCACGAAGAGGACGTCGGTCGCTTCGATCGGTCGGCCCGACGGCGTCGAACGCACGTACTTGAGGAGCACGACGGGACCGCTCGGATGCGTACCCGGCTGTCGCGAGATCGTCATTCCCTTGAGAACGGTCGCCTGCAGCGTGTCGGCGAACGAGTCGACGGTCGCGAATGGAGGATCGTGCCTCATCGCTCTCACGGACACCATCACGAGGTGGTCATCCAGTGGCGCGGACGGGCTCTCGGGCGACGCCGCGAACGTCATCGTCGTCGGCGCGATCACCGCGGGGTCGAGAGGGCGCCACGTCGACGGGATGTAGACCACCGTCCCGGATGACGTGGCGAAGCGTGTCCACGTGACCAGATCGGGCGTCGCCGTCGCGCGACCGGTCGGTACGACCCGCGGGGTCGGTGTGGTGGCGACGGCGGAAGCAGGAGACGACGTCCGCGGCGCGGCGGTGACGGGAGCGGTGGCGAGGGCGGGCGGTGGCGTCGGCGGCGTGGGAGCGGTCGCCGCCGCGGTCGCGGCCGTCGGCGCCGCCGACCGGGTCGGCGTCGGAGCGGTCGTGGGCGGTGCCGCCGCGACGATCGCGGCGGACGCCGGCGCCTCGGAGGGACTGCCGTGCGGCTCGGGGGACGACGCGGGCGCGGGAACGCCCGCCGTGCCGCACGCCGTCGCGAGCGCGACGACGAAGACCGCGACGCGAGAGGGGAACATCGCCCGACGTGTACGGTCGCGCCTTGCGGCGGCGGCGCGGCATACTTGCCGGCCACGATCGGATGAGCAGGAGGACGCGATGAGAAGTCAGTTCCTGACGACCATGATCCAGCTCGCGAGCGCCGCTTTCGGTGTCGTCGCCGCCCTGGCGTGGAACGCGTTCATCACGGAGCTCGTGAAGGCCTACCTGCCCGCCCAAGCGGGCCTGGTCGGCCTGTTCATCTACGCGGTCGTCGTCACGATCATCGCCGTGATCGTGCTGACGTCGCTCGGGCGGGCCGCGGAGCGCGCCGGAGGGAAGTCCGCCGTCTAGGTCAGCTCCAGAGCGCGGTCGAGGTCCGCGACGAGGTCCTCCGGGTCCTCGATCCCGCACGAGACGCGCAGGAAGCCGTCGCTGATGCCGAGCCGAGCGCGCTCGGCGAGGTCCATGCGCCGGTGCGACGACATCGCGGGATAGAGGATCTCCGAGTAGAGGTCGCCGAGCGTCGTCGCCGACGCGACGACCTCGAGGGCGTCGAGGAAGCGGAAGGCCGCCTCGCGCGTGTCGCTCTTGAGCGCGAACGACACGACGCCGCCGTAGGCGCCGCCGAACTGCCGCGACGCGAGCTCGTGCTGCGGGTGCGACGGCAGCCCCGGGTAGTGCACGCGGCCGACCTTCGGATGCGCGGCGAGATGACGCGCGACGGCGAGCGCGGTCTCGCACTGGCGCCGGACGCGCAGCTCGAGCGTCCTGAGGCCGCGGAGGATGAGCCAGGCCTCGTGCGGCGGCAGGTAGCCGCCGTCGATGATGGCGCGCTCGCGCATCTCGGCGACCACGTCGCCGGCGCCGGCCACCGACCCGCCCATCGCGTCGCCGTGGCCGTTCACGTACTTGGTGAGCGAGTGGATGACGACGTCGGCGCCGAGCTCGCGCGGGCGCGTGAGCATCGGGCTCGCGAAGGTCGCATCGACCGCGAGCTTCGCGCCGCGCGCGTGCGCGAGCGACGCGAGCGCGGCGACGTCCGTCACGCGCAGCAGCGGGTTCGAGATGGACTCGACGTAGAGGACGCGCGTCGGGCGCTCCTCGAGGGCGCGCGCCACGGCGGACGCGTCGGTCGGATCGACGAAGACGACGTCGGCAGCCTGCTCCCGCGCGAGGCGCTCGAGCAGCGCGCGCGTCGCGCCGTACGGATCCTCCTGTGCGACGACCCGTCCGCCCGCGGCGAGCGCGCAGCCGGTGAAGTAGGCGTGGATCGCGGCCATGCCCGTGGCGAAGCACACCGCTCCGTCGGCGGCGTCGAGCTCGGCCAGGGCCGACTCGAGCGCGGCCGTCGTGGGGCTGCCGTAGCGGCCGTAGACGTAGCCGGGACGCTCGTTCGCGAAGATCGCGTCCTGCTCCGCGGCGGAGCCGTGGGCGAACGCGACGCTCTGGACGAGCGGTGGGACCACGGGATCGCCGGCCCCAAAGGGAAGGGATCGCGCGGCGCGCACGACGCGTGTCCCCAGACGCGAGGATCGGGCCGTCATTACGACCCGATCCTATTAAATAGCCGTCGGCTCGGCTCCGCCTCGCTTCGCGGCTATGGCTCCACTCGGACCGGCAAAGCCGGATCGTCGCTCCGCACGCGAGTCACGCCGCCGGCTCGCCCTCGCGGTGCTCGCGCTCCTCCGGCGGTGACTGCTCCTCGAGCGACTTCGCGCGCTCGATCAGGTCGGCGACCTTCTGGCCGCCCTTGCGGCCGATCCTCTCGAAGTGCTGGGGGCCGTACTTCGCCGTAACGGCCTTCCCGCCCTTGCGGCCGATCTTTCCGAAGAACTCGGGACCGTAGCGCTCCGCCGTGGAGGAGCCGCCCTTCTTGCCGATCTTCTCGTAGAACTCGGGACCGTACTTCTCGCGGACGAGGCGTCCACCCATCCGGCCCGCCTCGGCCACGGTCATCGCACCGCCCGACTTCCGCTGCTGCTTCTCCTGCGCCATGCGGCCGCTCCTTTCCGTTGACTTGCGGCCTACCTGGGCCGCATCGCCCGTACCGCCGACCGAGCGCGCGGCAGCATGTCTGTGTCGGGTCTGTAACAGCGGGCCAAAAATGCGTTCGCCGGCGCGGATCCGCGCGTCGTGCGTGCTCGTGGCCGCGAACGTTGACCCGTCTTTGACGACGGGGCTAAAGCGCGTGCCCTGCGAAAGTGTGGAGGAAGCGTCCGAACGCGCGGACGTGATCGAGATAGTCGGAGACCTTGACGTTCTCGTTCGGCGCGTGATTCGCGGATCCCGCGTTCCCCGATCCGAACCCCACGACCGGGATGCGCAGCGTGTCGCACACCTGCGCCATCGGTCCCGAGCCGACGGTGAGCGGATAGACGACGGGGTCCGTCAAGTACGTCGCGCGGAGAGCGGCGACGGCGGCCTTCGCGACGTCCGTGTCGGCCGGCCACCGCGACGGCAGCTCACCGTGGAGCGGCTCGACCTGCACGTCGGTGAAGCCGCGGCGGTCGAGGTGCGTGCGCAGCAGGTCGGCGACGAGCTCAGGCGTGAGGTCGGGCACGAGGCGGAAGTCGAGCTTCGCGCTCGCGACGGCGGGCAGCACCGTCTTCGAACCTTCGCCCGAGTAGCCGGAGCTGAGCCCGCAGATCGTGCACGTCGGCTCCAGGAAGTGCTTCACCTTGAGCGGCGTTCCCGAGAGTCCACGGTTGAGGCCCTTCGCGCCGTGGAGCTTCGCCATCTCCGCCTCGTCGAAGGGGAGCGCGTCGAGGAGCGCGAGGTCGGCCTGGTCGGGCTTGCGCACGCGGTCCATCAGGCCGTCGACCGTGATCTCGTCGCGCTCGTTCTTGAGCGTCGACAGCGCCCACGCCAGGCGCCAGGCCGCGTTCGGGAGGATCGTCGCCAGCGAGCTGTGCGCGTCCTTCGCGATGGAGCGGACGCGCAGCTCGAAGTACGCGATGCCCTTGAGCCCGAGGCTGAGCGTCGGCCGTCCCGCGGCGTCCTTGTATCCGGACTCCCAGATGCAGCCGTCCGCGCGGATCCGATCGGCGTAGCGCCGGACGAACGCTTGGAGGTGGGACGACCCGATCTCCTCCTCACCCTCGTAGAGGACGCGCACACGGAGAGGCAGCTCGCCGAAGACCTCGCGGTACAGCTCGAGCGCCTGGAGGCGCGCCATGAGGTTGCCCTTGTTGTCCGACACGCCGCGCGCGTAGAGGTAGCCGCCGCGCTCGGTGGGCTCGAAGGGCGGCGTCTCCCATTCGTCGAGCGGGTCGGGCGGCTGCACGTCGTAGTGGTCGTACACCAGGAGCGTGCGGGCGCCGGACCCGGTCGAGCCGACGATCGTCGGCGGGCCGTCGTCCACGCTCTCGACGACAGCGTCGACGCCG
>JAGWSB010000083.1 GCA_028876375.1 Chloroflexota bacterium | reverse complement strand
GTGGTCGCCGCGCGCTGGAACGCCGAGGTCACCGCGCGCCTCGCCTCCGGCGCGGTCGCGGCCGCGCGCGACGCCGGCGCGGCCGTCGACTCCTTCACCGTCGCCGGGTCCTTCGAGCTCCCCGCCGCCGTCGCGGCGCTCGCGGACACCGGCGCCTACGACGCGGTCGTCCCCGTCGGCTGCCTCATCAAGGGCGAGACGCCGCACTTCGAGTACATCGCGAGCGCGGTCTCCCAGGGGCTGATGGAGCTCTCGATCACCTACCCCGCCGCGGTGCCGTTCGGCGTCCTCACCTGCAACACGGTGGCGCAGGCGAAGGCGCGAGCCGGAGGGCGCCTGGGCAACCAGGGCGCCGAGGCGATGGAGGCCGCGCTCGAGATGGTGGCGCTCTACCGGACCATCGCCTCGAGCCGGCGCCGCTCGTCGCGGATCGCGCGCACGGCCTCGTCCACCCGCACCTCGTAGAACGAGACCTCCTCACCCGGCCACGCCTGCGCGAGGAGGCCGACGTCGGCGCGGATGACGACGGCCACGATGGGATAGCCGCCCGTCGTCTGATGATCGGCGAGCAGCGCGATGGGCTCGCCGCCGTGCGGGACCTGGACGGCGCCCGCGAGCACGCCGATCGACAGGATCTCCTCTCCGGTCGTCTCCAGGCGAGGGCCTTCGAGGCGCGTCCCCATGCGGTCGCTCCGCTCGCTGACGCGGTACGTCGCCGCGAAGAACGCGCCGGCATCCGTGAAGCGATCGGCGTGCGGACCACGCGTGACCCGGATCCGTCCGTCCCGAGCGCGCGGAACGATCCTCCCGCCGGCGTGGTCGGCGCCCCAGCGCGCCGCGCCGACGGTCAGCTCGTCGCCCGCCGCGAGCGGCCGCGGGAGCGGCCCGATCCCCGCCGCTAGATAGGTGGAGCGCGAGCCGAGCCGCTCGTCGAGCGCGAAGCCGCCGGAGACGGCGAGGTACGCGAAGCGCGCGTCGCCCTCGACGGCGATCTCCTCGCCGGCGCGCGCGAACACGCTCGTCGATCCGGCGACGCTGCCGCGCGCGCGGACGCGCACGTTCGGCCCCGTCGCCGCGACCAAGCGCGGCGCGTCGAGCGCGCAGCGGAACGGCAGGCCGACGATCTCGATCGCCGCGTCGGACGCGCCGTTCCCGACGAGACGCTGCGCCGCCTCGAACGAGAGCGCGTCCGCGGGCCCCGACGGCGGCACGCCGTCCCGCAGGTGGCCGAAGCGACCCGCGTCCTGGATCGTCGAGCGCAGTCCGGGCGCCAGGACGCGCAGCGTCGTCACAGGGCGACGAAGCGGACGCGGTCGCCGGGGCGGACGAGCGCGGCCTCGTCGCGCGACGCGTCGAAGGCGACGAGATCGGTGCGTCCCAGGAGACGCCATCCGCCTGGCGAGTCCGCCGGGTACACCGCGGTCTGCCCGTCGGCGACGGCGACGGATCCCGCGGGGACGCGCGCCCGTGGCGAGGCCAGGCGCGGCGCGACGATGCGCTCGTCGACGCCCGCGCAGTACGCGAAGCCGGGCATGAACCCGACGAAGTACGCCACGTGGTCGCGCGAGGTGTGGGCGCGCACGACCTCCCGAGCGGAGAGGCCGCTGGCGCGCGCGACGTCGTCGAGGTCGGGGCCGTCGTAGCGCGTCGGCACCTCCACCAGGCGTCCCTTCCCGAGGGGCCGCACGTCGCCCAGCGAGGCGAGGATCGTCTCCGCCTCGCGGCGCGCCGCCTCGGCCACGGTGACGAGCGGGTCCCAGCGGAGCAGGACCGACGCGTACGTCGGCACCGCGGGGCCGCGGCCGAGGGCCTCCCAGCGATCGGCGAGCGCCGCGGCGCGGGCCGCGACGAGCGGATCGATGCGCCGCTCCAGCTCGACGAGGAGCGCCGCTTCGCCGAACGGCAGGATGCGGGGCTGCATGCGCGCCGCGGTCAGCGCGCTCCCGCCGCCCGCACGTCTATCCCCGCCGCGGCGAGCGCAGCGTGGACGGCGCGCGCGATCGCGGGAGCTCCGGGTGTGTCGCCGTGCAGGCAGAGCGTGTCGACCTCGACCGCGAGCGTGCCGCCGTCCGACGCGGTGACGCGATGGTCGCGCGCGATCGACACGGCCTGCGCGGCCGCGACGGCCGGGTCGTCGTGCACCGAAGCCGGCAGCTTGCGCGAGCGCAGCGTCCCGTCCGGCTCGTAGGCGCGGTCGGCGAACCCCTCGCGCGCGACGCGCAGCCCGAGCGCCTTCGCCGCGCGCTCCATCGCGGAGCCCGGCGGCGCGTAGAGCACGAGGTCCGCGTCGAAGCGGCGCACCGCCTCGGCGACGATCGACGCGATCGCGTCGTCGCGCTCGCCGCGGTTGTACAGCGCGCCGTGCGCCTTGACGTGCGCGAGCTTCACGCCCGCGGCGTCGGCGATGCCCCGGATGGCCTCGAGCTGGACTTTGAGGTCGGCGAGCAGCTCGTCGCGCGTCAGGTCGAGCGCGACCCGCCCGAAGCTCGCTCGATCGCGGTACCCGGGATGCGCGCCGACGGCGACGCCGTGCTCCTTCGCCAGCGCGATCGTGCGCCGCATCGTCTCCTCGTCGCCGGCATGCGCGCCGCACGCGACATTCGCCGAGGTGATGGAGGGCATGATCAGCTCGTCGGCGCCGGCGCCCTCGCCGAGATCGCTGTTCAGGTCGATCCGCACGCGGACACCCTAGCGCGGAGCGCGCAGCCCGAAGCCGGGTGCGTCACCCGGCTGGGGGCTGCGCGATGACGTCTAGATGAAGAGAGGCGCGAGAACGAGCGTGATCGTCGAGAGCAGCTTCACGAGCACGTGCAGGCTCGGGCCGGCGGTGTCCTTGAACGGGTCGCCGACCGTGTCGCCCACGACGGCGGCGGCGTGCTCCGGCGTGCCCTTGCCGATGACCTTGCCGTCGGCGCCCTTGAGCTCGCCGAGCTCGATGTACTTCTTGGCGTTGTCCCACGCGCCGCCTCCGTTGTTGAGGACGGTCGCGAGGATCACGCCTGCCATCGTGCCGACCATGAGGAACGCCGCCTCGGCCTGCGACTTGAGCAGGACGCCGACGACGATCGGTGCGCCGACGGCGAGCAGGCCGGGCGCGATCATGTTGCGGAGGGCGGACGCGGTCGTGATGTCGACGACGCGCGCGTAGTCCGGCTTCTCGGTGCCGGCCATGATCCCCGGATGCTCGCGGAACTGCGTGCGGACCTCCTCGATGATCGCGCTACCCGCACGGCCCACCGCGCGGATCGCGAGCGAGGAGAAGAGGTACACGAGCATCGCGCCGAGGAGGCCGCCCAGGAACACGTCGACGTGCGCGAGGTTGACGGTGTGACTGAGCGGCGCCGGCGACGGCTCGTGCTTGAGCTCGCCGATGCGGTCGAGGTAGGCGGAGAAGAGGAGGAAGGCCGCCAGGGCGGCGGACGCGACCGCGTAGCCCTTGGTCAGCGCCTTCGTCGTGTTGCCCGCGGCGTCGAGCCTGTCCATGCGGTGCCGGATCTCCTCGGTGGCGCCCGCCATGGTGACGACGCCGGCGGCGTTGTCGGTGATGGGTCCGAAGGTGTCCATCGCGAGGATGAACGCCGCGCTCATGAGCATGCCCATCGTCGCGACCGCGGTGCCGTACACGCCGCCGTTCGGCAGGCCCGTGCTGTTGCCGAAGAAGTACGACAGGAAGAGCGCGAGGGAGATCGTGATGATCGACGGCGCGGTCGTCTCGTAGCCGACCGCGGTCCCGGAGATGATCACGGTCGCGGCGCCGGTGCGTGAGGCCTCCGCGATCTCCTTCACGGGACGCCAGCCGCCGGAGGTGTAGTAGCGGGTGATGTACACGAACGCCTGGCTCGTGAGGATGCCGACGAGGCCGGCGAGGAAGAACCAGTAGCCGGTGCCCTGCTCGTTGAGCAGCGTGTTCGTCGCGAGCCACATGAAGACGATGTTGAGCGCCGTCGTCACGTAGAAGCCGGTGTTGAGCGAGTTCATGGGGTCGCCCTCCTCGCGCCCGCGCACGAGGAAGATGCCGACGACGCTGGCGACGATCCCGAATCCGCGGACGATGAGCGGGAACAGGATCCACGCCGGGTTGTGGGTGGCGTTGAAGATGATGACGCCCAGGATCATCGCGCCGATGTTCTCGGCGGCGGTGGATTCGAAGAGGTCCGCGCCACGGCCGGCGCAGTCGCCGACGTTGTCGCCGACGAGGTCCGCGACGACGGCCGCATTGCGTGGGTCGTCCTCGGGGATCCCGGCCTCGACCTTGCCGACGAGGTCGGCGCCGAGGTCGGCGGCCTTGGTGTAGATGCCGCCGCCGAGCTGCGCGAACAGCGCGACGAAAGACGCCCCGAACCCGAAGCCGACGATGAGGAAGGGCGCCTGGTCAGGATGCGCGAATCCGTTGTACGCGGTGAACATGACGAAGACGCCGATGAGCGAGAGAGCGACGACGAGGATCCCGGAGACCGCGCCGCCGCGGAGCGAAATGCGCAGGGCGTTACCGAGAGAGGTCTGCGCGGCGGCGCCGGTGCGCAGGTTCGACTTGACCGCGACGAACATGCCGATGATCCCCGAGAGCATCGACGCCGTCGCGCCGACGAGGAAGGCGATGGCCGTACGGATCGCCAGCTCCCCGGCGGTCACGCCGGCGGGCGGCGTCTCGAAGAAGTACACGACGGCGGCGATGACGACGGCCGCGCCGATCGCGAGCAGCGCGATGGTGCGGTACTGGCGCTTGATGAACGCGACAGCCGCGGTGTAGATGGCTCCCGCGACGTCCTGCATCTCCTTGGTGCCGGTCGGCGAGTGGAGCACGTCGTAGGCGAAGTACGCGGCGGTCAGAAGAGCGATGAGCCCGGAGACAGGAACGATCCACGTGAGCGGTGTGTCCAACAGGCGGAGGCCCTCCCCCTCATCATCGATAAAAGGTGCAAAAAGAGAGCGCCCGACCCGACGGAGGGGTCCGCAGCGCTGAAGGCCATTTTACGGCCGCGCGCCGCCCCGCCGCAAACCGGCTAGCCTGACCTCGTGCCAGGACAGAAAAGCCCCAAGAAGCAGGAGAAGGCCTCCGCCGCCGAGAAGGCCAAGAGCGCCGACCGCGACTGGATGACGACCGCCGAGCTGGCGACGAAGATCGGGTGGCGCGAGCACTCGCTCCGCGACGCGCTGCGCGACCACGAGCTCGAAGGCGTCCACCGCACGGCGTTCGGCTACAAGATCGACTCGAGCGCCGCGGACGCGATCAGCACCGCGCTGGGCCCCGCGCCGGCGAAGGGGAACTCCTCCCGGCGCTAGGACTGCTTCCGCAGCCTTGCCGGTAGGATCTGCAGCTCCTCGCGGTACTTGGCGACGGTCCGCCGCGCCAAGCGGATGCCATGCTCCTCGCGGAGCTTCTCGACGATCTCCTGATCGGAGAAGGGCCGCGCGCGGTCCTCGGCCTCGATGATGTTCTTGATGACGTCCTTCACGCCGAGCGACGCGGTGAAGAACATGGAGAACGGGACGACCTGACCGCTGGGGAGCAGCACGAACTTCCCCGCCGTCGCGCGGCTCACCGTCGACTCGTGCATCCCGATCCGCTCGCCCACCTCGGCGCGCGTGAGCGGACGCAGGTGCTGGATCCCCTGCTCGAGGAAGTCGCGCTGGCACTCGACGATCACGTTCGTGATGCGCCCCATCGTCTGGCGGCGCTGGTTGATGTTGTCGATGAAGAACTTCGCCCGCGTCACGTATTCGCGGATGTGCTGACGTTCCTGGTCGTTCATGCTCGGGGTAGCGGATCCGTCTCCGGCGGGCGCGGCGCGCGCGGCCTGGAGCTGTCCGACGAGCTGGCGGTAGACGGGATTCACGCGGAGCGAGAATCGCCGCGACTCGACGACCTCGACCTCGAACTGGCCCTCCTCGTTCTTGTAGATGAGGACGTCCGGGCGGAGCGCGCTCCGCTGCCCGGCGAGGTCGCCTCCCGGTCCGGCCGCGAATGCGTTCGCCGGATACGGGTTGAGGTTGGCCTTCACCCACTCCCACGCGGTCTGCACGTTCTCGCGCGAGATCCGCAGCGCCTGCGCGACGTCGCCGAACTTGTGCTCGCCGAGCTCGCGCAGGTGGTCCGCGACGATCGCGCGCGCGTGCGGCGGGACCTCCTCGCCGAGCTCCTCCAGCCGGTCCATCTGGATGAGGAGGCACTCGCGAGTGTCGCGCGCGCCGAGCCCCCAGGGCTCGACGGACTGGATCGCGCGGAGCGCCTGCTCCGCGTCCGGGACGCTCACGCCCGCCGCGTTCGCGACCTCCTCGAGCTTGACCTCGAGGTAGCCCATGTCGTTCAGGTCGCCGACGATCTCCTCGGCCACCTTGTGCAGCCGCTTGGGCAGCAGGACGCGCACGTTCCAGTTGAGGTACTCGGCGAGCGTCGTCTCCGCCTCGGCGCGCGCGATGGGATCGAACTCCTCGTCGTCCTCGTCACGGACCATGAGGTTCGTGCCCTCGAGCGGCTCGTCCTCCTGCGTGTACAGCGTGTGCGTCGGCTTCGAGCCCGTCCCGAAGCAGCGGACGCAGACGCGGCCCTGCAGCTCGCCGCCGCACAGCGGGCACACCTGCACCTCTTCGAGGTCGAGCGCCGGGTTCTCTTCGAGCTCCTGGTCGATGACCTCCTGGAGCTCGATGGAGGAGAGCTGCAGGATGTAGTTGGCGGCGATCTGTTTCGGTGTGACCTTGAGCTGTTGCTGAGGTAGAAGGCGAATGTCCACCTATCGGCTACCTTAATGCAGGCCGCATGCCAGCAGAGCTTCCGCTCGTTCCCTCGGCGATAGCACTGGCGGTCGGCGGACTCGTCCTGTTCCTCCCCGAGCGCGTCCGCGTGGCGCGGCGCGTGGGGATCGCCCTTCTCGCGCTCGGATCCGTCCTTCCGGTCGCGCTCGACCCGTTCGTCGATCCTACGCGCGCCGCGGGCCGCGCGCTGTGGGAATGGTCGGCCATCGGGGGACCGACCGTTCAAGCGTCGTACGAAGTGGACCCGCTCGCCGCTATCGCGCTCGCGCTGACCATCGCATTCACGGGCGCGGCGCTCGCGACCGCGCAGCGCATGCCGCGACGCCATCCCGCGCTCGCCGCGTCGATCCTCGCGGTCGGCCTCGTCACGATCGCCCTCGTCGTCACGGACGACCTCGTCGCGGCGACCGTCGTGCTCGCCGTCGTCGCCGCGCTCACCGTGGTCGCGCTCCTCGCCGTGGCTCCGGCGGCGGCGACCGCGCGCGCGGGCGGGTACCTCGCGGTCGGCCTCCAGGCGTGGATCCTCGCCGCGCTCCTCATCTCGAGCCACGGGAGCCCGGGCTACGTGATCGCCGACCTGTTCCCGGGATCCGTGACGTCGGACGTGCTCCTCGCCGCGACCATCGGCGGACTGCTGTTCGCGGGCCTCTACCCCGTCGTCGCCTGGAGCATCGAGGAGGGCCGTGACGCGAGCGACCCCGGTCCGCTCGGGAGCCTCGTGCTCATGCCGGCGGGCATCGGCGCGACGCTGTTCGTCCTCCGCCTCCTCGCGCGCAGCACGGTCCCCGCGGGGGCGATCGCGCTCCCGGACCTCGGCGCCGACGTGCGCCTTGCCGGCGTCGTCCTCGTCCTCCTCGCCATCGCCGTGACGGTGGCGACGAGCGGGCGCGTGCCGACGCGCGCCATCGTCGTCGGAGCGGTCGTCACCGTCGCCATCGCGGCGCTCCCGCTCATCAGCTGGTCGGACGTCGTGCTCGCCGCGGCGATCCTCACCGCGGCGTACGCCGGGACGGTGTCGCTGACGATGGCCGACCAGTGGGAGAGCGTGCGCGCGGACCTCGCTCTCGTCGTGCTGTGGATCGGCATCGCGACCGGCTCGCCCCTCGGCGTGGCCGGCGGGCTCGTCGCGCTCGGCGTGCGCGCCGCCTCGGCATTGGCGAGCTCGTCGTGGCTCGAGCCGCACCGCGAGCACATCGCCCTCGTCGGCGGGTCGACCATCTTCGTCGCCGGCGCGGTCTGCGCGGGAGCGGGAGCCCTTCTCGTCGACGACCCGGCGACGCGCGTCCTCGGCGTCGTCGCCGCGGCGACCGTCGTCGCCGTCGAGCTCGCCCAGCTCGCGCGCCGTTCCCCGCCGAGCGAGGTGCCCCTCCCGCTCGCGGTCGTCTCCGCCGTCGTGGCCGTCCTCCTCGCGGCGCTCGCGGCCACGCTCGCCGTGCCCGCCGCCGACGTCGCGCGGGCCATCCTCGCCGCGCCGGAGCGGCTCGACATCCTGCGTATCGGCGCCATCGCGGCGGTCGCGGCCTTCGCGGTGATCCTCGCGCGCACCGTGCGGCCGCTCCTGCCGCTCCTCGAGAGGGTCGCCGCCCGCTCCGGACCCGCGATGCGCGCGCTCGATCCCGTGCCCATCGGCGTCGGAGCGTTCCGCACGCTCGGCGCGCTCGCGGAGCGCGCGAGCGTGGGCTTTGGCATCTTCGAGCGCGGCGCCGGGGTCTGGCTGGCGACGCTGCTCATCGTCGCGCTGCTCGTGTGGGCGGTGCGCTGAGGTGGTCCTCCTCGCCGCGGTCGCGCTCACGACGCTCGTCGCGAACGGAGCGTCGCGCCTGCGCGCGATGGCCGCCGCCTTCCTCGCGGTCTCGATCGCCGCGAACGCCATCGCCGCCGCCGCGGCGACCGTCGCGCAGCTCGCGGTGCTCGGCGCGGCGGGGCTCGCCGCGTCCGGGATCCTCTTCGTCGCGGCGCGCGACCGCGACTACGGAGAGGATCCGGAGTGGCGCCTGTGGGTCGCGACGCTCATCGCCGCGATCGCGACGCCCGCGGCGTTCGTCTCGTTCCGCAGCGTCGACCTGCAGGCGGCGTCGTTCACCTTGCTCGGGTCCGACCGGAGCGACGTCCTCGTCCAGGTGGCCGCCTTCTGGCTGCTCAGCTCGGGCACGGCGATCCTCGTCACCGCCCGCAGCGCCGTGCGCACGTCGCTCGGCGCGCTCCTCATGCTCACCGGCGTCCAGCTCCTCGTGCGCCTCGCGCCGGGGCCGCAGCTCGAGCTCACCATCGGGATCGCGTGGATCGAGGTCGTCGTCGCCCTCGTCGGCGCCTTCCTCATCGTCAACGAGCGCGCGGTGCGCGAGTGAGCGAGCTGATCGTCCCCGTCGCGGTCCTCGCGCTCGCTTCTCCGCTCGTCTTCGCGCTTCGCAAGCGCGTCGCGGTCGCGGCGGTGCTCTCGCTGGGCGCGCTCGCGGCGGCCGTCGTGCTCCTCGTGCTCGCGCCCGAGTCGCGCGGGCAGGTCCTGTCGCTCGACCTGCGCCTCACTCCGCTCGCGCGTCTCGCGGCGGTCGCGCTGCTCGGCCTCCTCGCGGTCATCGTCGCCGACGTCTGGCTGGACGAGCCGGCCTACAACCTCTTCCCCATCGCGCTCGGCGTCGGCGCCGTCGTCGTCGCGGTGCTCCTCCTGGTCAGTCCCCTCGCGACGTACGCCGCGCTCCTCGTCGGCCTGCTCCTCCCCGTCGGCTCGTTCACCTTCCAGATCCATCGCAACCGGAGCGTCGAGGCGGCGATCCGCCACTTCGCCTTCGTCTCGCTGGGGGGCACGATCGGCCTCGCCGCGCTCGCGCTCGCGGCCGGGCTGCCCCACGACCAGCCGCAGTCCACCTTCGTTCTCCTCGTCGTCATCCTCTACGTCGCCTTCGCGCTCCAGCTCGCGCTCATCCCGTTCCACACGCACGCCGCGCTCCTGGCCGGCGAGGCGCCGGCGACGTCGCTCGCGCTGTACTTCGGCGTCCTCACGCCGACGATCGTCATCGCGTTCGCCGAGATCCTCACGCAGAGCGGACTCCTGCCGTCCATCGTGCAGCTCGCGAAGGTGCAGGACCTCCTCCTCGGCATCGGCGCGCTCTCCGCGCTCGGCGGCGCCATCCTGGCGGTCGGCGCGGCCGACCTGCGCCGCCTCGTCGTCTCGTCCGTCATCGCGGACCTCGGCATGGCCGTCGTCGGCGTCGGCACCTTCTCGGGCCCCGGGCTCGTCGGCGGCATCACCATCGCGCTCGCGACGGGCGCGAGCGCGACGCAGCAGCTGCTCGCCGCGGGCGCCCTCGAGAGGCGCGCTGCCGGCGGCGCGCCGCGCGCGGCACGCGCACCCCTCGCCGCCGCCACCTTCGTCATCGGAGGGGTCGGCCTCGTCGGAGCGCCGCCCGTCGTCGCGTTCCCCGGCCACTTCTTCGTCGAGCTCATGGCCTACGCCTTCGCCGGCTGGCTCGGCGGGGCGCTCGTGCTCGCGACGCTCCTCCTGCTCCTCGCTCAGCTGCGCATGGCGATCGTGCTGTTCGCGGACGGTCTGCCGTCGTGGCGTCCGGAGCCGCGGCCCGTCGCCGGCGTCCTGGGCATGCTCGTGTTCGCGGCGCTCCTCGTCGGCGGGATAGCGCCGGACGCGCTGCTCCGGCCGGTGGCCGCGTTCGCCGAGGAGTTCCTCCGCGCGCTCCGACCCCTTTAACCTCCTCGACGTGCTGCCCCGACCGCTCGTCGCGCACGTGCTCGGGCGCCTCGGACTGCCCGCCGCGCCTGCCGTCACGCGCGCGGGGCTCGACGCCGTCTACGCGGCGTGGTGCGCGAACGTCCCGTGGGACAACGTGCAGAAGCGCATCGCCGTCGTCTCGGGGCGCCGTCCCCTCGGCGGCGCGGAGCCCGTCGAGTTCTTCCACGCGTTCCTCCGGCACGGCGCCGGCGGAACGTGCTGGCCGAGCAGCGGCGCGCTGCACGCGCTCCTCGTCTCGCTGGGCTTCGACGCGCGCCGCCTCATCGGCACCATGGACCCGACGCGCTGGCCCGACGAGGTCAACCACGCCTCGACCGTCGTCTCCGTCGACGGCGAAGAGCTCCTCGTCGACTCCTCGATGCTCCTCGGCCGTCCGCTGCCGTTGCGACGCGACGCACCGACCGCGCTGGACGATCCCCTGCACCCGGCCCGCGCCCACCCGCGCGACGGCCTGTGGACGATCCGCTGGCGCCTCCAGGGTCGCGACAAGGAGGTGGACTGCGTGCTCCTGCGCGACGACGTGAGCGCCGAGGAGTACGCGGAGCGCTACGAGCTGTCGCGCGGCACGGGCTTCAGCTACTTCGTCTCGCTGGTGCGCAACGTGCCCGACGGGATCCTGTCGCTCAACGGATCGAAGCGTACGTTCCGGCACCCGGACGGCCGGATCGAGGAGTCGTACGTGGACGATCGCGGCCGCGTGCTCACCTTGGAAGCGGGACTGAGCGCCGAGATCGTCGCCGCCATCCCGCCGGACGAGCCGGATCCCCGGAGGCCGCCGCCGCCCCGGGGCTGACCGCTACGTCGCGCCGACCCTCACGTCGACGAGCACCGGACGGCCGTCGTCCATCGCCGCGACCGCGCGCTTCATCGCTCCGGCCAGCTCGGCCGGCTGCGCGACGGGTCCGATCCCTTCGACCCCCATGTCGCGCGCCAGTCCCGCGAAGTCGACGCCCGGCGTGTCCATGCTCTGCCCGATCCACTTGTTCTCGGGCGGCCGGCCGCGGTCGCGCGCGACGCGGTCCTGGTGCTCGACGTCGTTGTGGTAGCTCTGGTTGTTCTTCACCACGAACAGGATGGGTATCGCGTGGTGCGCCGCCGTCCAGAGCGCGGTCGGCGCGGCGAGGAGCTCGCCGTCGCCGACGATCGCGACGACGGGCCGTCCGCTGCCCTGCGCCCCGAGCGCCCCGCCGACGGCGATCCCGGGCCCCGATCCGACGGCGCCGCCGCCGTCGTGCCCCAGGTGGGCCCGCGGGCGCGCGAAGTCCCACGCCGTCGTCGGCCACGGCCCGAGCGGGGCCTGCGCGACGACCGCGTCGCGG